>DASUGQ010000294.1:0-32504 GCA_036273935.1 Cyclobacteriaceae bacterium | reverse complement strand
CTTAAGGCTTGTAAGAAAACGTTAAAATTCAGATACTTAATAGTATACAATAGTTGCGTAAAAAAGAATTCCACAAATTTTGATACTTATCCACATTACCCTAATGTTATAGCATAATGCACAGATTGACAATTAATTACGAAAGATTTAGTCAATCATTTCTTTGTGGACAACTTTTATTCAATTCTTTCATCAAGTGGGGCAACATTGAAAAAATGTTAATCAGGGCAGCCATTCTCATGAGCAACCATGTACTTTTTCTGTGCGCGATTAGGTGAGTTGTTACACCTGCTAAAATAATACTAGAAGGGGTGAAAAGAGAGCGCCGGCAGGACAAACAAGTTGAGTTATGATTTAATCATCGCCCTTGACGCCGGGTTAATTGTCATTTTTGTTAATAGGTGTGGCTGAAGTTATTCGAACAGCTCTTTCCTGGTGCCCATTATTTGATACAATGAAAACGCTATGAAACCAGTAAGAATAATCCTTATATAAAATGCAATCTTCACAAAGCTTCCCATTGACAAGAATCTTTACAAACAAGCCTTCATTGAAGGATTCCTTTATCCGCAGTTGCTGTTCTTCGGGAAGTTCATCAAGTTGAACGTACTCGATGCCTTTATAAAGTTTAGGATTTTCCATGAGAGACGATGTACCTGCGTTTATAACACTTTATTGGCACGAAGTAACCGCTGGGATAAAAGCTCAACACAATTTATGCACAAATTGTTGTCGGCGATGTAAACACACATCTATTTTTTAACATTGCCTCAACGGATGACAAAATATTTTGAAACCCCTATTGAATTTCTTAAAGGCGTGGGCCCCCAGCGGGCCTCACTGTTAAATAAAGAACTTTCTATTTTCACCTATGGCGACCTGATCCAGTATTATCCATTTCGTTACGAAGATAGGACCAGGTTCTATCAAATAAAGGAGGTTAATGATGAGATGCCCTATGTTCAGTTGAAAGGAAGAATTATTAGAAAGGAAGTGATAGGCGCAGGCAGCAGAAAAAGGATGGTGGCAGTTTTCAAGGATGGATCATCTGAAATGGAGTTAGTTTGGTTCCAGGGAATCGCATGGATAAATGATAAACTGAAACCGGGAGTTGACTATGTGGTCTTTGGCAAGCCGACCCGATACGGAATGAAATTCAACATTGCCCATCCTGAAATTGAGGTATGGTCTCTGAATGAAGAGCATAACAGTACATTTCACCCGGTTTATTCACTAACAGAAAGACTTAAAGCTCGTCACCTGGATAGCAAAGCAATATCCCGGCTCATTCGTGAGTTGCTGAAGTTGTCTTCTGACAAGGTAAGGGAAACATTGCCATCGTATTTGCTGAAAGACCAGAATCTCATCCCCAAAAGAGATGCGCTGTTCAATATTCATTTTCCGGAAAACCTTGATCTTCTTAAAAAGGCTCAACGGCGATTGAAGTTTGAAGAGTTGTTTTATATACAGCTAAGGCTGCTTAAACTTAAGCTCGTGAGGAAAGATAAGTTTAGAGGATTTGTCTTTAAGGACACTACTTTACTCAATTCCTTCTACAAATCGCATCTCCCCTTTGACTTGACAAATGCGCAGAAGAATGTCATCAGAGAAATTTACTATGACATGAAATCGGGAAGTCAAATGAACCGACTTCTTCAGGGAGATGTCGGGAGTGGTAAGACGATCGTAGCGTTTATTTGCATGCTCGTTGTAATTGGCAGCGGCGCACAATGTGCATTCATGGCTCCGACGGAAATTCTAGCTGCGCAACATTTCAATACCATTCGTCGCTACGCTGAGGAAATGAATGTGTCTGTCGAACTTCTGACGGGTTCCGTAAGAAGAAGTGATCGCAGGAAAATTCATGAAAATTTAAGAAGTGGGAATCTTAAAATCTTGGTGGGTACGCACGCATTGTTGGAGGACGAAGTGCAATTTAATTTTTTGGGACTGGCAATTGTAGATGAACAACATCGATTCGGCGTGGCGCAGCGATCCAAACTTTGGCAAAAAAACGCTGACCGCTATCCTCATATCCTCGTCATGACAGCAACGCCTATACCGCGGACCTTGGCTATGACATTATACGGCGACCTGGAAATTTCAGTAATTGATGAACTGCCAAAGGGTAGGAAGCCAACAAAGACGATGCACCGGTTTGACTCGCATCGCCTGGGAGTGAATAAGTTTCTTAAAACGCAAATTCAATTTGGACGACAGGTCTACGTTGTTTATCCCTTAATCGACGAATCGGAAAAACTCGATTTGAAGCACCTGATGGACGGGTACGAAAGTATTTCGAGAGCGTTTCCTGAGTGTGCTTTGAGTATTATCCACGGCAAGATGAAGCCCGAGGCAAAGGATTATGAAATGAATCGATTTGCCCGCGGCGAAACTCAAATCATGGTCGCCACAACCGTAATTGAAGTTGGGGTGGATGTGCCTAATGCCTCTGTAATGGTGATAGAAAATGCTGAACGTTTCGGACTGTCTCAGTTACATCAGCTACGCGGCAGAGTGGGCCGGGGAGCGGAACAGTCCTATTGCATTCTTATGACTGGGTTTAAGTTGGGGACAGATTCAAAAAGACGAATCGACACGATGGTAAAAACAAATGATGGTTTTGAAATTGCTGAAACTGACTTACAGTTGCGCGGCCCAGGCGACTTAATGGGTACTCAACAAAGTGGTGTGTTGGATCTATTAATTGCAGATCTGGGGAAGGATAGCGAGGTCTTGAAAAGCGCCCGAGAGACCGCTGCAAGAATATTGGACCAGGACCCTGATCTTCGAGACCCTGAAAATTTGCCAATTAGAACACAGATTCAATCTTTAAAGAAATCTTCAATTAACTGGAGCCGTATCAGTTAAGTCAGGTCGCCCGTTCATTAGGTTTGTGCTGTGGCAATTATTAAATTTGGATACCATCTCGAATCATGAGATATTTTTTAGTCTATTTATTTCAGCTTGTTATTATTGCAGGCTATGCTCAGGATGGGCATTTTTTTTTAACCAATCATTCCCCAGCCGATAAGGGTATTGACCATGTTGCCTTTGATATGCTCCAAGACTACAATGGCGTTCTTAATTTCGCAACTCGTTCGGGTGTGCTTACCTATGACGGAAAAAATTGGGATCTCATCAATTGTGGCGGAGCAGTTTATGCAGTCGAGATAACTGAGAGCGGTGAAATCTTTTGGTCAGGCGCAACAGGATTTGGCAGATTGAAGCGTGAGAAATCTGGGCGTGTAGTTTCTGAATTACTATCGGATTCAACTGGCAGGGAGGTATACCAGGCCTTAGCCTTGGGAAATAAGGTATATTTCATGAACGACGACGCAATTTTTATCTATAGTGATAAGTCGTTTAAAACAATTGCTGCCAGGGAAGCGTCGTTCACTTCACTTTTTGAAATCTTTAACGTACCGTTCGTTCAAACCAGCCTGGGACATTCTTTTGAAATCAACGAGCTTCAGTTGAAAGAACCGAGCATCCATTTCGAAGGCAGCGTCTTATTTTCATCAGGCACGAGCAACCAATACCTCGTTGGTACTTCTGAAAACAGACTTTTGCTTTGCACACGCGAATTAGAAATTAGCGAGGTGCAAATCCAAGAGAGGGATTACATAAATGCAAGCGAGCTCATTGATGGCGTCTGGGTGAATGATGACCTGATTGCACTAGGGACATTGCGAGGTGGGGTAATTTTTATTAACATCCATAATGGCTCAACATCCGAGATCATAAATTATAGCACAGGTCTTCCCGACAATGAGGTACTCTCACTCCTTGCCGATAAAAACAATAACGTGTGGGTTTCGCATGACTATGGTTTTACGCGAATTGCACCTTTTGTCCCCTTTCGGTCTTATAGTCGCTATGATAATTTAAAAGGCAATCTGCTTTGCGCCGCGTCCATTCATGAGGATGTTTATGTTGGAACATCTTTAGGTTTGTTTAAACTCAATAAGAGAGAAACTTACGATGAAGTGATTTATTATGAAGACGTCGCCGTTGCGCGAAACGCTTTGCGTCAAAAAGTTGCGCCGGGTAATGAAACAAATCCAGTCACCTCCCCGCCAGTTAAATCCCAAGACCCGACTGCCGAAGGGTCAAGAAAAAAGAAAAGTGGCTTCCTTAGATTTCTACGGAGGAAAAGTAAAGTTGACGAAAGTGTTCGTGAGACGGCCGGTGAAACCCCGGGATCAAATCCTGTGGTGCCCGCAATTGATTTCAAACCACAATTGTCCGACCACGAAATAATCATTCAACGTTTAAGGCGAACAAAGAAAGTGCTACGTGCAGCGCAATTTGAGTATGAGGGAGTGGGGGGAATAGGTGCAAAAGTGAACAATGTTGTGATAGCAAACGGCAAGTTGATAGCGGGCGGAATAGATGGATTGTTTGAAGTGAATGGCCTTGCATCATTAAATATCCTTGACAAGCCGATTCGTTTCCTTTACTCGGTTAATGATACTACCCTGATCGTGTCAACTTACGATGATCGCGTTCTAACTCTGATTGTGAGAAATGAGAAGTGGGAAACTAAAAATGAATTAGGCATTGATGATCAAATCTCTTTTGCGTTTCAGAATGACCTCGGTGATCTGTGGCTTTGCGGTGTCGAAAATATCTATCACATAAAAGGAAGTGATGACAATATTGTCGTTTCAATTCCACCGTTTTATAATCAGAACTTTTCAAAAACGGTCGGATTTTATCTAAAGAATGAACCCGTATTTATCAATGCAAATGGTTTTTATAACTACAATCGGGAAAGCCATCTGATTACAAAAATCGATTCAATGTCGGCCCCAGTCACTTACTTTGCTTTCTCGAGGGTGCTCTGGTATAATGATGGACATAGTTGGAATGTTTTGGGTGAATCGATTCCGAACAAAACCATTCAAATGCTCAACCTATGCGATGATATTCGTTTCATTGCGCGGGACGAACACCCGGAAAATTTTTGGATCATTAACAGAGACAATGGCCTGTATAAGTTCTTTAGTAATGGCACGATGTCAGATTCGTCTCCATTTAAGCTTTTTCTAAAATCTATTACTCAAAATGGCGCAGCCCTCAAGGGTGGAAGACGCCAAACCGTGAGTCAGGAAAATGGTACCCTGGAGATAGTGGTCAGTCAGGCGGACTTCATCGACGGCCCGCTTCTTGAATATCGTTTCCTTCTTAATGGCATGGATGAATCGTGGTCAGAGTGGTCAAGAAGAAATGACCATATTAGTTTCAGCTATCTTCCATTGGGGAACTACACATTGCGTGTTCAATCGCGAGACATGTTCGGCAAAATTAGTGAGCTCGATCCACTGGTGTTCATGGTCCAACCGCCTTACTGGAAAACTCCGTGGTTCTACGCCATGGAGTTTACGATATTCGCCCTGTTAGTTCTGCTTTCTTTTAAATTGAGCGTCCGGTATCGCTTAATCAGCAGAGTGCTTTCGTTACTGACAATTATTTTGCTGATTGAGTTTATCCAGACCATAATTGGAATTTCTTTTTTTACTAATTCGAGCCCCATGATCGATTTTTTAATCCAGGTTATTGTTGCCTTGATTATTTTACCTGTTGAAGGTTTCTTGAGAAAACTGATGTTTAGATCGATGGGCTCTAACAGTAAATTATTTGACGTAATTGCTGAATTGGACAGACAACAAAAAAGTAAGAAGTGAACTTCGTCAGATGAGCTATGGACTCAAGTCAAAAAAAATTTTCTTAATGATTCACTTCCAAAGGTAGCCAAAACGGTTTGATGAATTCTAAAAAAAATAATCATGACAAGAAATTGACGCTGGAACGCGGGGGCATTCAAAATCTCTTTGAAGGGATCATCTTATGCGATGCGAAAGGTGTGATAAAACAGGTTAATTCTGTCGCTGAGAAAATCTTAAACAGTAAAATCAATTTGGAGGGTAAAAGAATCCAAAGCCTTCTCCACAAGGACGATCAAAAAACTTTTGAAGATGTCTTTAAGAAGGTTTTATCAAAAAAAGGTAACAGCAAAACACTGATAAGAAGAGTAAGAAACGGTGATGGACGATACGTATGGACAGAAAGTCGCCTCACCAATCTTTTACATATTCAAACTGTAGCAGCAATTGCCGTTAATTTAAAAGATATTACAGAACAAAAAGAAACGGCAGAACGACAACAAGAAGCGCAACAAGGCCTCCTCAACTCCCACAACTTTCTGGAAAACGTAATTAATACAGTTGCGGCACCAATTTTTGTAAAGGACAAAGAGCACCGTTGGATTCTTTTTAACAATGCTTTTCTTCGCGGGCGGGAAGCTTCATCTGTGGTTGGAAAATCAGATTATGATTTTGTACCAAAATCACTTGCTGACAAGATTTGGAAAGTAGACAATGATGTACTCAGAACAGGACGCACGATTACAGCGGAGGAATTAATACCCATGGACAGGGGCGAAGTCAGGACGGTCATTACAACGAAAAGCTGCTTTGTTGATGATAAGGGTGAAAAGTTCATTATCGGTTTTATCATGGATATCACCGAGCGCAAGCGATTCGAAGATTTGATTAAAACAATTAACGCCCAGCTCAGGTCGGTAATTGAAAGTACTAAAGATCAGATTGTCGCGCTGGATCTCAGGAAGAACTACACCATGTTCAACCGGGCCCATGCGGACACAATTGGACAATTGACTGGCAAGGAAATAAAAGTGGGTGACAATCTTCTTGATGTGATTCCAAAAGAGCTTATTCCGATGGCCAATCGTGAAATCAAGAAAGCTTTAAAATTGGGCCAGGCTTTCGCTGAAGTGAAGTTGCCAAACAAAACCGTCCTTAAGGCGGCATTGAATGCCATTCGTGATGAGAAAAACAGGCCTACAGGGATCACAATTTTTGCAGAAGATATAACCGACAGAAAATTGACGGAGATAAAATTGCGCGCATTAAATGAAGAGCTCACGCAGCAAAACTGGCAGTTGGCGTCGCGTGAAGAAGAATTGAAGCAAGCTTTGGATCAATTGTCTGAACGGAACTTTGAATTGGATCAATTAATGTACAAAACTTCGCACGACCTCCGCTCACCGTTGAGTTCCATCCTCGGATTGGTCAATCTGGCAAATCTTGATCCTGAGAAAAACAATCTGCATGGATACCTCACCATGATTGAAGGAAGGATTAAGAGGTTGGATGAATTTATTAACTCCATGCTTAACTACGGACGTGTCAACCGGGGAGAAATTAAAATAACACGCCTCGATCTCAGGAGCGTAATAACTGGCGCCATCCAACAACTCGAGAATCTTGATAATTATAAACGGGTAAAAGTGCAACTAAAAATCAGGAATGAAGAGATTCCCTTTAACAATGACGCTTTGCTGATCAATATTATCGCCAGCAACATTATTTCGAATGCGTACAAGTATTATAATCCGGAAGCTAAAAGTTATCTCAGAATAAATATTGAAATCAACTCCCTGTCCGCATCTCTTTCATTTAAGGATAATGGCATTGGCATTCAAAAAGAACACATGGATAAAATTTTTCATATGTTTTACCGGGCAACCGATCGGTCACAGGGGTCAGGCTTGGGGATGTATATTGTCAAGCAGGCTGTGGAAAAGGTTAACGGCTCTATCATTATAAAAAGTACATATGGTGAGGGAACTGAGATCAGAATCATCCTGCCGAACCTGTAAGCGCAATCGTATTAATTTATTCACAGGATCTAATGCGCCGGCAATTCGCTTGGTAATTCAACTTTGTTTTTGCCATTAGCCAAGACTCCGTTACTTTAGCTTAAATCTATTGTCAACCTTGTTATGCAACCAGACTTGGAGTCACTCCCGCCCTACTATAGAAGATATGCTGAGCAGGTAAAGGATCTTGAAATAGACGATGCCCTTTATGAATCACTGAATGCCCTGCTGGACACGGTGAAGTCAATTACAGAGGAAAAGGGATCATATCGCTATGACGTCGATAAGTGGAGCATTAAAGAAGTGTTATGTCATGTTATCGATGCCGAAAGAATTTTTACCTACAGGGCGCTTCGCTTTGCGCGAAATGATAAAACACCTCTCAGCGGTTTTGAAGAAAATGATTACGCACCCGAAGCAAATGCCGATGCAAGAACGCTTCAGCAAATAACCGACGAAATGAAAAACCTGAGGGCAGCCTCGATCGACCTCTACCGAAGCTTCACTCCCGAGATGCTTAATCGAAAGGGTTCGGCAAATAATGTTGAAGTTTCAGTGAAGAATCTTGGATACATTATTGCCGGACATATGTTGCATCACAGACAGGTCCTCCTTGAACGCTATCTCGCCAATCAGGCATGAAAAGATTGTTAATTCTCTTAGTATCGGTTCAATTACTTCTGGCCTCTTGTTCCCCAGTCTCGAAGAAACAGCTCAGCAAAAGGTTTATTGAAACAGAAAATCAATTCCGCGACCATACGGGTTTCATGCTTTATGACCCGGAGAAGAAGAAGACCCTTTACCAATACAACAGCGATCGCTACTTTACTCCCGCTTCTAATACAAAAATTTTTACACTTTTTGCCAGCTTAAATATTATTGGGGATTCAATTCCGGCCCTTCACTACAGTGAGAGCGGCGACTCCGTGATCTTTTGGGGAACAGGAGATCCATCTTTTTTATACGAGAATGTTTTTGATAACCGTCGAGTGTTTAATTTCTTGAGCAGTATTCGTGGCAACCTTTATTATTTATCACCAAAGTATTTCACAACACACTTTGGTCCGGGTTGGTCGTGGGAAGACTATAACTTCACCTTTTCAAGTGAACGGTCGCCTTTTCCTGTTTTCGGAAATACATTTAAAATCCGGAAAATTAATAACGAGTTGAAAGTAACACCCTCTTATTTCAAAACCTTTGTGTCCGTTGGAGATACCCTGGAAAGGTCCAATGCCGACCGTTCTCCCATCTCCAACAACGTATATTACTTTCCTGGAAGAGATACCACATCAAAATGGACCAGGCCTTTTATAACAGACTCTTCTTTGGTGGCAAGGCTCTTGTCTGACACTTTAAAACGGGTTGTAAAACCGATCTCAAATGGATCGAATAATTCATTTAAAACGATTTACAGTATTCCTTCAGATTCGCTTTACAAAGTGATGATGCAGGAGAGTGACAATTTCATTGCTGAGCAATTGTTGATTGTTTGTGCCAGTGTGCTTGGGGACACGCTCAAGCCGGAAGGGCCAATAAATTATGTTACAAAAAATTATCTGCAGGATTTGCCCGACAAGGTTGTGTGGAGGGATGGGTCGGGGCTGTCTCGGTACAATTTATTCACACCCCGATCAGTCGTGAAGGTTTGGGATAAAATATATGACATGATTCCAAGAGAGCGACTATTTAAAATTGTGGCTATAGGTGGAGTCGCCGGGACGATCAAGAATTCATACAAAGCGGACAAGCCTTATATTTTTGGAAAGACGGGATCATTGAGCAATGTCCATTGCCTTAGCGGATATCTCATCACAAAAAAAGGAAAGACCCTAATTTTTTCATTCATGAATACTAATTTCACCGCTCCTATCCGCGAGATCAGAAATCGCATGGAGGAAATCTTAACCTTAATTCGTGATAATAACTAGGTGATAAAATGCGATATCTTTTTTGTCTCTCATTGTTGATTCTCATTTTCCCGTCGCTGGCCCAAAAAACAGATAGTCTTGATATTAAGATCGGCCAGATGATCATGATCGGATATCCGGGGACCGAAGTGGACGCAAAAGTCTTGGACGAAGTTCAGAAAGGGAAGGTCGGATCAATTTTGCTTTTTGAGAAAAACATTCCTAAGACTAACTCATTTATTGCTCTAAAAAAAATATTGTGGACTTATCAACATGCGGCGCCAATGCCGCTCTTTATTGCAGTCGATCAGGAAGGTGGAAAGGTAAACAGACTGAAGGATAAGTATGGATTCCCCCGATCTATCACGGCGAAAGAAATGGGGTCAGCTGGCACGTTAGATTCAGTTCGGTTTTACGGTGAAGCGACAGCCGCAACACTATTTGGTTTAGGGTTTAATGTAAACTTTGCACCGGTGGTCGACCTTGCATCAAATCCCTCCAACCCGGTCATAGTAAAGAATGGCCGTTCTTTTTCAGCTGATGAAGATACGGTAATATTAATGGCCCGTGAATTTATTCAAACTCATCGAAAGCTTGGGGTCATTACGGTGTTGAAGCATTTTCCGGGACATGGAAGTTCTCAGGCAGACACACATTTTGGCATCGCGGATGTAACGAACACCTGGGACGATCGGGAATTAGAGCCCTACAGAGAATTGATTGAGTCAGGAGATGTAGACGCAATCATGTCAGCTCATATTGTGAATCGGAAACTGGATCCTGCCGGAAATCCGGGTACACTTTCTTCAAACATTTTAACTGGTGTGTTAAGAAAAGAACTCGATTACCACGGGGTGGTCTTTTCTGATGACATGCAAATGCAGGCCATCACGAAACATTATGGTCTGGAGGAAGCAATTCGATTAGCGATATTGGCCGGCATTGATATCATGACTTTTTCAAATAACATTACAGGGAGTGAAGAGCGAACGGTTGATCGCGTTCATCAGGTTATCAAGGATTATGTAATGCGCGGCGTCATCACGCGAGAAAGGATTGATCAATCGTATGAACGGATCATGCAACTGAAGCGAAAATTAGCGCCAAATTCAACGGAGGAATACTATGCCAGGGAACTCCTGTACGAACAGCGAAAAGTGGAAGAACTTAATGCGCAACTGAAAGCCATTAAAGAAGAAAACGCAAAGCTTCTGGCATCTAAAAAGAAAAAAAAGAGGAGGAAGCAGAAGTAATTTAACTCATCTAAATTTTTATTCTGGCCATGGAGAAGAGGATCAAATGGGGAATTCTTAGCACAGCAAAAATTGGCATGACTAAGGTTATTCCGGCCATGCAACAGGGTCGGCATTGTGAAATAAGAGCTATTGCATCGCGCGAAGTAAGCAAAGCAAAAGCTGCTGCTGCAAAATTGAACATTGACAAAGCCTATGGCTCATACGAAGAATTGTTGAGTGACCCCGGGATCGAGGCGATATACAATCCTTTGCCAAATCACCTCCATGTTTCCTGGACTATTAAAGCATTGGAAGCGGGTAAGCATGTACTGTGCGAAAAACCAATAGGACTGTCAACTGCTGAAGCGGCGGAACTCTTACAGACGTCAAAAAAATTTCCAGCCTTGAAAGTAATGGAGGCCTTTATGTACAGGCTGCACCCGCAATGGAAGAAGGCAAAAGAACTTGTCAGGAGTGGCCTCATCGGTGAATTGAAAACAATTCATTCTTTTTTCTCATACTTTAATATTGACACAAGTAACATTCGGAACAAAGCCGATATTGGTGGCGGCGGACTCATGGACATTGGTTGCTATTGTATATCCCTGGCAAGGTTCATATTCGAAGATGAACCGAAGCGTGTGAACGGAATGATTGACGATGATCCGACCATGAAAACAGATCGCCTGGCCTCGGGTATGCTGGAATTTTCCAGGGGCACATCGACCTTCACGTGTTCGACGCAATTGATTCCTTATCAGCGGGTAAATATTTTCGGAACCACGGGCCGTATTGAAATTGAAATTCCATTTAATGCACCTCCTGATAAGCCAACAAAAATTTGGTTGGCAACAACTTCCGGGATTGAAGAATTTATTTTTGATATCTGTGATCAGTACACCATCCAGGGAGACGCTTTCTCAAAAGGGATTCTCGAAAACACGCCTGTTCCAACACCCTTGGAGGACGCTGTGGCGAATATGAAAGTACTTGATGCAATGGTAGAGAGTAACTTGAAAAGGTCCTGGATAGTAATTCAATAATTTTGGATTACCTGTTCGATTGTTTTTTCAACTTCAAAAAAGGAAAGCAACTGGATCATTACCCGATCTACTAATGTATCAGGGCAGGAGGCGCCACTGGTGAGAACAATTTTAACTGGCCTTGTTTCAGGAATGAAATTCACAGTAACCTGTTTTTGTTTCTTGTGATAGTTGAAATGATGAATCTCTTCTTTCGATTTTATCTCTTTTTCAGAATTGATAAAGTACGTCGGAAATTTTCTCTCGCACAACTCGACAATATGCGAAGTGTTTGAACTATTATATCCGCCAACGACGACAGCCAGGTCGGCAGTTATATTCAGTAGTTCATAAGTCGCATCCTGGTTATCGTTAGTAGCGTAACATAGTGTATCTCTCGTATCAGCAAAATGATGCCTGAGATTTTCGGCCCCATATTTTGAGATCATCAGATGCTTAAAATAGTCGGCAATAGCCTGCGTTTCAGTAGCGAGCATGGTCGTCTGGTTTACGACGCCAACTCTTTGCAAATCACGGGTGGGATCAAATCCTTCAGAGTATTTCCAGGCGAACTCCTCATAGAATTCTTCTTTTGTCTCATCACCAATAATGTATTTACCTAAACGCCTGGCATCATCAATATCCCGGATAATAACAGACGCTCCGTTTTTTGAACTGTGCGAAAATGTTGCTCGCGTTTCCTCATGCCTGGGTTTGCCATGAATAATAATGGTATACTGATCGGTACCCAATCTCTCTGAACGGTTCCAGACTTTTTCAACGAAGGGGCATGTTGTGTTATACTTCTGTACCTCCACTCCTTTTTCAAGAAGGAGGTGCTCAATTTCGAGCGTGGTTCCAAAGGCAGGTATGATCACGACATCATCAGAGTGAATATCATCCCATGAGATAAATTGTGTACCATCGGTCTCCATGATGAACCGAATGCCACGAGCCTGTAAATCATTGTTTACCTCCTGGTTGTGAATCATCTGACTAAGAAGAAAAACACGTTTATCGGGATTCTCTTCCACGGCACGGTAGCTTATTTCAATGGCGTTCTCGACGCCATAGCAAAAACCAAAGTGCCGTGCGATGTAAAATTTTACGGGACCAAAATCAAGCTCTGTTGGCGTAAAGTCTTGCTTCCGCGGATCATTCACCCGGCGTGACTCTTTGATTCTTCCGGTGATGGAAGAACGATAGTAAGCGGGTATTTCAAACTTTTTGATATTAGTGAAAATTTGTCTGGACAAAGGTAAAAGAATTTATCAGCGCGTCCTACGGATGATAAAGGCTACTTGTTGAGCAGCTTTTTTTAACGATCTTTTCGAGTACTTCCTTTCTGAGTTGTTTACTAATGGGCACTTCTTGTTGCTTGATTGAAAGCATATTACCTTCAATAGATTGAATTTTTATCAAAGGAAGCCATGAGTGACTACGAGGTTGAATAATTCTTTCCTTCAGGAAGTTTTTAATGTCTCGTCAACTGAGCAACAACTTTCCTGCTCCCGGAAAAATTGCTACAAATCTTGCAATGACCTCCAGTTCAGATCCAGCAGTGCATATGTTAGCGGAGGATCGACAAGGTCAATCCTCGCTGTGAGATGTTCGCAACATGATTACATCAAACCAAAAAAAGCTGCCACAACTTTCCCACTGATGGCTATTGCCATTTTGGAGAGAAACCGTGGCAGCTGCCAATGAATACTAAGCTGCTTTTGAGAGATTATCTTCGTTTATGGTATGTTTCCTAACTTCTTTTTTTTCCAGGTCAAACCACATGACCTCCACTGTTTTGTTTTTAATGTACCTTAATACTTCCATTACTTTTCCATCAATCTTGCTCCTCACGCGCTCGCCTTTCTTAAAAAGTCTTCTCATAATTTCATATTGGTTTAACACTACATTCGGAATGAATATAGGAATTCTCTTGGGAAATCCTCATATGTTCCAGAGAGGGTAACAATTTCTCCCTCCTTTTTATTCTTTAATATCTCATTTAATTCTTTGGCAGTCTTAACGGGCGTGTCATTGACCTTTGTGACGATAAATCCCTCCCGCATGTCAGTGTAACGGGCAACTTTACCGCTGCCGATTGACGTAACCTTTACTCCGTTTTTAAGGTCGAGTTTTTTTAGAACGGAGGAATCGACGTCTTCAACTGTGATGTTGAGAGCAGCCAATCCTGTGCGCTCCTCCAATTTCACTGCCGTTTCCTTCCCTTCGCGATTTTTCAGCGTAACTGGGTAAGTAGACTCTTTCCCATGGCGATTTACGGTGACGCTTATCTTGTCGCCCGGTCTTTTACGTCCGATATACTCGATCAATGCTGAACTTGAGTGAATGGGCGTCTCATCAATTTTAACCACGACGTCGCCTTCTTTGAGGCCACTGTCCTTGGCGGCGCTATTGTCTGCAAAAGCGGAAACATAAGCTCCATCGTTTACAGCCAAATCCTTTTCTTTCACAAGGTCGCTGTTAACACTCTGGATAGAGACGCCAAGCCATCCTCTTTGTACTACTCCAAAGTTGAGCAGATCCTCAACCACTTTACTGACGATATTGGAGGGCACAGCAAAACCATATCCGGAATACGCTCCTGTTGGACTTGCTATCGCCGTATTGATGCCCAGCAAGCCACCACTCAGGTCGACCAAAGCACCACCACTATTTCCCGGATTAATAGCTGCGTCTGTTTGGATAAACGACTCAATGGCAGAGTTACCTTGTTCCGTTCTTCTGTCAATAATATTGATGTTCCGTCCCTTCGCGCTAACAATGCCAGCCGTAACAGTACTGTTGAGATTGAAGGGATTTCCAACGGCAAGAACCCATTCTCCTACTTTGGCCTTGTCTGAATCCACAAAAGCCAGATTCGGCAGTCCTTTTTGATTCACCTTTATCAGGGCAATGTCAGTATCCGGATCGGTTCCCACCACCTCTGCCTTAAATGACCGGTTGTCGTTCAAAGTCACTTCAACGATATCGGCGTCCTGAACGACGTGATTGTTTGTGACTATATAACCATCGGCGTTTATGATAACTCCTGAGCCCGTGCTTTGCGCGGGCCTCATTTCCATTTGAGGACTCATTTCCGGTCCAAAAAAATCACGGAATGGATTAAAATATTGTGATTCAGCTGACCGGGACTGACTTTGTGTCGACCTGATATGGACCACGGCAGGGGTAACTTTTTCAGCAGTTGCTGTGAAATCAAGGGGAACTACCACCCCATTTTCGTCAACCGGGAAGGCAACTTTTGATGTTGGTACTCCACTACTAAAGTCAAGTCTCACGTTTTCCTTCTTGCCTAACCATTCATAGGCAGCCAGGGTGATGACACTTCCCAGAATAGCTGCCAAAACAAAAGATGCAAATCTTTTCATAGCTCTTTAACTTTTAGATTTTTACAAACAAAAACCGGGCAGAGAGAACAGCTCGTGAAATTTTGTCATAATCTTTTTTGAATTGCTTTCATTATGACCGCTTTTTCTGACCCTGGTTCATTAACCAATACGAAGATGAGTCGGCCGAGTTTAAAGTTTTGATGGTCGCTCGGTTTTCTTCCGTTCGGGCAGCTTCGAGGCTGGCGTAGGGTTCGGATATTATGATAACCCAATTTGCGGTATTTTAATTTTTCCTATTCACCCTAAAAAAAATTTTTCGTTTTAAGTATATCAAACCTATCAAATCACTGTATTGAGAAGTAAAGCTGATTCCATGCCTGACGTTTTTGGGACCCATCCGAGATCGCCTGATTCTGAAAGAAAATCTATGCGGCGCTTGAAGCGATTACTTTTCATTTGGATCGTTTTATTCATCATGGTTATGATGTATTGCTTTATTGGCCAGGTTGTATGATCATGAGCTTTTGCCTTACTTGGCTCTCATGTTTTCGATTGATGCAGCCGTTAGATTGGCAAAAGGCAAGGAGTACTCTGTTGGCCGCTTTCATCCGTGGATTTTTTCCGGCGCAATTAAAACTATAGAGGGGGGCCCAAAAGATGGCCAATGGGTAAAAGTTTTTGATAGCAAAAACAATGTGCTTGGCTACGGACATTTTCAAAAGGGAAGTATTGCGGTTCGGATGCTTTCTTTTGAAAAAGAATTGCCAGCCGATTCTTTCTGGACCGGAAAGATCAGCGGTGCCTTGAGTCAACGAAGGGCAACTAATCTCCCCAATGAGAATACTTCCGCTTATCGCCTCGTTCATGGTGAAGGGGACGGCTTGCCCGGTTTGATTATTGATTTCTATGATGGTGTAGCAATAGTTCAGGCTCATTCCTCGGGGATGCATATGGATAGAATGGCGATCGCTGAAGCCTTGCGGGAGGTAATGAACGAATCGCTGCAAGCCATTTTCTATAAGAGTCATGGCACGCTCCCGGGAAATATTCGTAGCCAGGTTGATGCGGAATACCTTTTTGGAATGAGTGCCGTTCCTCACATTATTCTTGAGCATGGGAACAGATTTTTAGTGGACTGGGAAGGGGGGCAAAAGACCGGCTTCTTTTTGGATCAGCGTGAGAATAGAATGTTATTATCGAAATATTCTCCGGGAAGAATCGTACTGAACACATTTTGTTATACAGGCGGATTTTCTGTTTATGCCTTGCGCGGTGGAGCGTTGCGTGTCCACTCCGTTGATGCGTCAGAAAAAGCAATTGAGCTGACAAAGAGAAATATAGAGTTAAATGGTTTTGATCCGTTTACAAACTACAGTTATGCGGCAGACACTTTTGAATTTTTGAAGGATAAACATGATGTCTACGATCTGATTGTTTTAGATCCCCCTGCCTTTGCGAAGCATCGTGAGGCGCGACATCAGGCGGTGAAAGGGTATCAACGGTTAAATGCCGAGGCGCTAAGGGTGATAAAGTCTGGCGGAATAATTTTTACCTTTTCGTGCTCTCAAGTGGTGGACAAACAGTTGTTTTATGATACGGTCGTATCTTCCGCTATTCAATCAAAAAGAAAGGTCAAGGTTCTTGAACATTTGAGCCAGCCATCGGACCATCCTGTTTCAATTTTTCATCCGGAAGGCGAGTATCTAAAGGGGTTGGTGCTTTATGTAGAATAGAATTAACGTTCTATTTCGAGTACATGTAATCTAACGTCAGATTAACCAAGGCGCTCATCCCATTGACCATGCAATTTTCATCCATCATAAAATCAGGGGTATGATGAACAGGAGCCGTCGCCGGATCCACGTTCGGAGGACAGGCACCAATATAGAAGAACAGTCCTGGAACCTGTTGTCCGTAAAAAGCGAAATCTTCACCACCCAGGTCGGCATCCATAAAAATCAGATTGTCTTTTTCGACTGCCACACGCTGCAGGGTTGGCAGCATTTTTTCTGTTAACTGTGGATTATTGTAAACCACTGGAAAAGCCTTTTCAATTTCAACCTCCGCTGTTGCCCCCGCGCTTTCAGCAATATTTGTGGCAGTCCTTATGATTCTTTCGTGTATCTCCTTTTGCATGTTCGTGTCCAGCGTCCTTATTGTTCCTGACATTTCCACCTCGCCAGGAATAATATTTTTCCTGATCCCGCCGTGAATCGTCGCTACGGTCAGGACTGCCGCATTCTTAACCAATTCAGACTGCCTGCTGATGACGGTTTGCAGACCAATAATTATCTGGGAAGAAACCACCACAGGGTCAATACCACGCCATGGGTATGCGCCGTGTGCTTGTCTTCCCTTTACTTTTATTGTAAACCAATCCGTCGCCGCCATCATCCCGCCGGGTCTGTATTTTATTTTTCCCAGTGGTAAAAATGACTGAATGTGCAAGCCGAAAATTACGTCTACCTTCGGGTTTTCCAGTACACCTTCTTCTATCATTAATTTTGCTCCACCTTCTTCTCCCTCGGGCGCCCCTTCCTCCGCGGGTTGAAAGATAAACTTGACTGTCCCTTTAAGGTCAGATCTGTTTTTTGCCAGGATTTCTGCGACGCCCATAAGAATAGCCACATGAGCGTCATGTCCACAGGCATGCATCACGCCGGTTTCCTGATCATTAAAAATTGCTTTCTCCCGGGATGCAAATGGCAGATCATTTTGTTCCGTGACGGGCAATGCATCCATGTCCGCACGAAGCGCCACAACCGGGCCTGGTTTTCCTCCCTTTAAAACTGCAACTACTCCTGTGTGTGCTACCTCTGTTTTCACATCCATCCCCAAAGATTTGAGATGCCCGGCAACTTTTGCAGCTGTTTTGAATTCGCGGTTGGAAAGTTCGGGATGTTGATGAATATCTCTGCGCCACTCAACTACTTTTGGCTCGAGTTCTCTTATCATAGCATTTACTTTCGATTGCAGTCTCGGATTTATCTGCGCGAAAGAAAACGAATGGATGACGCCAGTCAGAATTATGATCGAGTAGAATTTTGTCATGGTAATATCTAAGTTTGAAACAAGATCAAGATAAAGATTTTATAACTCAATGTGTTGTTAGTTGCCATGAACTGGATAAAAATCTTCACGAGCGATGCTGAGGCGAAGGAGCAAATTCAATCCGAAAAGCCGAGGCTACTAATCGTTTATGGAAAAAGAATCTGTCTTACTCGTCACAACGATGTATTCTATGCAGTGCAGGACGCCTGTTCTCATAATGGAGAATCGCTTAGCAAGGGTAAGATAAATTATTTGGGGGAGATCATTTGTCCCTTCCATAACTATCAATTTGATTTAAAGACCGGTCGTGAATGTCAGTCACGTTCGAATGATCTTCAAACCTTTCCCGTTAAATCAGATGAAACGGGTTTTTTTATTGGAATATAAAATACATTGATGCATATTATCGTTCGGGTTTAAAACCAATACACTTGCGTTTCATCACTTATATACTTCTCTTCCTGGTACATTCAGTTCAAGCACAATTGTCGTACAGTGAAGAGTCATTTCTGGGGCGCTTGAAAACAGGATCTGCAATGCCAGAGAAGTTGCTTTCAACTCGATCAATAGTGATCTATCCGAATTCGATGACTGAAAAGGAGCTTCAGAAAGTCCAGGATTCGTTTCAACGAAGTGGAATAGACGCTGTGGCTTACTTTGAAATGGACCGGTTGTTGGCCGGGAGAGATGCATCAAACGCTTTTGCTTATTATTTTAATCAGCGCGCGATTACAAACCTGGTCTTCTTCTCCAAGAGCAATAATCAATATGCTACTTTTATCACCGGCTTTAATGGCAAAGACAGCTTTATTGATAATAATCAGTTGGCATGGACTGCCGAAGACGTTGATCTCACCGAGCTGCTAAAAAAAATATATCGAGCCTCCAGCAATTTAACGAGAGGAAACTTCTTAATCTCGGACTATCCCGAAACAAATTTGCCTGTGCAAGTTATCAGCGGACGTCGTTCTGAATTCTTTGCTATCGATTTAAAAGTGGACCCACTCGCTGTTCCTAAAACGGGTGACGAATTAATCGATAAGGATCTTGAGTCAATTTTTTCAATGTATCCATTTAAGTTCAAGTTCACCGACCCGGGGGTCCCGGAGAAAGAGCTCCGGCAAAAGGGATTTCTCTACGTATTGTGTTTTGTTCATACGGAAGGATCAATTGCCAAAGAAATTTTGGGTTACGATACCAGCAAACCTGAAAGTGCCTATGTGTCGGTGACCTATCCTCAAGATGCCACACAACCTCAATTGAGAAATATTCCAGCGGACATGCCCGTCTACAAATTTTATTTTAAGCATATTGAATCCGGAAATGTTTTCCTGGGCACCAAATGGGACGCTGACATTTCCTGGCAGCAAGCGTTAAGAAATCACCTGATGGCTTTCAAAACCGAACTGAAAATCAATTGAATTATACCAACTCATCGAGTCAGTCTTTCGTCTTATAGATTTTCAATAAAAGGAGTCCAATCCAATGGACTCCCGCTAAACCGTTGAGAATACTTTATTGCACCATCTTCGCGATTTCAGCGAATGGAATAGTGTTGGCCATTTTTAGGATCTCTGATTCATTGGTATCGTCAACTTTAAATGTAAGGAGGGTGGATCCAAACGGAATTTGCACGTCGTATGATGCCTTGTTGGTATCAGTGTTTTCATATTTGTGCAGCACCCCCTTGTAGCCATTTACCTTGACGACTTTTTGAGAACCATCGGATGAATTACCTACAAAAGGCAAGCTAAGAATAGCATTCAAGGATGCAATCAAAGGTGAATTATTCATGATGTCAACGTCAGCTGTCTTTTCTCCAGTGCCGTAGTCGCGATGAATCAGTACACCAGCTAATCCTGTATTCGCTGTAACGTTATCATTTTTCGGATTAACTGAAAGGGCATCCATTTTAGTTGGCAATTTTTTCAGCACTTCCTGGCCAATCGTAATGTCAAGTTCCTGCAAGAGTTGCTGCATGGCAAACCTCGCGTCTTCAAGATTTCCCGCGGAATAGGATGAACGCGCAGTTGCAAGGTGCTTGTCAAAATCCTGTGCAACCAGCATAGCACATAAGTTGAGCGTGAGTATTGTCAATAATATTTTTTTCATAGATAATTTCTTATTTATTGTTCACCTAACATTTTCTTAATGCCGTCAATGTCGAAGGCATTTGCTGCTGTCATTACTTCTTGTTCGTTCGCGAAATTGACCGCTTCCCACACAATGAGAGATGACTGACCTACGGGAACACTTAATTTATAACCACTTCCTTCATTGTATTCAATTACTGCGCGATAGCCTTTTACTTTTGTCTGCTTCCAATTCTGTTGTCCGCCGGTCGACTGGGCATAGCCCCCGCTCGTGAGGTACATATTGACCGCCGACATCCAGGCCGAATTGTTTGCAACTAAGGTTGTTAATTCCTTATCACCTTTAAGATACTCTCGCTTGATGGTAAGCCCAACCCAACCCCAGCCGGTACTCGTAACCTGGTCTTGGTCGGATTGCATCGGCAGATCTGATACTGATTCGGGCAGCGACTTGAGTATTTGATGACCAATCTCAAGTTCAACACCTAACATTGCTTGTTGAACAGAGTAGCGCGCCTCGCCATAACTTTTTGACTTGTATGAAGTTTCTGCGTCTGTGAGGTTCTGTTTTACGTCTGGTGGCGTGCTGATGAGACCTCCTCCGCTGTTATTTGACGGATGATTGCCACCCGAATTTCCGGAACCCGAACTTCCTGAGTTATCGGTTCCGCCAACCGTTTCATCAACTTTCTTGTCCACGGTCTTTTCGGCCAGTTGCTTCGCTTTTTGCTTAAGCTTTCCGGCAAGCCCTTGTGCTCTTCCCGACGTATTGACGATGAGCGCCACGGCCACGGAATAAAGTAGAATTTTAAACATAAAGAATACTGTTAAGATTAAAGGATTGCCAAGTTAACGATAAATCGAAAAGCTGGTTTGATAAAAGCAGAAAAGAAAAAGGTGAGTCCTGTAAAGATTAGCTACGCTGAACGGGTGAGCACCAAACTTATCCGGGTGTAATAAATTGTGGTCTGTCCTTCAAACCCGGAATCTGTTCCAACAATTATCCAAAGTTCACCATCTTGATTGGTCCGAGCCTTGAAAGAAGTTATGTTATTGCGGGTTTCGATTGCATAGTTTGAATCATAAGCATTGTTTGACGACACCGTTCCTATTATGATCATGTCATCGCCCCTGGAACTCTGATTTCCTTTGTCCAGATTCAGAATATAAAACCCGTCCGATGCAACCTTTGTGGGTTCCTCAGCATTTGCACCAACTTTAAGGTAAACGCTTTCTCCGGGCGAGCCGCCAATTCCAACTAACCCGGCACTTACATTGGTAGCAAACTTTATTTCAAATGAAATGGAATATTCGGTGTTTGGACTTAATTCTGTCAGCCTCTTTTTAAGGAACATGAATAAATCGTCGCTGTGATTATTGCCCGTCAGTATCAATGTTTTACCACTTCCTAAATTAGATGGAGGTTCAGCGTAGTCGAATTTCAATTCATAGGCAACAGAATCACCCACAGGATATTCAGTGAAATCTCCACGCCAATCGTATGAATCGATACTGAAGTCGTAAACTCTTGAAAAAACATAGAATCCATCGTTTTCGACTGATGTCTCACAGCTCGTCAAAAAAATCATCACCAATATCCATACAACAATCCTGGCATTCATAATAAACAATCCTTGTGGAATAGACCCTGAAAGGGAAAATCGAGTTGGAATTTTTACCTAAATTATCCTTTGTTAAGAAAATGAAGGGTTCGAAAAATATTCTGCTTTGTTAAACGACTTGGAAACCAAAACCAATTTGTCATTTGCTCGTTCTTGCTTTTCAGAAGTGATTTATGACAGGAGATTCTACCAAAGTAAACCGTTTCCCGTTTCGTTCCACCTTAAATCTGAGGTTGCTGATTGACTTTTGGGAACAAAAACTCAAGGAAGGGAAGGCCCCATTCTTCGCCTCACAGCTTCTTGAAAAAGTGGCCAGTGCACCAGAAATTCGAGGGCCTATTGATGACATAAATAATCTCAGCGAGTACAAGGATCTGATTGAAATCTTAATTAGTGCGGTTATACCGCCTGGCCTTGAAGATTTTGAAATGGCTGCGGCCGTGGTTCCATTCAAAAGCCAGGCGCTTTATGCGACCTCAGCTTTCAATAAAGCTGTCTCAATTGATTCATTGGATGAAACAGCAACCGTCAACATTCCCGGGGGAAATCTATCGGTGGGCCGAACCATACAGGCATGCCTCTTGATTTTGCACAAATTCTATCATGTTAATGCAGACTTCAACAAGCCAGTCCTTATAACAATTCAGGACGAGGCTACCGGTTTGCAAAAGGTTTATAAGGTAGTTTCAGACATGCGCTTTTGTGAGGTTATTCCAAAAGGTGAATTGGCCTTTATTGACCCTGGAGTGCTTAAGTTCATGACTGAAAAAATTTATGATCTTGATTTATGGTTGAAATACATTCGCCCTGAAGATTTTGAATTTCAGGGTCTTATGCTTATCCGACTGACGGATGTTACACAGGAAGAGATGGTTTCTTCCATGAAATATGATCTTTTGAAGAAGGACGCAGTTGTCAATCCTGTAAGCTTCAAGGTAATCCAGCAAAAACTTCGATCCGTTTTCAGCATGCCCGATCTGATGTTGGGTCTGGCCTATTTTGACCCTAACAATAACTTAATTTTGAACAGTGGGTATGAAGATTGTTGGAAAAGCCTGACGGACAATCCTTCCATGGCGTGCGACTATGCTGGGTCAATTTATGAGCGGAGTTGGACCGAAAAACGAATCGTCACAATTGATAATCTTGCCAACTATCCGTTTAAAACAAAAGTTGAGGACGGCTTACTGAGTAACAATATTCAGAGTGTCCTGCTGGCGCCTTTGGTTGACGGACATGAGACAATCGGCCTGCTGGAATTGGCTTCCTCACAAGCGGGGAAGCTCAACCCAATTAGCGCGACCAAGGTCGAGAGCGTTTTGCCGATGTTCACAATGGCTGTTAAGCGAGTTAAGTCCGATATGGAAATGGAGGTCAGGGCGCTGATCCAGGAAGAGTGCACAGCTATACATCCCTCCGTTCAATGGCGTTTTTTTGACGCTGGCGTGAACCTAATGAATACGCGGAGGGCTAATCCGGCTGCGACGTTGGAGGAGATTAAGTTTACTAATGTCTTTCCCTTCTTTGGCCTGACCGATATACGAAACTCTTCTGTGGAGCGAAATGCGGCGATACTCGATGACCTCTATGAGAACCTGAAAATGGCCATTGCATTGCTCCGCGAAATTTACGCTGAAGTATCATTGCCCATTGTTGAGGAGTTGATTTTCAAAACGGAAAGCAACCTTACTGCTCTCCATCATAATCTTGCCACTGGTGATGAGATCACTGTTCTAGAATTCTTGAGAAAAGAAGTTAATCCGATTATCAATCACTTTAGTTCAAATTCTTCCCTGACTCATTCAATTGCAGCATATAATAATAGCCTTGACCCAACCTTTGGCGTAGTCTATAAACGCAGAAGAGAGTTTGAAGAGAGTTTAAGTCGAATTAACAACACGATCGGTAGTGTAATTGATGAGGCTGATGATGCAGCACAGCAAATATTCCCGCATTACTTCGAAAAGTACAAAACTGACGGAGTTGAATTTACCCTTTACGTTGGAGAGTCATTGGTAAAGAATAAGAAGTTTGATGAGTTTTACGTCCGGAACTTCAGGTTGTGGCAACTTTTGTTAATGTGCAACATATCCAACGCACTGTCTAAGCTAAAACCAGACCTCAAAAAGAAACTTGATGTCACACAGCTCATCCTGGTTCACGATCAACCGGTGACGATAAGTTTCCGTCAGGACGAAAAAAGATTTGATGTGGATGGAGCTTATGACATACGTTATGAAATCGTGAAAAAGAGGATCGACAAGGCCTATATAAAAAATACCAGGGAGCGTTTAACTCAACCCGGCAAGATTGCGATCGTCTACAGTCAGCCAAAAGTTGCGACAGAGTACAAACAATATTTTAATTACTTGTTCAACAAGGACCTGATAACAGAGGCAATTGAAGAGTACGAGCTTGAAGAATTACCGGGTGCTAATGGGTTGAAGGCATTAAGGATAACACTTACGAGAAAATCAGATCCCGGGAAGGCAGATGCCCACAGCCTTGTTGAGGATATTGAGAAGGTCATAGATTCTTAGAGCGTAAAATTTCATTATCTTTTGAGTACGATTCCTGACCATTTAAGATGTTGGGTCGTCGCGATGCAAAAAAGTCTTTTAGCCATCTTAATAGGTCTCCTTCTTACCTCCTGTAAGGAAGTGTCCTTTTATGAGCCACAACCGAAGGGAAAAACAGCGCTTACAGAAGTGCCGCGTAAACTTCAAGGTAAATACCTGCCCTATGATGAGGGTCCTGATAGTGACACCTTGGTCATCACTTCACGTGGTTATCAGATTCATCCCACCAATGCCGGTAGCGCGGATTCAATTAAGGAAGAGGTCTTTCTCAGCGATTCTCTTGTGCTGAAATATTTTAAAGGGTACTATTTCGCATCGATCTATGATAAACCGCAATGGTTTCTTCGGGTCCTGCAAATTCAAAAGAATGGTGACATGCACTTACTTCACTTTGAAAATGAGAAGAAAAACTTCAAAGATCATTTAAGAAGGCTTTCCGGCGAAGTTAAGGTTGATTCTTTGGAGGTGGAAGGGAAAATGATTTACAGGATAGATCCGTCCCCAAAAGAATTGGTGGGCTTGATTAAGAAAGGTTTTTTTAACCGGACGAAGTGGAGGAGAATCCAATAGATGTGCTTTTTTCAAGGATCTGTTTCCGTTGCTTACTTGTCTTCTTTCCGAAGATCGTCATGACCGGCCAGTATAGAAGGTAAGTAATTCCACCGACTGTTCCGGCGATAGCAGGATGTCCTATAATTAGCGCAAGGAGGGCGGAAAGCATCGGTATACCTGCCATTAACAGATTAGCTTTAATGCTGATCCTTGTCTCAAAAACCTCGATATCATTTAACCCAAGTTCTTCCTTGTTTTTAAGCGCGTAGCGATACATGAACATTAATACAATGAAAATCCCCGAAACGCCAGCCCCATAAATAATCATAAGTTCGGGTAAATTCCTTCCTTCGGTTGATATGTGATTAATGGGCATGGTTAAGCCGAAGAGTTTGCCCAGTAATGAGCCATATATTTGAGTAAGAAGTTTTGCAAGAAATTTTAATGGATAAACATAAAATAGAATAATCAGGAGAAGTATAGTGTTGTAGGCAACCACTCTTGGATTTCTTAATAAAGAAAATAAAATGCTGATACCAGACCCACATGATCATGGTTATGCATAATGCAAATGGAACAAGGTCCCTGGTAAAATCCAGGAGTTCATAAAAGGTGTCCGGTGATTTTGTTGAGATCAATAAAAGCCCAATGGCTATTGCAAAGCATGAATCACTGAGCGCTTCAATTCGACTCGGATCTTCACCTCTATAACGAAATGTTGAGGCCATTCCTACATAATGTCTTTTTGCAAGTTCGCGCAACACCTGATGAGTATGGGGTTTATCTATAAACCTAATGATTCTTAGTCACTTTTCAAGGTGGGGTCAATTTGATCTTTTTCAGCAACAAGGAATGGTGACGCTTGCTGGTGCAGCCTAATGGCTTTACGGGAAAACACAAAAGCTATAATGAGAGATATAATTGCTCCGATCCAAATGCCGGGAACAAATGAGATGAACCAGAAATAATCATACGCTCCGTGAAATATGGTGGCAACCATTAACGCGACTACACTATAGTACAATTCTCTGTTATGGATAAACTTCGCCTTACCCAGAAAATATCCCATCAAAACGGCAAACATTGCGTGAGCAGGAACGGCAGTAAACATTCGTAACACACCGGTAGCGACACCATATTGGAAAACATAGAGGAAGTTTTCAAAGGTGGCAAATCCCATCCCCACCATCACTGCGTACACGATGCCATCGAATGGCTCGTTGAAATTTTTGTTTTTATAGAGTACAAACCGAATAAAAATAAATTTGCTGAGTTCCTCAATCAGGCCGACCTTGAAGAAGGCGTAAACAAACTGATCGTACAGACTCTTCGCCTCGAAAAAAATGAATGCATCGAATGGCCATGCAATTACATAAGTAACGATAGTACTGACGATCCCGTAAAGGAAACTGATAAATAATAGAAAAAATGGCTCGCGCTCGTGTTTGTCTTTTAGATAAATATAAAGTACGATGGCGAGTCCAGGTGCGAGCGCCAGACCGATGAGCGTTAGTGCATCCATGATTCGCCGGCGCTTCTGCTATTCAATGACTTCCTCAACAGCATCCATTTTTTGTGTACTGTATTTTCCTGATGTTGCATGGATGATCTTTCCATCGGGATCAAGAACGAAGAAATAAGGAGTATCTTTTTTCTCAAAATCAAGAGCTTGCTTGTACGTTTTTAATTCTCCTTTATAAAACAGAATGTACGGAAGCAGATTGGGATCAATATCCTTCATGGCTTTCTTTTTTGCCGTGCCGGTTGCCGCAGCATTTACGCCCGTAAACATCGGCACGAAGTATACATTAACGTCGTAGCCAAAGCCTTCAAAGAGGCCCTTGTTTTTTTGAATGAATTTTTGAAAGACAGGCTGAAACCAGGAATTCAATTCGTCTTCCGATTTTTTAGAATAGGCCAACCCGAGTAATGTATATTTTCCTTTGACGTTGTCAGGTAGCTTGACTTTTTTGTCTTCAACAGTTTCTGCTTCCATTGATGGAAACAGCTTCCCAACTACCTGGGTATGTCCCCTTAAACTGCATGCAAAGAGCAATAGAAAAAAAAATAATGGCTTCATAAAAAAAAATTTTTTCAATTTAAACAATAACCGAAGTAGAAGAACTACGTAGAGCAAAATTGTGTCCACATTTTCGACAGATGAACGCAAAAGAGCATTATGAGAATCACTTAGGAGGGTTCTATGGCTGGATGTCAGGTGATTTTCTCACGAAGCAAACGGAACAGGAATTCTTTTTTATAAGAAATGGCATCGAGCCTGGGCAGACGGCAACTGCAATCGATCTGGGATGCGGCCATGGATTACAATCGGTCTCGTTGGCTAAGCGAGGATTTGTTGTGGAAGCAGTGGATTTTAACGACCAGTTGATCGAGGAGATTATGAAGAACAAAGGTGACCTGACAATAAGAATTCATCAACAGGATTTGATAAAATTTTTAAATGACTTCGACGGGAAGGCAGATATTATAACCTGTATGGGAGACACTATCACGCATCTTTCAGACCGTCAGTTAATCGTGACTTTGATCAAAACGAGTGCTGAAAAATTAATTCACGGCGGGAAACTGGTGATCGCTTTCCGGGATCTCACACAGGAATTAGCAGACGAAAAACGTTTCTTCTTAGTCCAGAGTGACAGCGAAAGAATTCATTCGTGCTTTTTGGAATACTTTCCGGGTTACGTGAAGGTATTTGATATCCTTAACACATTGGAGAGGGGGAAATGGATACAAAAGGCAAGTTGGTATTCAAAGCTTCGAATCGATGAACTTTACTTGCGTGCGATTTTAAATCAGCATTCATTTGCTGTTATCAATAGTGAAGTGATAAACGGATTGATTTATGTGATCGCGCAAAAGAAATAATTGCTATCGTACCCACGCTACCTTTTCGTCAATTGGTTTTCTTTTTCCAGCGTGCAATGGATTTTTTGGAGTGCCAATATGAATAAAACCAATAAGCTTATCCTCTTTATCAAATCCGAAAATTTCCTGGGAGCCACCAAAGTATGTAATGCCGCCAGTGCTGAGATAACAGCCTACGCCATAAGCAGTAGCGGTAAGATAAATATTTTGCACGGCGCAAAAGACGGCACCCATCTCTTCTATTTCAGGAACGGATTTTTTTTCATCGCGCTTCATGCCGACGACAATAATGTGTGATGATAGCATGGGTTTTGTCAGCAGATTTTGATATCGCTCTTCTTTGAATGTATTATTAGCGGTCGTTATCTTTTTATAATAATCGGATTGAACCTGAGCAAACTGTCTGAGCCCACCATCAGTAAAAACAACAAACCTCCACGGTTCGGTAAGTTTATGGGTCGGAGCCCAGTTCGCATTCTCCAGCATTTGATTGACGATCGCATCATCTACCTTTTCACCACTGAACTCATTTTGAAAGACCGATCTTCTTTCTCGAATAATCTTGTTTAAATCATCAGGAACCATGCTTTGTTGATTTTATCTAAA
The DNA here is from genome assembly GCA_036273935.1 of Cyclobacteriaceae bacterium. GTDB lineage: Bacteria > Bacteroidota > Bacteroidia > Cytophagales > Cyclobacteriaceae > ZC4RG29. The sequence continues at coordinate 3,914 of DASUGQ010000294.1, read as the reverse complement.
CGAAATATAAAAGGCTGCCCTCTTCGGACAGCCTTATTCAAATAACATCATGTTTTTTTAATCCAACTTGAATGCTTTTTTTACATCCTCCACGTGATCGAGTTTTTCCCATGGGAAGAGCTCAACGGTCAGTTTCTTTTCATTCTGTTTGCCTTTGTTGAACACCTTCTCAACGATTTTGCTCTCGCGTCCCATGTGACCATAGGCTGCCGTTTCAGCGTATATTGGCGTTCTTAAATTGAAGCGCTGTTCAATGAAGTATGGACGCATGTCGAAGATCTTTTCAATCTTACGGGAGATCTCACCGTCAGTCAGGCTCACTTTCGCCGTTCCATAGGTGTTAACGTACAGACCCACTGGTTTGGCAACACCGATGGCATAAGCGACCTGTACCAGGACTTCATCACACACACCTGCAGCCACAAGGTTCTTCGCGATATGCCTTGTTGCATATGCTCCCGAACGGTCAACTTTTGAAGGATCCTTTCCTGAAAAGGCTCCGCCGCCATGGGCACCTTTGCCTCCATATGTATCCACAATAATTTTTCTTCCGGTCAAACCGGTGTCACCATGAGGGCCACCGATCACAAATTTCCCGGTAGGATTTACATAGTACTTAATTTCTTCATTGAAGAGCTTTTGAACCCGTGAAGGTAGTTTTTTCTTTATCCGTGGGATCAGGATATTAATAACATCTTCCTTGATCTTTTTTAGCATGACGCCATCCTTTGCGAAATCATCATGCTGTGTTGAGATGACTATAGCATCAATACGAGTTGGCTTGCCGTCATCTCCATATTCAATGGTCACTTGTGATTTTGCATCAGGGCGGAGATAGGGTATTGCCTTTCCCTCACGGCGAAGCACCGACAACTCCCTTAATAATAAATGGGCAAGTTCAAGGGGCAATGGCATGAAGCTATCCGTTTCATTTGTGGCATAACCAAACATCATACCCTGGTCACCTGCACCCTGATCTTCCTTCTTTTTGCGCTCAACGCCCTGGTTAATATCAGGAGATTGTTCATGGATAGCTGAGAAGATTCCGCAGCTATTTGCTTCGAACATGTACTCGCTTTTTGTATAACCAATCTTTCTTACCACTTCGCGTGCAATGTCTTGCACATCGAGATATGCTTTTGATTTTACTTCACCCGCCAATACAACCTGGCCAGTGGTAACGAGGGTTTCGCAGGCTACTTTAGATTCTGGATCATACGCTAAAAAATAGTCAATAAGTGCATCAGAAATTTGATCGGCGACTTTATCCGGGTGACCCTCTGATACCGACTCTGAAGTGAAAAGGTAAGGCATAAAAGTGATGTATTGTTTAAATTGTAATTCCCCATAATTAGGGGTGCGCAAAGTTATAAGAATTGTACAAAACGTAAATCATGGGCGCTTAAGACTTTTGTTAACCGGCGTGAAAAAGGAAAATGGCGGGCAGCTTCGGCAGGTCAATCGATTTGGCTTGCCACTCCCGAACATTCATCGTTCTGATAGATTCATTCTGTCCCGTTAAATCAACAGCAACACAAAGTTTGGTGTTTGCCTTGAGATTTTTCAATAGGCTTGAAAACAAGGCAAAATTTCGGTAAGGGGTTTCAATGAAAATTTGAGTTTGATTTTTTTGAAGGGACTCCTTTTCAAATTCGCGGATCGCCTTTTCCCTATCTTTGGGTTCAATGGGAAGATATCCACGAAAGGCAAATTGCTGGCCGTTCAGCCCGGATGACATCAGCGCAAGAAGTATGGATGAGGGTCCAACCAACGGGACAATTGTGATCTCATGTTCCTGGGCATAGTTGACCGCCAATGCCCCCGGGTCGGCTACACCAGGGCAACCTGACTCGGAAAGCACGCCAATGTTTTGCCCATTAAAGATGGGCTGGAACAAATCGGGCAACTCTTCGCGCCTGGTTTCTTTATTCAAAATTTTAAAATCCAGGGGCTCGATTGATTCGTAAATTTCCAGGCTGCTTAGGAAGCGTCTGGCCGTTCTTATATTTTCAGCAAGGAAATGTTGCACGTCCTTCAATTCATTCTTAACCTGCAGAGGTATAACTTTGTGTTGTGTTTCTTGGGCAATGACAGAGGGGACAAGAATAAGTTTACCTTTTGAAATCATGTAAGTCTGAACAAAATGAATTTCGGAAAAATTATTGTACTTATTGGATTGATTTTAATTGTTGTTGGTATCCTCGTACAATATTCAGATAAAATTCCATTTCTTGGCAGGTTGCCGGGAGACATTCGAATTGAAAGGGAGAACATTAAGATCTATATACCTATTGCGTCCAGCATACTGATTAGTGTGATTCTCACGATAATTTTATATCTGATCGGTAAATTCAAACACTAGCGCCTGAAGCATCACAAGGTTCTAAACCAACGGAGTCTGTAAATGTTTTCGGTCAATTCGAAATCATCTGAAGTATTCAGGCGGCCACGTTGAGAAATGTAGTGAACTTCAAGTTTGTTTTTTTGAAAGGCGTAACCTATGCCAAAATAAATCCGATGTCGATTGATAAAAAGTTTCTTGTTAATGTCTTCAAAAAACTCGAATGATATCGGTGTATAAATTGAGTGAGACTTATCACTTGCCTGAAAAACAGTAAACGTAAGTCCTGTCAAATTTCGAAACCGAAGAAAAAAGTCATCTGAACCCTCTGACAAAATAAATCGCTCTTCCAGTCGACTGTAATTAGTGAAAGCTATTCCTGGGCTGATTTTGAAATTAAATCTTAGCCCCTCCCAGGGCCTTAATTCGTGCCCGGTTATCCCGGCTGCGGATGAATTATAAAGGAAATATCCCAATCCACCCAAAAGTTCAATGTTTGGTTTTGGGCTATAGACAACCCCTCCCCGTACAAAGGCGGCGCTTAAAGACTGATTGATAATATACCTCGCCCCGGCGTCGCCGATCCATGACCACTGGCTGTTGATCTTGTGTTGGATATTAAAATCAACCCAAATCTGGTTCACCTGACCGGTTGCGATAAAGCTTACAATTACCAGAGGGGAAAATAGAAATTTCATCTATGCGGCTAAAAATTTATTAACCACTTCGACAAACTCTACGGGCCTTTCCGCCTGTACCCAATGTCCTGTCTCCAATGTTACAAGGTTGGCCTGGGGAAAAATTGTTTTAATGTATCCCATATCCGCGTCTTCGATGTAGTCTGAGTGAAGGCCACGGATGAAAAGAGTGGGTTTATCAAATTTCTTTAAGCCGATTATTCCTTCTCCGACCGACTCTATGTTCTGATCCAGAACCGGAATATTTATTTTCCAGGTGAATCCACCCTCAGGCGTGCGTTGAAGATTCTTCAAAAGAAACTGGCGAACATTGGGTTCTTCAACGTACTCTGCCAGAAGCTGATCAGCTTCATTTCTTGATTTAATAGAATCAATTGGCAAGGCCTTCAATCCCTCCAGTATCCCATCGTGTTTGACGGGATATGTCTTGGGAGCGATGTCAACAACAATGAGCTTACTTAATGATTCGGGATTTGTCGTGGCAAATTTCATTGCTGTCTTACCACCTAAGCTGTGCCCGATAAGAATCGGATTGAGAATATTATTCGAAACCAGAAATTCGCGAAGATCGTCGGCTAACGTATCGTAATTAAATTCATCGCTATGAGGCGATTGGCCATGGTTGCGTTGATCTATCAAATAAACCTTGTGATTGTCAGCCAGCATTTTTGCCTGAGTAAACCAATTATCCGATGAGCCAAACAAGCCATGCAGGATTACTATTGGCTGGCCAGTCTCTCCAACCTCCCTGTAAAATAGTTTCATTCATTAAATGTAAGACGCAAAATTAAATTAATGCGTTGGTATATTTGGGGCTTTTATTCAATCAATGGAATTATCGAACAATACATACACCATTCAGGGACTACCGGTGC
>DASUGQ010000293.1:0-3512 GCA_036273935.1 Cyclobacteriaceae bacterium | reverse complement strand
TTTTTGGAGGAGAAAAATTCACGAAGTCTATTGTTCCGCTTTTCCACAATAGCCTTCATTTTCCCGTCCAGGGGGCGATTGATTCTTAGTTTCATAACACACAACCCAGAGGTTTAACATCATCAAAAGATCGCGTGGGCTCAATTAATCACGATCTTTCGAATACAACTTAGATACTAGCAACGATCGGAGTGTTGAATTCAACATCAACTTCCGAATCAATTTTCTGTACTTAAAATAGAATTAGACTGAATGTTCCGCGAGAGGTATTCAAAAATATACAAATTCTACCTGAACTACCAGAATACTTTCTCTTTTATGTGCCTGATGAACTAACAATACGCCTCCCTGGCCATACAACTTTTACCCATGATAGTTCATCACACATCTAACGAAAACGTATTAGCATGAGATGTGTTCAAAAAAATGTACGAAAATAAAAATCCCGGAAGGTCGTTTTCCCTCCGGGATTTTCGTGTCTGGCGGGCTCGGAGGGAGTCAAACCCCCAACCTTCTGATCCGTAGTCAGATGCTCTATTCAATTAAGCTACGAGCCCTTATCGAGGGATAAAGGATATTTATCCGGCTTGATTTTAGGACTGCAAATGTAAATAATTAATCGGCTGAACCAAAGAATGGTTTGGCCCTGCAAACAAAAAACTTATTTTTGGGTCGCAATTTATCCACTACTTAAAAGATCACATGATCCGAACTTTCCTTGCCGTTTTTTTCCTGGTCACCTTAATTGATTCATATTCATCCTTTGGGCAAGAGGATAGTCCATCTCCCAAGAAGGCCGAATCCGGGAATAAAGGACTCCCTAACATTCCCGGTACATTCGTTCTTGAGTTTGGTTTTAATCAGCCCTTCAACAAACCTGACACGTTTGATATTGGGTTCTGGGGTTCCAGGACGTGCAATGTTTATTACCAATACGATGTTCGAATCGGCAAATCCAAATTCAGTATCCACCCCGGAATTGGATTCGGCTTCGAACGTTACAAGCTTAAAAATAACTATACCCTATTGAGTTCATCCGATGGGACAGAACTCGTCCCTGCGTCTGACATTTACAATGACGTGAAAAAATCAATGCTTGTTACAAACTACATTGATGTGCCTCTAGAGATACGTTTCAGCACCAACCCAAGCGATCCGACGAGGAGCTTCCGGGCTTCCATAGGTGGGCGGGTAGGCTATTTGTACGATTCGTTCACAAAGATCAAATATCGTGACAGCGGAGAGACAAAGAAAATTAAAGACAAACAGAACTTTGACCTCAACGACTTCCGGTACGGTGCGTTTGTGAAAATTGGAGCCGGGAATTTCACAATCTTTGGCTACTATAACTTCTCACCATTATTTAAAGATCAAAGGGGACCGGAGCAAACCGACATGACTAACTTCACAGTTGGCATTTCGCTCTCCAGTTTTTAGAGACCTGTCAGAAGAATACAATTACTGACACAAAACTAATCACAAATCCCACCATTGCGCCGATCATTACCTCGCGTAAGGTATGGACATTCAAATAAAGCCTGGCTGACATGACTCCTCCGGCAGCAACGATTAAGCCAATGGTTGGATAGAACAGGTTGTGGTCTTCTGATATTTTGTTCAGAGGAACAAGGATCCCCAGCAAGCCGCAAATGCCGATGGCATGCACACTCACCTTGTAAAAAAAAGTAATCAACGTCGATGCGATCACAAGCAAGTCGATGATGATAAGAAACTTAAACACATTGTCGCGAAACCCGATGTGAAATTTCCAATAGAACAGCGCCGTCATCATTACGTAAAAAAGCAAAATAAAGACAAACGGAATAATCCTGTCTCTGCGCTCAGTCATCATTACCGATGGAATCGTTCCGAAAAATCTAAAGATGCCGATATTGATTGCCGGTAAAAGAAACGTAACGAAGAAAATCAGAAGAAGAAATCCGCTAAAAATTTCTGCCCTCACCGGATCCAATGCCGGAGGATAAGTTAACATCAGAATGGCACACAAATAAGTGGCCATCATGAGTGGGTGAAAAAGTACAGAAATAAACCTGGCTAGTAAATTCACTTATTATAATTCTTTTCTCAGGCGGGCTACTGGTATATTCAATTGCTCCCGGTACTTAGCAACCGTACGTCGAGCGATATTGTATCCTTTATCATTTAATATTTTTTCCAGCTTATCGTCAGAATAAGGCTTGCTCTTGTCTTCCCCATCAATAATATCCTTGATGATTTGTTTGACCTCACGACTGCTCACCTCTTCTCCTGATTCCGTCGAGATACCTTCCGAGAAAAAATATTTCAACGGGAAAATCCCAAAATCTGTTTGCACCGACTTGCTGCTGGCAACGCGCGACACGGTTGATATGTCCATGTTGATCATATTGGCGATATCTTTCAGGATCATGGGTCTTAATTTTGTCTCATCTCCTTCCTGAAAGAAATCATATTGAAAATCAACGATGGCTTTCATCGTACGAAGCAATGTCTGTTGACGTTGCTTGATTGCATCGATAAACCATTTAGCTGCATCAAGCTTATGCTTTACAAAAGTCACCGCTTCCTTTAGTTTCTTGTCTTTTTTATTGCTTTTATCGTACGCCTTGAACATCTCGGTATACGAGCGACTGATGCGAAGCTCCGGCGCGTTGCGGCTATTGAGTGTCAGTTCAAGTTTGCCGTTGTTATTGGTAAGAATATAGTCGGGTATAATGAATGCATTCTTCACCATGGATGAACCGCTGCCACCCGGTTTCGGATTTAGCTTTATGATCAGTTCCATGGCGTCGCGGACGAATTCCTCATCCTCAGTCTCCAGTTTCTTCTGAATTTTCTGATAATGTTTCTTGGTGAATTCATCGAAGCACTCAGCAATAATTTTTTTCGCCACAGCCACATCAATATCGTGGCCGTTATCCATCCGATCCAACTGAAGCAACAGGCACTCCTGAAGGCTGCGTGCGGCAATTCCAGGAGGATCAAATGTTTGTATTTTTTTCAGAACAGACTCTACTTCATCCGCAGTTGTCTCAATCCCCTGGGAAAAAGCCAGGTCATTTACAATGGCATCAACATCGCGCCGAATATACCCATCCGCTTCGATGCTCCCGATTAGTTGTTTGCCGATCGAATACTGACGCTCATCAAGGCCGAGAAAATCGAGTTGATTCATGAGCTGTTCATGCAGGGAGGACGATGTAGGAATGGGCATTTCCCGGTCTTCGTCATCATCATTTCCGTCGCCCTGCATTTTATAACCGGAATAATCCTCCTCGTGCAGATAATCCTTTATATCGACGTCCTCATCCTTGGTAGACTGCTCCTGAAATTCTTCTTCAGGAGCGGCAGGCTCTTCCGCTGGCTCGTCCGCACCTTCCTCAAGGGCGGGATTCTGCTCGAGTTCTTCCTCGATGCGCGTTTCGAGCTCCGCTGTTGGGACCTGCAACAACTTTATGAATTGGATCTGCTGTGGAGACAGCTTTTGTTGTAACGACTGGGTTAGTCCAAGC
>DASUGQ010000292.1:0-9632 GCA_036273935.1 Cyclobacteriaceae bacterium | reverse complement strand
TTCACGATCATATCCTTCGTTCGTTGCCAGGAATTTGCTGGCGCCGTCGAGTGGCATTCCGCATACTGCCGACGTTGGGTGGAGGAGGTCAAGCATGACAGAGCCCAACTGGGGAAAATTCGTAGCCTTCATGTCAACCGTGAAATCAGATTTCAGGTGCAGGAGATTTCCGGCTACAACGGTTTTTGGTCCGTGCTCATCGAATTCACGGAGGCGGATTTTTTTGAAGCAGCTGATGATGTATCTCTCAACGAGCGCCTGTTCCTCGATTTCCTTTTGTGTCCAGGCTACTGATTTAATATTCACGCCGGCCTGGTATGGTTTCGTGCCTGCCAGGGCCACCGTTTTGAAGACCGACCCATTTTCCACGCTGACCAAGGTCTCAGGCGAGGCACCCAGCCAGGTACCTGTTCCCGGAATATGGACAAACGAAACCAGCGTATTTGGATAGGTGAGACAGAGTTTTTGAAAAGCCTGCATCGCATCAAAGCTTTCGGGCAGGTCCATTTTTTTGAAGCGTGAGGGGACCACTTTTTCGAAGCGATTTTCACCGATGTCTTGGATGGCATTCTCAACCATTGTGATAAAATGATCTTTGTCCTTTTCAAGGTAAGCAGATGCGGGCCGGCGGTATTTTATGGGATGTTTTCTGAATGCCTGAGCCTGTACAGACAACCAGTTCAAAGACGCTTCCTGCTTTGGCGTTTCGGACCTGGCAAGCCGGTTGTCCTTAAACACAAAATATAGATCGCTTTCAAGGAAGATGCGACCCTTTTCAGAATTGAAGGGAGCAAAAATGAAACCGTGCGGCAAATCCTCCAGTGTTTTGGATTTGGCGACCAGGTGATGGTCATCCGAGAGGATCAAATGATGTGCAGGGTCATCGGGCAGGCGCCACAGGGCCATTGACATTCCATTTTCAAAAGCAAACGATGATAGCATCGACAGGTACTCAGCTTCTGATGTCAGTGATGCAATGGCGTCGTTAACGATGTGCATAGGCGATTCTTTCTCTCTCAACTCTTTTTTTCCAGGACGGCTAATGTAATTCTGCTTATACAAACAAGATCACCTGTTGTTTCGTTTACGATTTTGATCTCCCACACCTGTGTTTTTTTTCCGATGTGAATGGGGGATGCCTTTCCTATTACAAAACCTTCCCGGGCAGACCTGATGTGATTTGCATTTATCTCAAGGCCTACGCAGAACTGTCGTGTGGCGTCTATGCAGCAAGTTGCTGCAACACTTCCCAGGGTTTCAGCCAAAGCTACGGACGCGCCGCCATGTAACAACCCCAGGGGTTGATGGGTTCGGTGGTCCACAGGCATCCGTGCTTCAATATAATCGTCACCGATTGCGGAAAACTCAATGCCCAGGCGTTCCGCTAAAGTTTTCGGGGAAAGTTTGTTGAGTGCGTCTAAAGTAATATTATTGTCAAAAATCCTCATGCATACCAGGGTCGCGCCCCTGCTGTCTTTAAACTAATTTCTTATTTTTGCCCCCTTATTCTTGATGATGTCAGCTAAGGCCGTTGAGGGGAGCAAAGGTGGGGCAAAATAATTCAAAATTGAGCAGTAAAAAAATTTACCTGATTCGTCATGGACAGACGGATTACAATAAGATGGGGATTGTTCAGGGCAGTGGTGTTGACACCAGCCTGAACGACTATGGACGTGAGCAGGCAAGGGCTTTTTATGAAATCTATGGAAAAATTCCTTTTGATAAAGTCTACACCTCGACTTTAAGGCGAACCATCGAATCGGTTAAGAATTTCATTGATGATGGCCTTCCGTATGAATCCCTGAGCGGACTGAATGAGATATGCTGGGGCAACAAAGAGGGACAACGAATCACCCCTGAAGAGGATGCCTATTACCATTGGTTGCTGGAAGAATGGAGACGGGGGAACACGTCGCTTCGTATCGAGGGAGGGGAAAGTCCCGAAGATGTGATCAGTCGAATGAAGCCTGCCGTTGATCACATCCTGTTACATCCGGGTGAGAGGACCATTCTCATTTGCATGCACGGCAGGGCGATGCGGATATTGCTTTGTCATTTATTGGGAGAGCCCCTCAAGAACATGGACCTCTATGAGCATAACAATCTCTGTTTATATCTTCTACAGTACGACCATCACCGTTTTATAATCGAATTGAATAATGACCTTTCGCATTTAAAGGTGCTAAGCTAGCGTCAGGTAAAAGTATGCTGATGTAGTGCCTGGTTTCCACTTCCCGGACAATGACACGCCTGGTTCCACGTTCTATATTGACCAAAATATCAGGCACTGCCCGCCAGCGAACATCTCCGATCATATTCGTTCATCGCCTGTGTTCAAAATCACGAAATGAACTGAGATTTAACTATTTTTTAGGCTGGATTAATTCTTGGTGAGAATCCAAAGATTCAGCCGGTGTTCAATTAAGGACCTCATCTTTCAACCTGAAAATTTTATGCTGACCAATTATCTAAAGACTGCGCTCCGCACTTTGCTCAGGAATAGATTTTATTCGCTCATCAACATCTTCGGACTGGCCCTGGGACTTTCCTGCGTTTTTCTCATTGTACAATACCTTAAACTTGAACTAAGTTACGACCGCTTTCACGAACAGGCTGAAGACATTTACCGCATTGCGTGGGAAGATGAAAATCCACAAACGCGGACGCCTCACCCCATGGCGCAGGCACTCGTCCAGGATTTTCCGGAAGTTGAAAGTGCCGTCAGCATAACTCCCCTTTGGGGCGTGGGACTTACCCGCGAGACATATTCCTTCCGTAATCCGGAGAATGACATCCGCTATGATGAACGCAATGTGATGGCCGTCGACACAACGTTTTTCGATGTCTTCACCTTTCCTTTGATCAAGGGAAATCCTGAGAAAGTGTTGAAGAATACCGGCGGCCTGCTGATCTCCGCATCGATGGCAAAAAAATATTTTGGTAATGACGACCCTATCGGCAAACAACTTTCTGTTAATGATGACAGCGAGCTGATTGAAGTGGTAGGAGTATTCCAGGATGTGCCGCAAGCCTCTCACTTTCATTTTGACTTTCTCGTGTCCTACCTGGGCGAAAAAGCCCATGAGGATCCGTTAAGCCAGTACTTTACATGGAATGATTTCGGACATTACAATTACGTGCGCCTGAAACCGGGAACGGATGCAAAACAACTGGAAGGAAAGCTCACGGACTGGGTGAGAAAATATATTGATGTATCTGACGAAACGTTCAGGTCGATCCGTGAAAGAAATTTTGGTTTCCGCCTTCAACCGCTTACCGACATTCATCTTCATTCGCACTTGCGCTGGGAACTGGAGCCTAACGGCTACATCACTTACGTTTACATGATGACGGCCGCTGCCGTGCTCATCCTCATCATTGCCTGTGTTAATTTCATTAACCTCACCACTGCGCAATCGGCTGAACGCACAAAGGAAATCGGTATCCGGAAATCATTGGGGGCATTTCGAAACCAACTTGTAATCCAGTTCACAGGAGAATCCCTACTGGTAAGCGGTGCTGCAATGGTGTTGTCAATCGTCTTCATTGAACTTGCCCGGCCCTTCTTCACCGAAGTAACCGGCCACCCCATGGAAATGAATTATTGGGCCTTTGCTTTGGTATTAGGAGCCATGGGCCTGTTCACAGGAATTATCGCCGGCGCCTTTCCGTCCCTCTATTTGGCATCTGCAAAACCGGGTTTGATTCTGAAAGGCGCGCTCACCAGAAACAATAAAGGCGTTGGTTTTAGGCAAGGGTTCATCGTGTTTCAATTCTTTGCCTCCATGATTCTGATTTCCAGCAGCGTTGTCATCTATAACCAGCTTAACTACATTCAGCACAAAGAGCTTGGGTTCGACAAAGAAGAAGTGGTTGTTATCCCGGTTAAGAATTACCGTGCCATCCTGCCGAAATTTGACGATCTCCGAAATGAATTGCTGAAAGTCCCCGGTATTAAAGCTGTTTCCGCTTCCTCCAACATTCCCGGGCGTTCTTTTAACCAAAACCCTGTGTATTCTACCAGCGATCCCCAGTCGCGCATTGCGTCTTCGGAAGCCATGGTCGATTATGATTTCTTCGGGGTGATGGGCATTGAACTTGCCGAAGGACGGACATTCCAGCGAGAAAACCCGGCCGACCGTGAAGCCTTCATCATCAATGAAACAGCCGCGAGAAATCTTTACCAGGGCAGCGCCGTTGGAAAGGAATTTTCATGGGACTATGATGAAGGTCTTATAAAGGGAACCGTAATCGGGGTGGTAAAGGATTTTAATTTCCAATCCCTGCACGAGCCGGTGCGGCCATTGTTGTTCAGGCTGATGCCGCGTTACAACTTCGTGCTGGTAAAACTGAATACAGAAGATTTTTCAGGGACAATAAAATCCATCGAGCGCACGTGGAAAAAATTTGATGATCGCTTTGGCTTCGAGTTCTCCTTCCTGGATAGCTATCTCCAACAGCAATATTCGCTTGAACAAAATATGGCGTCTGTGCTCGGGGCCTTCTCTTTCATTGCCGTCGCGATAGCGTGTTTCGGACTACTTGGAATTGCCGTCCTTACTTTCAAGCAGAGAACGAAAGAAGTGAGCATACGGAAAGTCCTGGGCGCAAACGTATTGGGTCTTATTCTGTTGTTGATAAAAGATTTCACACGCATTGTACTTATCGCCGTGGTGCTGGCTGTTCCCCTGGTATGGTGGATGATGAGCGATTGGCTTCAGAATTTCACGTTCCGCATATCGATCAATCCCCTCGTCTTTGCGGGATCCGGGATGTTGCTTATGGCAATTGCCTGGGGAACCTTGAGCTACCTAACGGTGAGGGTTGCACAGGTAAATCCGGCGGAGACGTTGAAAATGGAGTGAACAAAAGAATGACGCCTGAGTTGTATCGTCGCATTGAGCGATAGTGGTCTGGGGAGAACAAATAAGAGGTTTTAATTTGGCCATGGAAGGCCTACCAAGGAAAGAGAGGCGGAAGATGGGCATGGCTGAAGGTCGATCCAAAGTTTGATCTCCTTCGCGCCGAACCACAATTTAACGAACTTCTCAGCCAACTTGAATTGGATTGAAAGATCATCGATCACTCCGGAGTTGAGCCAACGCCGTTTTCGCTTTGCTGTCGATTGAATTTTTATATTCGTGTCGTGGGTAGGAGCGGGCTTGTTGAAAGTAGTTTCTTGCGGCAGTGGTATCACTTTCCGACAAAGCGAGGTATCCCATTTGAAGACAGGAGTTGGGTGCAAAATACCAGGACTCATTTCCATTGAGGGCTATTGTTTCGCGATAAAAGCTTTTCGCCTGCTCGAAGTTCATCGTCTTTTGCGCAAGCCTTGCCCTACGGTAGGCATACTCTACCTGGTCGCGTTTCGTGGGAAGGTCATCCGCCTGAATGACCTCAAGTTCCTGTCGGGCCAGGTCATAATAACCTCCATCTGTATAATACCGTGCTTTTGATAAAGGGATGTTGGGAAGCTCGCTGTCTGCCAGACAACGTGCCGCATATTTGTCGGCTTCCGCATCTTCCTTGCCAATGGTTTTTGCCTGCTTGAAAATTTCACGGGCATCATTACCGTTCCCATTCAGCCAATAGCACAACCCTATTTTATACCAGGCATCCTTGATGCAGTTCTGGCCTTTGTAGTTATTGATAAACCATCTGAACGATGTAATCGAGCTGAGGTATTCGGCTTTGTGAAGGTAGACTTCACCCTTGAGATAGTAGCCGAATGTAAGCGGTAATCCCTTATTGCGCTCTTCCAGTTTGATGAGTAACGGCAGCGCATCTTCGCTCTGGGAATTTTTTATCAACAGAGAAGCGGCGATAAAATTGATCAGGACATTATCCGGGTGCCGTGTCTGAATATTTTTTATTTCCTTAACGGCCCCGGTTGTGTTTTGAAATACGTATCCCTTCACGATCGCATAAAGAAGGTCTGCTTCCCTTTTAAAGACGTTGCCTTCTTCGCGAAGACTCTGAAGTTCTTCCAGGCCTGTGGGGATAGACCCCTGCATTCCCATGAGTCCCAGCACCCAATTGTATTTTTCGGGGACCGAGCCGATCAGTATCTCCAGGACGCCCGACGTTTTCCGGATGGGCGTGAAGGAAGGGAACCGGTTTTTGCAATCCTGTACATTCAAATACGATTGGCGGAGATTCCAGGCAGCATCGATCTCGTGGCCGAACTTGATGTGAACGAAGGCCCATTGCAGCCTGATTTCAGCCTGGAGGAAGAGGTCATCTTCCAGGGATGATTTCGATCGCTTGCCGAGGCGGCTTTCATATTCAGCATAATAGGTTTCATACTTATCGGCATCCTCCGTCAGGATCAGTTCAAGGGCCTGGGCGAGCGACACGACATAAGTCTCCTGGGCGGTGGCAGGTTCTCCCATCAATGCCAGTGCTTCATCGATTTGAAGGTTCAGGACAAGATCATACGCTTGCCTGGTTTTGTCATCAAATTTCCACACGTTCCCCCAGGCTACTTCGCCGGAACTCAGCAGAAACAAAAAAAGGCAAACCCACCGGCTTGCCTTTTCAATTTTATGACTGATCGTATTATTCAACTTTCCTTCTTCTGGTCGTGGTGGTGGTGGCAGTTCTTGCTGACTTGGGCTTGTCGCCCTCGTCCAGTGAATCCATGTCTACATCTGCTAATATACGACCTGAGTGTTCATCGATAACAATTTTTTTCTTTTCGCGAATCTCGGCAATCTTTTGGGGAGGAATCACGATGTTACACCCCTCTGCAGCGCCGCGTACCACCCTAACGACCGCGAGGCCATTGGAAAGGCTTGTCCGAAGTCTCTCATAATACTTCAACAACTTGTCTTCGATCTTGTGGGATGCATCTTCCCGTTCGTTGAGGAGAGTCTGCTCTTCTTCCTGACTCTCGGAAAGGATATTATTCAATTCGTTCTTCTTGTTGGTGAGGTGTTCACTGCGCTCGTTGATGAGGGTGTTTGTTTTTTCAATCTCATCCTTTTTTGCCTGGATCAGGTCTTTGGCTTCCTTGCTTCGTTTCTCGCAGATCTGGATTTCCAATTCCTGCAGTTCGATTTCTTTTGTGATTGCATCGAACTCGCGATTATTCCGGACGTTTTTCTGTTGTTCGTTATATTTCTTGATCAGTTTTTCGGCCTCCTTAACGCCGTCTTTGTTTTTCTTGATGCTGTCTTCGAGTTCTTTCAGTTCATCTTCGAACCTTGTTAACCGGGTCCGGTATCCTTCGATCTCGTCTTCGAGGTCCTGAACCTCGTCGGGGAGATCGCCCCTTAATTTTTTCAGCTGGTCTAATTTTGAGTCAATGGACTGGAGTTTTACAAGCGCTTCGAGCTTCTGAGCAACCGATTGATTTTCCATTATTTAGAGATAACTTATTGGATTAGTGACAGTTTTAGAAAAATTGATCGCAAAAGTAGGAAATTTTTTTGTCAAAATCTCATATAAAAGATCTTTGGTGAAAACCTCACTTTCATAATGCCCGATATCGGCAATTATGATCTTCCCGTCCGCATCAAAGAATTCGTGGTACTTGAAATCCGCCGTGACATAAACATCGGCGCCCGCCCTGATCGCATTTCCAAGGAGAAAACTTCCGGCGCCTCCACAAACGGCAACTTGTCTTACTTTTCTCTCCAAAAGGGCGGTATGGCGAATAATTTTCAGATCCATACTGACCTTCAAACGCTCCATGAATTCCAATGGTTCCATGGCCCCCTCCAGCTCGCCGATCATTCCGGAGCCCACTTCCTGGTTTTCATTCATGAGGGGGGACAGGTAATAGGCTACCTCCTCGTAAGGGTGGCTCTTCAGGAGGGCATTCATGACCTTTTTTTCGAGATGAGCGGGAAAGATGACTTCTACCCGCGTTTCGTTCACTGTTTCCTGCCGGCCGCTTTTTCCAATGCGGGGGTTGGCCTCTTCGTTGGGCAAAAATGTTCCTGTGCCATCCAGCCGAAAGCTGCAGTTTTTGTAATTCCCGATCTGACCGGCGCCGGCGTCGTGCAGCGCCTTCATTACCTCTTCCGTTTTCTCCCTGGGGATGAAGGTCACGAGCTTCAATAAGTTATCAGTTCTCGGGTTGAGTATTCTCGTATTTCTCAACCCCATCCGGTCACATATTTTTTTGTTCACCCCCAACGCCACGTTGTCGAGATTCGTGTGAATGGCATAAATGGCAATGTTGTTCCGGATGGCTTTGATCACCGTGCGTTCAACGTAGTTGCTTCCCGTTAATCGCTTCAGTCCCTTGAACACGATAGGATGGTGCGCGACGATGAGGTTGGCGCCCGAATCGATGGCCTCCTGGACGATGACTTCGGTGCAGTCCAGTGAAGTTAGAATTCCCGTTATCTCATCATCGGCGGTTCCCGTTATCAATCCTGAATTATCATACGATTCCTGAAAACTTATGGGGGCGATAGACTCCAGGTAGGAGGTGACGTCTTTTATTTTCATGAACAACTTTGTTCTTTGTGAAGATTACTTTATATGCTCACTTTTGTAAGTAGCAAAACTACAATTATTTGATGTTCCTTCTGCGCGTAATTTTATATCCCTTTGCCCTGCTGTATGACCTGATTACCCGAATCAGAAACCGCCTTTATGATTTGGGAATAAAGCCATCGACCGGTTTTGACGTGCCCATCATTTCTGTTGGCAATCTTAGCGTCGGGGGGACCGGCAAAACGCCCATGGTAGAGCACCTCATCAGAACCTATCATCAGCGTTCTCACGTCGCCACTTTAAGCAGGGGATATGGCCGCAAGACAAGGGGTGTGCGCATTGCCAACTCACTTGACAACGCTTCCACAATTGGTGACGAGCCGTTCCAGCTTTACCATAAATTTAACGATACGGTAACGGTGGCCGTCAGCGAGGATCGCGCGCTTGGCATTGTGAACCTTCTCGACGTGTATCCTGACATCAAGCTCATATTAATGGACGATGCCTTTCAACACCGCCGCGTCAAACCAGCACTTACCATTCTTCTGACAAGTTTTAGCCGGCCATTTTATAGTGATCTTTTATTACCGGCCGGGCGGTTAAGAGAATCGAAGACCGGGGCACAGCGCGCAGATGCAATTGTCGTGACAAAGTGCCCCCTGGGACTATCGGATGAAGCTATGATGGGCATCGAAAAGTCAGTCCGGAAGTTTGCCGACAAGCCAGTATTTTTTTCTTCGATTCATTATGGAAATCCGATTCCTTTTGGTGGCCATTTCCTTGCGTTGCAGGACAAGGTGATCTTGGTTACCGGCATCGCCAATGCAGGATCACTGAAAGAATACGTGTCGCGTCAGTTTGAATTGGTTGCTCATGTGGAGTTTCCCGATCATCATCATTACACGATGGCCGATGTGCAGAAGATCAGGAACCTCGTTAATCCCTCCACGTCTATTATCACCACCGAAAAGGATATGGTTAAACTGGATGACAAGGCATTTAAATCAGCGATCGGACAGCTTCCTTTCTTCTATTTACCAATAGAAATGGAATTTATTAAAAATGGAGAGGATTTTGATGCATTGGTGCAAGGCGTTTTGGACTGAAACTATATTTTTGCCCGTGCAAATGGTGAATCGATTATTCCTTATCCTGATCTTAATAACTATCGGTGTAGCATCTTC
>DASUGQ010000291.1:0-20771 GCA_036273935.1 Cyclobacteriaceae bacterium | reverse complement strand
AGCTTTTTGCTGTTGGCTTGACAAAAAAGCCTATCTTTGCGCCTCAATTGAGAAAAACAAGCGGATTTTGAGGATTTATGGACGCCAGTAAGATCAGAAACATTGCCATTATCGCACACGTAGACCACGGTAAGACCACTTTGGTTGATAAACTTTTACATGCAGGTCACCTTTTTAAGGCCCATGAACATCCTGGTGAACTCATTATGGATAGTAATGATCTTGAACGCGAAAGAGGTATTACTATTCTTGCCAAGAACGTTTCCGTTCATTACAAAGATTATAAGATCAACGTTATTGATACACCGGGGCACAGTGACTTTGGTGGCGAAGTAGAACGCGTGCTTAATATGGCTGATGGATGTTTGTTGCTGGTGGATGCTTTTGAAGGTCCGATGCCTCAGACACGTTTTGTTTTGCAAAAGGCTCTTCAGCTTGGACTGAAACCGATTGTGGTGATCAATAAAGTCGATAAGAAAAATTGTACACCGGATGAGGTTCATGAACAGGTATTTGAGCTGATGTTCCAGCTGGATGCTACAGAAGAACAGCTTGACTTCCCCACTTTTTACGGATCAGCGAAGCAAGGCTGGATGAGCACAGACTGGAAGAAACAAACGGATGATATCACTCCGCTTCTCGATGGCATTATTCAGTACATACCAGCGCCCAAAGTGGAGCAAGGTACACCCCAGCTTTTGATCACGTCTCTTGAATACTCCTCTTATATAGGTCGGGTGGCGATCGGGCGCATGCATCGTGGCAGTCTGAAATCCGGACAGCAGGTTGCATTGGTAAAACGTGACGGAAAGACGATTGCAAAAACGAGGATCAAAGACCTTTATGTGTTTGAGGGTTTTGAGAAACAGAAGGTAGAAGAAGTGGCGTCCGGCGAAATTGGTGCTATTGTTGGACTGGAGGGATTTGAAATTGGCGATACAGTAACGGATCCGGAAAAACCTGAAGCGCTCAAATCAATCGCCATCGATGAGCCTACAATGAGCATGTTGTTTACAATAAACAACTCTCCATTTTATGGTAAGGAAGGAAAACTGGTGACGTCAAGACACATTAAAGACAGGCTTGACAAAGAATTGGAGAAAAACCTCGCCCTTCGCGTTGGCGACACCGGTTCAGCCGATAGCTTCATGGTATTTGGACGTGGCGTATTGCACTTGTCTGTTTTGATTGAGACGATGCGTCGTGAAGGATATGAATTACAAATCGGCCAGCCGCAAGTAGTGTTCAAGGAAATTGATGGTGTGAAATGCGAACCCGTTGAAGAGTTGACAATCGATTTGCCGGAGACGGATGCAGGAAAAGCAATTGAATCTGTTTCAGTGCGCAAAGGCGAGATGACGAACATGGAGCCAAAGGGAGACCGGATGATCCTGAAATTTATGATTCCTTCCCGCGGTATTATCGGTTTACGAAATTACTTACTAAACGTAACAGCCGGTGAGGCTATCATGACTCACCGCTTTAAAGAATACCAACCGTACAAGGGAGAAATTCCTGGCCGTATCAATGGTTCATTGATCGTGATGGAGCAGGGTGAGGCAATCCCCTACAGTTTACACAATCTCCAGGATCGAGGAAAGTTTTTTATTGATCCGGGAGAACCCGTGTATGAAGGGCAGGTAATTGGCGAACACATTCGCGCTGGTGATCTTGTGATCAATGTTACTAAGACAAAAAAACTCACCAACATCCGCGCTTCCGGTTCGGATGAAAAGATGCGAATTGCACCTGCGATTAAATTCACACTTGAGGAAGCCCTTGAATATATTCAGGGTGATGAGTATGTGGAAGTAACGCCCAAGTCTATTCGCTTGCGGAAAATTCTTTTGAATGAGAACGACCGCAAGCGGGAGCGAAACAGGACGTTAAGTGTAGGATAAATTTTAGTCGGCTGACTAAGTCAGGATGATCAGCTACTTGACTCCTTTATCGGCATCCCATGACCCCTGGAGTTTTCGGATGTAAATGATTTGACCAGTATGATATGCGTTGTGCGTATTCATGTTGGCAATGCTTGCATACCAGTCTTTCAGCTTGTTCTCATCGGCGGCTTCGATCAGTTTTTCCCATTCAGAAAAAACACTGTCGAGTTTTTTCGTTACTTCATCCCAACTTTTTTTGTCGTAGGCGAGGAACGTCTCTTCATTGTTTCCACCAAATTCCTCCGGCGTAAGCCCTTTGAATTTTGCAAGAAGCCGACCGTTCCAGAAAATCAGGTGACTCGCTAGTTGTGCGATGGAATGATTTCCACTGCCATCTTTCCACAAGGCTTGTTCAGCAGTCAATCCTTCGAGGGCCACGTTCACGGGTACGAACCAATCTTTTTTAGTGTGCGTGGTTTTAAGTTGTTCGAGCAAGACGCTTTTTAAGGTTGGTGACTCGTTTGAGTTTTGGGCCATGGCAATGGATGCGTTGAAGATTAAGGATATAATCAGAATTTTTTTCATAAGAAATTTTAATTGGTGATGAGTCTTATTGAAAAGTAGTTCTATTTCCGCAAATTCACTTAATGAAAATTGCTTTTTCGTTTACTAGTCTTGGGTGAATGGCTTATTCTTTTCGTTTCACCCGCGCCATGTAGAATCCATCAAATCCTTCGGAAGGCCAGGCATGATGCTCTTCAACCAAATCAAAATCGTTGCCCTGTTCGCTTAAGAATTGCCTTACCTGCATTTCATTTTCGCCCGGCAGTATGCTGCAGGTAGCATAGACCATTAATCCCCCCGGTTTAACCATTGCACTGTATTGATCAAGTATGTTTTGCTGTGTTTGACGGACCTGGTCAATAAATTCTTCCGACAATTTCCATTTTGCATCCGGGTTTCGTCTTAAGACGCCCAATCCCGAGCAAGGTACATCCAGCAACAAACGATCTGCTGAGCCGGCAAGTCTTTTAACAGCTTTTGATGAATCGATCAGTTTTGTTTCCATGTTGCTGATGCCGGCCCTTCGTGCGCGCTTCTGCAGTTCATCCAGCTTCCATTGTTCAACGTCCATCGCGATGAGCCTTCCTTTATTTCTCATGAGCGAGGCGAGGTGTAACGTTTTACCCCCGGCGCCCGCGCAAGCATCAATTACGCGTATACCGGGTTCGATCTGAAGAAATGGTGCGACAAGTTGGGACGCGGCGTCCTGAACTTCAAAAAGTCCATCCTGGAAAGACTTTAGCCTGAAAACATTTTGACGCTCCTTCAGAATCAATGCGTCTGTGAATGTGGGGACGGTATACGTCTCTACTTTTTCCTCATGAAGAATCTGTTGAAGGTTCTCCCCGGTTGTCTTTAAAGTATTCGCGCGCAGCACCACGGCCGCTTCATTGTTCAGGGCAGCGAGCTCTTCGCCCCAGCGCTCACCAAGTTCATCCTCACCGAGCTTATCCAGCCAGTCGGGAATGGATTGCCTAATCTTTCGGATGTTCTCAACCTCCTTCTGTCGTTGAAATAATCTCGCGTCATTGAGATCTTTGAATTCATTCCATGGGGGAAGTAACACACCGTGCAATCGAAAATAGGTGGCGATTAATTTCCAAAAATCATTAGGCTGGCCTTCACCAATCTCCAGCAGCCATCGGTACCATCTTACGACATCATAGGTGGTTTCGGCAATGAACCTCCTGTCACGGGCACCCCACCTGGGATTTTGCTTCAAAATTCTTTCAATCACCTTGTCAGCATATTTCTTCTGGACGAAGATCGCTTCCAGAGCATGGACGACAGCTTCGGTTGTTGAGCGATGTAACTTCACGCAGCAAGATAAAAACCCACGCCCGAATCGAAGGTATTTTAAAGAATGTTTTTAAATTGTTAGTAAAAGATACACCTATGCCGAGAATTGGTTTTGTTCTTTATCATCCCCGGAAAGGGAAGGAGGATGAACTGGTCAGCATGATTCAAACGCATTTTCCGTTTTTGCGTCGCGAAGGATTCATTACGGAACGGAAAGTTGTTGGAATGAAAGCAAAAGACGGATCGATCATGGTGGTATTTGAATGGATGACAAGTGATGCGATTGATGAGGCATCAACGCATTCAGGAATACAGAAGCTCTGGACGCAGGTCAGTAAGATCAGCGACTTTGGTAAACCCGGAACCGTAAAGGAACTTCATCAGGTGTTTCCCGACTTCGAGGCATTAACTATTGAATGATACAAAAAACAAAAATCAGAAAATGAAGAGAAGGAATTTTTTACAAAAAGGATTGGCGGCTACTGCCTCGGCATTTGTCGTTGGACAAACTTTTGCAGCCGGTAACGACGAAAAGGAAGAGCGGTTAGTCCCTCCTGGCAAGACATTTAACCTGAACTATGCTCCGCACGAAGGAATGTTTTCGAACAACGCTGGAAAGAGCTTCATCGACCAGATTCGGTTTATGCATGAACAGGGATTCAGGGCAATTGAAGATAATGGTTTCCTGAAAAGATCGGTTGATGAGCAGGAAAAAATCGGCAGTGAACTTGGCAAGTTGGGCATGACGATGGGAGTTTTCGTTGTCGACGGTGGGGATAATTGGAAAGTGTCACTGGCTACAGGAAAATCAGAGTTCGTCGATACGTTTGTGAAAACCTGTAAAGCCAGTGTTGAGGCAGCAAAACGGGTCAATGCAAAGTGGATGACAGTAGTGCCGGGCTATTTTGAACGGAACCTTCCGATGGGTTTGCAAACCGCAAATGTAATACAGGCCCTGCGCAAGGGAGCTGAAATATTTGAACCCCACGGATTGGTCATGGTACTTGAACCCCTGAGCGATAACCCGGATCTTTTTCTTCGTCATTCAGATCAGTCGTTTATGATTTGCAAAGCGGTGAACAGTCCTTCCTGTAAAATTCTTTACGACATTTATCACATGCAGCGGAACGAAGGACATCTCATTCCGCATATTGAAATGTGTTGGGATGAGATTGCCTACTTTCAGATCGGTGATAATCCGGGAAGAAAGGAACCTACGACAGGTGAAATCAATTACAAGAATATTTTCAAATACATTCATGGAAGAGGTTATCAGGGCGTGATGGGGATGGAGCACGGAATTTCCCAACCCGGCAAGGAAGGGGAACTTGCGCTTATTAAGGCATATCGCGATAGTGACAGTTTTCTCTGAGACGATGTCCGGAAATAAATCATCTTAATGAAGTTATTGTTTGGTTAAATTTGCGACTGTTAAGAATTCCTCAAACTGCGCATGAAGCGGCTCATTTTTTATTTTATAACCTTTCTTGTTTCCTACTCCCTGTCAGCCCAGATCGGCGAGAATTTGAAACGGATGGCCGAAAGCAAGGCGAAAAAACTCACCTCAAAAGAGAATCTCGAAAAGGTTGGGAACGCGGTTCTGAAAGACATGGATAAGGCACGAGCCGAATTTGATTCCACTGATTTTGATTATGCGATTTTGCTGAGCGATAACTCAGGTTTGTTTGATGTAAAAGAAAAAGGTGAACTCAATGCCAAGTTTGGAACATGGTCTAACCTTGGTACTTCTTTTTATAAGAACACTGAGTTCACGGATGCCGAAAATGCGCGGTTCAATTTAGAGATGGGTGAGCTGGCATATGCCTCAGGTAAATTCACTTATGCAGACAACAAGTATAAAACAGCAAAGGCACTCTACGAGAAAAGCGGGCTGACGGACGACCTCGGCTACATTAAGGTAATTGCCGGACAGGGTCTGCTTTATGCCACGATGGGTCGCTTCACACAGGCGGAAGCGTTTACCCTGGAGGCATTGGATTTGAGAAAAGAAAAGTTGGGGGCGAGCAACATCGGTGTGGCATCGTCGCTTAATAACTATGGAGTTCTTCGCTACAATTTGGCGCGCTACAATGAGGCCGAGCAGGATTTGGCCCAGGCCCTTTCAATACTGGATCAGAACAACGCCGGTGAGATTATGCCTTACGCGATAGTCTTGAATAATCAGGCGATGCTTTTTCAAACCGTTGGTAGATATGCGGAGGCTGAAGATGTTTTGAAGAAAGCCATATCGATCGCAGAAAAACTGCAAAGTAAAAAATCCCGCAATCATCTGAAGTTTCTTTCCAACCTTGCCTTGCTCTATCAGCAGATGGGACAATACAGTCAGGCCGAGTCCATTTACCTCGGAATGGAAAAACGCCTGGGTAAAAATGATCCCGACTATGCAAGTATGCTCAATAACCTTGCGGCGTTGTACATGATCACCGGCAAGGAGGATAAAGCGGAGGAGCCTTTGAAAAAATCAATGGCTATTTATAAATCAAATTTTGGCGAAGAAAATCCTGCATACGCGAAATCAACAAGTGACCTCGGTAATTTTTATCGATACAAGTCGAGATACACCGAAGCTCAACCCTTGTTGGAAAAGGCACTAAGCATTCGGGAGAAGACACTGGGAGTAAATCACCCTCTGTATGTTCAATCACAAGAGGATATTGCCATTCTGTTCTGGAAACAAAAGAGCTGGGATGTGGCTTATATGCGTTTCCGTGAGGTGATGGACAAGTCGGTAGATTTTGTGAACCGTTACTTCCCGCCGATGAGTGAAGCGGAGAAGACAAAATATTGGGATGTGCTGGCGCCCCGGTTTCAACGGTTTGAAAATTTTGCTATTGAATGTCACCTGGAAAATCAACATGTTCTGGAAGACTTGCTTGACTATCAGCTGGCGACCAAAGCGTTGTTGCTTAACTCGACGAATAGGATCAAACAAGCCATCTTTGCCAGTGGTAATGCGGAACTGATCAGGGACTACGTGAGCTGGCTTGACCAGAAGGAGCGGTTGGCTCGTTTATATGCTTATTCCAAGGAAGAGCTCAAAACACAGAAGATCAATCTGGATTCCATGGAACGCGCTGCGAATATGATGGAACGAAAATTATCAGAACGTTCCGCTGAGTTTTCAGCAGGTTATTCGGCGCAGAAGATCAGCTATAAACAAGTTCAGGGTCTTTTGAATGAGACTGACGCTCTTGTGGAGATAATTCGCGTCAGAAATTTCGGTCAGGCATTTACTGACGATGTGAAGTATGCGGCCCTTGTCCTCACCAGGAAATCGGAGATTCCTAAACTGGTGATTTTCCCCAATGGACAACAGTTGGAGACGCGGTATGCCAAGTTTTACAAAAATGCCATTCAGCAAAAAATTGATGATGAGTATTCGTACGATCAGTACTGGGCAGCGCTTGAACCGGAGTTGACGGGAAAAAAATTAATCTACATTTCTCCCGATGGTGTTTACAACCAGATTAATTTAAACACCTTAAGAAGGAGTGGCGGAGATTATTTCATTAACCGCTTTGATTTGGTCATCCTGGGTAACTCGAAAGACCTGATTGATATCAAAAAAAGAAAAGCCTCAACGTCGAAAAAAATTGCTTTGCTTGCCGGCTTCCCCGATTATGGAGGGACGGCAGTATCACCGCTGCCAGGAACAAAGACAGAAATTGAAGGAATTGGAAAAATATTAAAAGCGTCCGGATACCAGGTAACATCATTTTTGGCGACGACGGCAACGGAAGCCAATATCAAAAATGCAAAAGCTCCCTCCGTCATGCATATTGCCACACATGGTTACTTTTTGCAGGATGCTACACACCACAGTGGCACAGCCTTCGGAGTAAATCTCGAAAATGCCAACGACAATGCATTGCTGCGGTCGGGGTTGTTGTTTGCAGGAGGTGCCAAAACCGCGGCGGGCGCGATGCCGAACCTCGTCAGTAATGACAACGGCGTGTTGACCGCATATGAGGCGATGAATCTGAATTTACAGGGGACTGATCTGGTCGTGCTAAGTGCTTGTGAAACGGGACTCGGCGATGTTAAGGCGGGTGAAGGTGTTTATGGATTGCAACGTGCCTTCCTCGTTGCCGGAGCCGAAGCCATTATCATGAGCCTATGGAAAGTTGACGATGCAGCCACACAAACCCTGATGACGAACTTCTATACCAATTGGTTGAAATTGCGCGACAAACAAAAGGCGTTTAAGCAGGCACAGCTTCAGTTGATGACGAAATACAAAGAGCCATATTACTGGGGAGCATTTGTGATGATGGGCATCTAAGCCTGAAGAGAAGACATGAAGTATCAGGAAGCTGAATACTAAAGTTGCTCACTGCCTCATATCTCGCATGTGATACGTTTCATCTCTTTGTTTCGAATTTACTTCATTGTATGAATCCTGCGTTCTTAATTTTTTTTCTCTGGCCCCCTTTAACCAATCAGAAATCTTGCTCCAGAAAATTCCTTCGGAGCTTTTCCGGAAGAAATTAAAATGACCTATTGACTTCCGATTCAGGCTTATCGGATTGATATGGCGATGTTCTATATTAAGATTGCTGTAGTGGCTCAGCAAATCGTCAACAGCATCTCGTGGCGCAAATTGATCATCAGTAAAACTGTACACCAATGCAGGTTGCTGCAGCGAACTGAACAATTCCTTTTTCTCTGGCAACTCATCGAAAAGATAATTTCTGCTCTTTCCCCACCTTGCCCACTGTAGTGCCGCTGCTCGTGGCAGATCCTCAAAAAGTCCAAGGCTGCGTGCCGGAAAATATCCGAAAGCACCGGTAAGAATGGGGATCATGACATGCCAGAGGTGCCAGACTTTTAGTAACATGGTGCCACGGTAGTGCCGCCAAAACGGAGTCTGTGCACCAACCATAACGATGCTGTCGACGATTGAAGACAATGGCGAAAGCCCTATAATTTGTCCTCCAATGCTATGGCCGACAATAGATATTGAATGTATGGGATGGCGCTGCCTTACATATTTAATGACAGCGGTTAAATCGAGTTCTCCCCAGTCGGCTATTGTCGCTTCAAAATTCTTGAGCGAGCCACCTCTCGATCCGCCAATTCCGCGATAGTCATAGGTATATACATGGTGACCCTGGCTGGCCAGGTAGGCGGCAAAGTGACCATAGAAATTCTGTTTTACGCCCGTTGCAGAATTGATGATAACGACATGTCCATTCGGATCGGCCGGGATGAAGTGCCTTGCCGATAGCATGTAATGATCCTGGGTCAATATCTTTATTTCTGTCATCATGAATTCAAATCCAAATATTCCTCTCTGATGGATGGTGCCTCGCAAGAATCAAGGCACATTTATAGGCAGGGTAAACCTTGTATGCTATTCCATTTACGGATGAAATTGAAAAATGATTTGCTCATTTGACGGATTTTTTTGCTTGATTAGTACTTTGTTCAATAAATCAATTTCTTAAAAGCGAATAAAAATCCGTAATCCTGATGGGTATGCAATATAGAATTTTGGGGAAGTCCGAAGTCAAAGTATCTTCTCTAGCTTTTGGTGCGTGGGCCATTGGTGGCTGGCTTTGGGGCGGCGCAGATGAAAAAGAGGCATTAAAAGCGGTTAGAGCCTCTTATGACCTGGGGATGACCACGATTGATACGGCTCCTGCTTATGGATTTGGTAAGAGTGAGGAGCTCGTTGCCCATGCGATGGAAGGCGTGCCCAGAAACTGTTACCAGATATTGACAAAGTTTGGATTGGATTGGACTTCCAGCCAGGGTGAATTTTACTTTGATACAGTTGATAATGAAGGCAAGCCCGTCAAGATGTATCGGAATGCAAAAAGGAGCAGGGTAATAAAGGAATGCGAGGATAGTTTGCGCCGGTTAAAAACGGATTATATTGACTTGCTGCAAATTCATTGGGCGGACTCCACGACGCCGATCGCCGAGACGATGTTGGCGGTGACCGAACTGATCAAACAGGGCAAGGTGCTCGCAGCAGGTGTCTGTAACTATTCAACCGAGCAGGTAAAGGAGGCCCTGGAAACATTGAGCATTGTCTCTAACCAGGTTCCCTACAGTATGGTGAGGAGAGATATTGAAAAAGACATCATACCCCAGGCGTTAGATAAGGGCATGAGTATTATACCTTACAGTCCGTTACAAAGAGGTTTACTTACGGGAAAGATCACGCATGATTATAAATTCAACGAAGGTGATAATCGTCCTGATTCGAAGTATTTCAAACCAGGAAATATTGATCGCGTCCAGGTCTTAATGCGAAAAATAAAACCCATCGCAGACGCGCACAACGCTTCTCTCGCACAGGTTGTCATCAATTGGACTACTCGGCAGCCTGCTATGGGCTGTGTATTAGTGGGAGCGCGAGATGAAAAACAAGTCCATGAAAATGCTGGTGCGCTTGATTTTATATTATCAGACTCAGAGTTAGAGTATCTTCAAACCGCTGTGGAAGCGACCGTGTTAACGGATTGAGGTTTTTTATTATGAACGACGCTGATAAAAAGATACGTTAACGATCGGTTGGCTGATTATTCAAAAACTCACTGAGTTCTTTTAATTTGTCAGTATTGATTAAATCAACACCTGCCTCCAATAATGTTTTCCAACTATGTGGCTGATCAGGTATGCCCCATAGTCTTAGTTTTTTATTTTCCTGATGAACTTGTTGGGCCAATGATTTAATGTTACTCAATTCTTCTACAGCTATATCACCCGTGCCACTCCATTTTGACAATGATTTGAAATCAATACTAACTACCGGCATGAGCTTTTTACTATAACCTTTATTCAAGTCCGATGGTCTCCCATCAAGGGCTACCCATTGACGCTTATCTTGAACGATGGTCTCCACAGGGCGATTACCTGAAATAAAAATCACAAGAGGCGGATTTTCTCCAGTCAACAAAGATTTGTATGGCTCAAGCACTTCCATAAATTTTTGGTAGGTCTCCTCTCCATTGGTTTTTATGTCGATCATCAGATAGAATGGAGGCTTATTATTTCTGTATACTCTGCCATTATTGATCCGGATAAGGCTGTCAAGGGGATTAAGATAAAGTTGATTTAAGGTCCTGGCTTTATTAAAAACCGGTGTTGCATGCGACACATAGAGTTCACCCTTTATCAGATGAACGTCTGCTTCTACGCTGTTGAAACCATACGATAACGCGTCGAAAAGTGGATGATTGTGCTCGTAATCATTGTGGGCATGGGCTTGCTCAAGGACTTTTACCTGTGCCAAAGCCAGGGGACAAATCGAGACCAGGTAAAATATCAGCACATTGATCTTCATTGCGAAAAATTACTGCTTATGACCTATTTAAATCCGGCAGCTTCATTAAGATTGAGTTAACGATAATGATGGATTATTTTGAATTTAGTTTCTCCACAACTTCCTTAACACTTTTATCATCTATCATAACATCCTTTAGTGCCGCGGTTCCATTCCTGACCGCAACCAGTGCATAAGTAATTTGTGTTGAATCGCGATTAGCCTCCCAATATGCGCGTTCGGCCTCCGAAGCTTTTGATTCTTCCAGATAAAATCTCTCAAATGGATACTCAACTTCCACATTATTGTTGTCTACAACGTATCCAGCTTTTGCATTGATAAAATTTTCCGTGTCCTCTGGTTTTTCTGTTTTGATATCCGTGATTTTGGCAAAACCATTCCCATCTTCTTCTATCACTACAAAGATATCATCACCATTGGAAATGTTGAGAGATGTGTCAACGGGAAAGCTAGTCTCTTCGAAACGAAGGGTAATGTATTTTCCCCTGAATGGGTCGGAAGGATCAATAGGTTGCGTCCTGAACTTAAAGATCTTGCCATCTGCCAGGACCTTTTCTTGTCCAACGATCATGCTTAACGGAACAAGCCATTGAATCGCGACCATCGCAAAGAACAAGATGATGACAAGGTATCTCATGGGGCGACGCGATTTCTTTTCTTAATCATGTAATAATTAGCTGCGAAAAAACCAGTCCCAACACCAATGAATAAGAGGCCGCGAAGGATAAACGTCATGTTGGTGTCAAGGAAGCGGCAAATAACAAGCGCTGTGAGAATGAGCAGTCCGTAATTTAATATTGCCAGTCGGTCTTGCCTGGCACCACTGATGATAGTAAAGACGGCGAAAATAAATATCACAACATTGGTGAGCACCTGGGAGGCAATAGGAAAGTTAAATCCCATGACAAAGAGCGCAATAAAAATAATGAACGCGAAGCTTTTGAGGTTCACCTCTGACCAGGGTCGGTTTAAGGTACACCGATACAAAAGGTACGTTGCTACAAGGGTTAAAATTAGTGCGACAATGAAGTCTGATGAAGACAAAGTGTCGTTCAGGTCTTCGTATTCTAATTCTTTCCAAAACCATTTAAAGCTCAGGGACAGCAACGTTGCAATGATGCCCAGGCTGCCGACAACCAAAAAAGCATTGGCTATTAATTTTTGACTTTTGTAAGGATCAAGCTGCCCCAATGAAACAAACCCGCTGAGCAAACCGAAGTAGGCAATGAACATTAGGTCCTCATTGTTTTCGGCAACAGTGCCGAGACAAATGGCAAGCGAAACGCTGATGAACCAGGTATGAAAATGGAAGAAGTTGTTTTCGGTTTTGGAGAGTCCATAATAATAGGGAATGGCAGAAAAAATCAGGGGCCAATACCACCATGCGGCAGGACCATTGTAGTGAAAGTAACTCGTCTCGCAGGCGTACCAGGTAACGCTACAAATAAATAGGAGCGATACCATTGATGAACGCATAATGTATATGATGGGAAATGAAAGGATACTCCACGTGAGAAGGAAACCGCTTAAGCTCCCGTTAATGTTATATACCTGGCTTACGATCGAGATGCTGGCGGCGATCCCAAAGAAAAGAAATGTGGCCGCGGCCTCTCTCATCCATGCAGTGTCTTTCTGCCAGAAGATTGAATATCCACAGGCCAGTTGCCCTATGAAAAGCGGAAGGAGGGCCAGTATAATTTTGGTGAATTTGGTCAGATCATCCCAGTTATGAGCAATAATAAGAAAGATGCCCATGCCTGTAAGCAATGCACCGAGAATACTAAATACAATCAGCAGCCGGTTGGATGAAGGTTGTTGTTTGTTGTCAAAGTATACCTTTATCTCATGGGCAACTTGTTCAGTAATGACATTGTTCGTGACTAGTTCAGACAGGTCTTTCTGTATGCCGCCTTTCATTCGTTGAATAGGTATCACGTTATTTCGTCAATTCATATGCCATTACGCAATTGGCCAGGAAGGTTGGTACATAAACGACTTTTGCTTTTGAATTGTACGCGATGTCAGCAGCGTTTATTTTTTGATCCTTTGTGTCAAGAATTTTGGTGGATTCTCCCTTGGCGTTTACAAAATAGAGTTCACCGTGCCAGCTGGAAACGAGGTATTCATTTTTCCCCACCATTACCACGCCATCAGCACCCTGCCCTGTCGTGGCTGACTTTGTTATTTTTTTGTCAGTGCTTACAATGAAGTTTGATCCGTTGCCGAAATCAAGAACGTACAGGCCATCTTTCAGCGCCAGTAGGCCATTGATCCGGGTAAACTCAGGGCTTTCAAAATATACTTCGGCCTTGCCATTCTTTATGATATAAATTTTTCCCGTGCTAGAATCGGAAACATAAACATTTCCCTCGCTATCAGTTGTGATATCGTTGAGGAATTGTGCTCCCTCAAGTTCGATTGTCTGGTTAATCTTTCCGGAGGGGATATCGATAATCACTACTGCGGTGAGATCGGCCACGTAAAGATTGTTTTTCACCATACCTAACCCTTTGGGGGCGTTAAGGCCTGTGACCCATTTTAAGTTTTTGATTTTTCCATCAAGGTTTAGTTGACTAATGAAACCTTCTCCATCCCGGCCATCAGATTTTCCATCAATATTAGATACGTATAAGACATTTCGTCCTGCATCAAAAAGAACAGACTCGGGAACACGGAGTAAAGTGTCGGACTTCCATTTTAACTGAAGAGTTTGAGCGAAACAAAACTGACACAAAAGTGCCAATGTGATGGTTAACGTTGCTTTCATACCTGGTATTTGAAAAGGTTTGTTTAATTGGAGGGAATCTACAATCTAAAACCCACAATTTGAAATCATTTTGTTCTTTCGGGAAAGCGGTGCTATTTTGTGGCGAATAATACACTGATATGTACAATATTTTCCTTCATTCCCATTCTTACATTCGCTACTTTATTCTGATCTGCCTTATTGCAGTAATCATCAAATCCTTTATTGGTTGGTTAAATAACAAACCCTATACTGCCTTTGACAATAAGCTTGGCCTTTATCTTTTGATCTTTACACACCTGCAGCTGGTTGCGGGAATAGTGCTCTATTTTATTAGCCCATTTGTGCAGTTTAACAGCGAAACAATGAAAGATAAGGTAACGCGTTTCTGGACTGTTGAGCATGTCACAGGTATGCTTATTGTTGTGGCGTTAATCACCATTGCCCGTTCAACTTCAAAACGAATGTCCAGTGACCAGTTGAGACATAAACGACTGGCCATCGTTAATTTAATTGCACTTATCGTCGTTATCGCCATGCTGGCGCTGAGCGGCCGTGGCGTTTTGTAATAGTGCAATTGACCTACAATTTTCCTTGGAACCTTACACAGGTGATACCGGGCTAACATCCATTTATTTTTTAAGGCTTGTTCTGGAGGCAAATTTTTATTTTTAACCTTCAAAAAAACCTTTTAATGAAACAATTAGCGGTAATCACTTTTTTGGCGTGCGTTCATTCTTCGTTCGCACAGCAATTCACGGAGCGCTATGAACTGGTAAACATGGGTAAGAATGTAAATACCCACTACCATGAAGCTGCCCCCATTATTTCACCTGACGGTAACACGCTGTATTTTTTTGTTGATGGCCATCCGGATAATACGTTTGGAAAAGACGGTAGCCAGGATATTTGGGTGTCAAAGCGAACTGACAGTGGGGAGTGGGGGACCGCTGAACATTTACGCAATCCATTTAATAATAGCCATTCCAATCAGGTATTCACTGTGATGAACGATGGTACATTGTTTATTAAGGGTGGTCGTGGTAAGGATGAAAAAGGTTTTTCATTGGTATCTGGAAATTCGCTTGTTGAACTGAACGTAAAGGATTTCACCAAAATGAACCAGGGCAGATTTTATGGCGCGTCTATGTCGGCGGATCGAAAGCACATCATCATGTACTTCAGTGAACGCGACGGAAGTCCTGTCAGCGATCTTTATGCAAGTCACGCACAGCCTGATGGCACATTTTCAAGGCCCGTTAAATTGAAAATCAGTCATAGCCTTGATGACTTTGCTCCCTTTATCGGGCCAGATCAAAAGACGTTATATTATTCAAGCGCGCGTCCTGGTCAGGGAAGGCAGGGCGCGGCCGATATTTACGTATGCAAGCGATTGGATGAAGGTTGGGAGAACTGGTCTGAACCAAAGAATATGGGAAGACCGATTAACACGGCTGCCATGGACGCATATTTCTCTATGGACCAGAATGGAAATGTTTTTGTGTCGCGTGCTAACAGCCGTATCGATGGTGGAAACCTTGATCTTTTTATGCTGGTTCCAAAGGAAATAAAAATCCAACTCGTTGGTAATGTTTTTGACGAGAAAACAAAAGAGAATATTGCCGCAAATGTATCCCTGAGACTCATTGACAAAGAACCGATCGATTTGGAAACAGATACCTATGGTAAATTTGAAACCCGGTTGCCGGAGATCGATGCCTATTCATTAACCGCATCACTGGATGGTTACATGCCCAAAGATGAATCGTATAAAATTCCAAAGCTGGAGCGGGACACGACCTTAATGGTGGATATTTATCTTACGCCAATTCCCAAAAAATTGGTCCTCATGGGGGATGTATACAATAAGAAAACAGATCAGCTAATGACAGCCAATCTTAATATTACTGTCAAAGAAGATAAAAAGGTGAAAATGAACTTGCATGCTGAGGGTGGAAAATACGAAAAGGAGATTTCAAAACTGGGATGGTATTTAATTACTGCATCGGCGGAAGGCTTTTTGAATTCGACTGATAGTGTGTGGATCAACTCCGCTGATGTGACGCCAGTTGTAAAAGATGTGTATCTCCAACCGATCGAAGTTGGAATAACAGTACGATTGAAGAATGTCTATTTTGATTTCGATAAAACCACGTTGAAACCGGAATCTTTTGTCGAATTGGACAAAGTCGTGGATTTCCTTCAAAAGAACTCAACAGTAGAAATTGAAATTGCAGGGCACACCGATTATAAAGGAACGGACGAATACAACTTCAATCTTTCGCAGGGGCGCTGTCAGTCAGTAGTGGATTACATTGTAAGCCAGGGCGTAGATAGTTACCGGCTCACTCCACATGGCTACGGTGAGAGTAAACCCATTGATACAAACGAAACCGATGCAGGTCGTGCGAATAATCGAAGGGTGGAATTTACAGTAATGAAGAAATAGTGCAGTGGATAAGGAAAGGTTTTCTATTTTTTACTTTTCAGTATAAAACTCTTTTATCTAAAGCTGAACCATTTAAATGAAAATCAAAAACGTCGAAGGACTCACGACTGATCAGATCAATCGTGAATTGGCACAGGGAGCCAAATTTGTAATGTTCACATTTACCATTTCTATAATCATTATGACCTTTCGCAGGCCAAGCGATATTTATTTTGTCAGGGCAGGTGAAAGTGGCACGATCAAGGGTCTGAAATATTCTTTCCTGTCATTGATCTTCGGATGGTGGGGTATTCCCTGGGGCCCGATTTATACGATCACAAGCCTGTTCACTAACCTTTCGGGAGGAAAGAATATTACACAGGAAGTACTGGCTTCTGTAAATCAGTCACCCGCGCCGGTTTAGAACACCTCTTTCGATCCTTAGTAGGGGATGGTTTTTACTTCAATGATGATCCTACACCATTGTATTTCCGCCATTCACCGTAATCCGCTGGCCTGTAATAAATTTTGCTGCGTCTGAGGCAAGAAATGCCACCATTTCAGCCACATCTACCGGATCGCCCATGTGCTGAAGAGGAACACCTTTTGCATAATCTGTTTTCATCTCTTCGGGATCGTCTTTGTGCATTTCCGTGGGTATCCATCCAGGGGCGACGAGGTTGACCGTTATCTGATGTTTACCTAATTCATTCGCCCATGATCGCGTCAGGCCAACTTGAGCACCTTTAGCGGCGACATAATTACTAAACTCGGGAAGGCCCCTGTCAAAAACTTCTGAGCCGATGTTGATTATCCTTCCATATCTTTTTTTCTTCATAGAAGGCACAACTTCCTTGGCGAGAAGGAGAGGACTCTTTACAAAAAACTCAAGATGTTCAAGAGTATCCTGCCAGGTCAGGTCTTCAATAGGTTTATGAACATGAACAAGTGTTGCATTGGCAACGAGGATATCGATGGGACCAAATTGTTCGGCCACATCATGACACAACTTTTTTATTTGCTGTTCATCTGTTACATCAGCCCGGAAAATTTCTGCGTTGCCACCGTTCCCAAGGATTGTCTGCTTGACTTTCTCCGCTTCTTTGATTCGGTTGAAGTAATTGATAGCAACATTCGCTCCTGCTTCACCAAGTCTGAGGGCAATTGCAGCGCCTAGTCCCCTTGATGCTCCTGTGATTAGAGCGGTCTTGTTTCGTAAGTCATGGCTCATGGGCAAGGATCTTTTGGCATTCGAATTTAGAAATGATTTTTTTAACATTTCGTCCGAAGCTCAAGGAGGCTGAAAAGTCAAATCGACTTACGAGTGCGCGTGAACTGACAGGTAATCTTTGATCATCGCCAGGGTTTCCTCGACAGTTTTCGCGATCATTACTTTATACCCGCCGACATTTTTGAAAAACCGAATGGTGATTTCATCCTGATTCAGAAGAATTACTTTTCGCCCTGCCTTTAATGCATGAGCCACTTCAGACGCAGTACCCGCCGCCATGCCCACAACAACAATGATCTTGCTTGATAAGGCATTAATAATATTTCGACCGCTACCCATGCCGGTTGCAATTCTGATCATGGCGTTTTCTGATGCCTCCTTGTCATTTTCTCCCGGTAAGATGGCGATGGTTAATCCGTTAGTATCACGGGCACCTTTAAGAGCGGCCTCCATAACACCGAAATTCCGCCCGCCGGTCAGTAACACCCAACCGTTTTTGGCTATTCCTCTTCCAAGTTCAAAAGCTAATTCATTATCATCGGGTGTGGCGCTCTCTCCAGGGCCCATCACCCCGATTATTGTTTTTACAGACATAATAGGTTTACTTATCCAATAGCGAAAGTAAGGAGCCGGAAAGCGATTAACAAATTCCGGGTGTTGCCTGCCGGTTAAATAATTTGTAGTGGCGCTAATTGTCGAATTCCTCGCCGCAATCCAGGCAATAATAGGGTTTGGAAAGCCCAAGCAGGGTATTGGCAATCGCCATACTCATCTGTTTATGGAGCCCGTCGGGATGGTTGCCTAATATTTTTTTTGACCCGCATTTAGGGCACTCAATTACCTGCTCATCTTCCATTTTGGAAAGGTAGTTCTGCTCGATCAGCTCCGTGGCCCGATCTCTGTCCCTGGCAAATATGTGCAGCCGAATGCCTCCCGACAGCAGGGGCGTCGTAAGTTGGGTGAGGTGCTCCTCCGTTAAAAAGCAGGGAATATCAAAAGCATCCAGCTTGACCTTGATTATGTTCGCTTCAATCTGGCTATCAAACTTTTTCAATACAATGATGTCATCGTGGTCCACAGCTGGCCGGTTAATTGGAATAAATTTACGAATTTGATGTTATAATGTCGTTTAATCTATGCGTTCAGCTTTGCTTGTTCTCCTTTCTCTTTCGTACGGTGTTTATGGACAGATATCCAGACAACAACAAAAGGCCTTAAATAATTTTATCGATTACGCAGATAATTCGGCCGGAGAAATGTCCTTGATTGTGGAGTCCGTCATAGAATATTATCCATCTCTAGAACAGCTTAAGAAAAATAAAAATGCCTTTGTGAAAAGATATGTTTGCCCGGTGCGACTGGACGAATATCATTTCAATATGGCAGTGGCCGAAAGCAAGGCCCTTGGTGTAACAGCAACTGTATTGACTCAAAAATTAAATGCGTTAAAGGAGGCGGCCACAAAAATCGACCTTAACTGTAAGGCTTTGGATACCTATCATAAACTAGAGGATTATAAGAAAGATAATTTTCAGGGAGCGGAAAGATTGATTAATAATTTTCCTGACCTGCTAAGGAAATATAAGGAGGCACTGGCTGCGCTGGCTAACGACGTTGATGCGACATTTATAAAGTATTCAGGAGCGCCAAGTGGCGTGAATGATAAAGCCATCACGCTTATGAGAAAGCAGATGGCTCATGAAAAGGAATTTATCGACCTGTGGATCTACAACCTTGACGAGGATACACCAACGGGTTGGCCCGATGAGCGCTTAGCGGAAAGTATACTGGCTACCGATAAGTTTGTAAAAGAGGCAAAACAAATGAAACTTGATATTAAATACCCCGCTTCAAGTATGTTCTCTTCGTTCAACGAAGGAATGGCTACCATCCTTGAGCTTAAACGATCAGCCCAAGACGCCTATAATGCGGAAGCAAAAAAATCCGATCGCCATGCCAACGAAACTTATCTGGGATTGATCAATTATTACAATGGAGTTTTGGGTTCGTTTCACAACAATTTCATCGACTACGCACAACAGGAGGGTTACTACGGAATTAAAGCGGCCAGTTATGTTCCATTAATTGAAATCAGGAATAGTGCAAAGGAGGAGAAGTTTCAGGTTAGGCAATTTCAGGATATTCCACATATTGATTTGCAAATCTCACAACAAGCTGGTCCTGTTTCAGTGAATGGAGCGGTCGCCCTAAATAACTATGTAGATTTTATCAATGAAGGCTTGCGGCAATCGAGAGATCTTCAAATGTCAATAGAAGGATTTAGCTCAAGTGCAGCGTATTATAAGGAACTTACATCTTACCAGGGCAAGAGTGGATTAGATTACCGCTACAATAATTTTGAAGTGCCTCGCTCACAATTTCAAAAAACCGTTACTGAAAGCAACGCCATACCTGAGTTGTACGCCAGGAATCTTAACGCCCAGGCGGAAGTGTTGTTGAGTATATTAATGGAGATGGAAGAATTAAATGAAGAACTTTCCCGGGAGACCGAGACAAAGCGCTATGAACAAGATCACTTACAGCATATTTATGAGGTTCTTGACCGGTATAAATTTCTATTTGAAACGCTTGATGATAGAAAGGAGATTTTGTACAACGATGTGAGAAGGGTTTATGATTCCTATCCGTTGAAAAATCCTCAAACCAGTTGGATGGTGTCGTGGAAGGCGCTGCAAACGCTGACCGATCACGATCATGAAGCTTTGTTTCAGGCCAAGGATTTTTATAGGGGAAAAACCAGGTCCCTTCCCCAAACAGGTGCTATTGATGACCAACTTCGTGAAGTAATTTCCAAAGAGTATGACAATATGAAGGGGATCGAAAAGTTTGGAAGAAGCAATGGCTTGTGTCCGTATACACCCTATGAAGATATTCCGCAAACGTCCCGGGCGCTGAGTGAAAAGTTACAGCAAGTTGGAGAAGTCAGATCGCCTTACAATCGTCACCCTTACCACGAGCTTGTTTATTTATACAATGATGTGGTGGATGACTACAATAAATTTTGCGAGTTATCAAAACTTGGATTATTGAAGACCGTCCATCAACCCGAACGGTTTGAAATGAAGCAATCAGACCGATCGCAAACCACTGCCTCCAAACAAGATGCCGCGGCCGCAGTCGTGATAGCGACGCCTCAATCTACAGCGCCGGTAACTAAAGTGGACGAATCCCCAAAAGCAAAAACCCAGATTGTTCATGATACTGTTTACATCGAAAAGCGTGACACACTTTATTTGGCCGATCCGGGTGAGAACCTTCGCTCAATGGAAGGTTATGCCCCTAAT
>DASUGQ010000290.1:0-26792 GCA_036273935.1 Cyclobacteriaceae bacterium | reverse complement strand
TTAATTTAGAACAGGCGTCTTCTGAAAAAGCCGCCGAATTCAAGACAGCGATCATTAAATCACTCAACCTTAATGATTACCGCCTTGCCGTAGATTTGACAGGTGGTTTCGGAATAGATACTTTTCTTTTCGGAAAAAGTTTTGATCACGTATTCCATGTAGAGCCTGATGTGGCTTTGTCTCAAATAGTAAGACACAACCATGCCCAATTGGGTCAAACAAATATCTCATATTATGAAACGAACGCAGAAGAATTCCTGCGCAAAGAAGAAGGCTTGCATTTTGATTTGGTTTATATTGATCCCTCCAGGAGAAAATCAGATGCAAGAAAAGTTTTTCGATTCAGTGACTGCGAACCTGACGTTACAAAATTAACGAACATCATCTTTGACCGATCAGATAACCTTGTAATCAAAGCCTCGCCTCTTCTAGACATCCAGCAGGGAATTAAAGAATTGAAATTTGTTAAATATGTTTATGTCGTTTCCCTCGACAATGAATGCAAAGAGCTGCTTTTTGTATGCCAAAAGAATTTTAATGATGAAGCAGTGATCGAAGCGATAAACATTGAAAAAGAACAAGTCGAATCGTTTCGCTTTCACATCTCAAACGAGAAGTTACTGACATCCGTCTTCAGTGAACCTTTGACTTACCTATATGAACCGAATACGTCGATTTTGAAAGCCGGCGCCTTCAAGTCAATCGCCGCTCGCTTTGGCTTGATGAAATTGCATCCCAACACGCATTTTTATACATCAAAGGATATGATAAGTTCTTTTCCTGGAAAGATTTTTAAAATCAAAACATACACCAAAGCAGATCAGAAGATACTGAAGAAACACCTGCCCGAAATGAAGGCAAATATCTCACTTCGTAATTACCCCATGACAGTCGCTGAATTGAAAAAGAAAGCCAACCTCATTGAAGGGGGAGAAAAATACCTGGTTATTGCCGAAAGAATATCTTAAAGGTGTTTTAAAATCTCTTCGATAGGAGTTTCCCCATCCAGGTGCTTTACCAGTTTACGGTCTGAATAGATAAACATGGATGGCGCGGAGATAGGTCCAACAGAATTCAGAATTTCATCCAAGGTTGCTTGAGCAAAATAAATATTGGTTTTATCGGAGAGAAGGTAGTTGTTGGCAAATTGATTTATCGCGTTGAAGTCTTCTGTTGTTGTAAAATAAATTTTGTACCTGGCAAACGCGTTCAGGTGTTCGCTGATTGCTTTGGCTTCACGCTGACAGTGATCACAGTCGGGTTGAAAAAAAATCAAAATAATCTGGCCTTCAAGATCCTTCGCTGAAATTCTCGAGTGATCCGGCAAAGTCAACATTATTTGGGGCAGGTCATTTGTTTTGTTTGGCGCCGGCTGATTCGGATTTTTTGCATCTTTTACGCTGCATGCCGAAACGCTGACAGCCAGTAGAAACATCGATATTAAAACTTCTTTCACGGAAACTTAGGTTTCTTTAAATCAATTCTAACAAAAAGTACAAGACGATACTGACAATGGCGATACTTCCATACAAACGAATCACCTTCTTTCTATTCTGTGTATCCTCCCACCACAACACGATCCAGGGCTTATAAAATCCAATTAACAGCAACAGACAGGCTAGAATGGCCGTCAACTTTAAGATAAAACGTACGAGTTCCACAAAATAAAAATTAACCGGAATCTTAATCCCGCACGAAGATAACCTTTTATCTTTGCAGGCTCAATGAGCGACTAGTTTGAGGGCGAAAGATTTTCTGAGTATCTACATTGCGGATGGTTTTGTAAAGACCGTGGCCGCGGGGGTCAACACGTCAAAATCTGTCTCGATCAAGGGCCTGACCGGCAGCATGGACGCCGTCATTGTCGCCTCATGTTTTTCGTTACACCCAAGGGAATATATTGTTGTCTTGCAGGATGCAGAAGAAGCAGCCTATTTTCAAAACGATTTACAAAATCTTATCGGGAAAGAAATACTTGTATTTCCCATGTCATATAAGAGGCCCTATGAGTTTGATGAAGTCGAGAATGCAAACATACTTATGCGGGCGGAGGTGCTTAACCACCTTTCGACCAAGAAAAATCCTTCAATAATTGTTACCTACCCAGAAGCACTCAGCGAAAAGGTGATTAGTAAGAAGTCCCTTGCATCCAATACATTCATTATAAAAAAGGGTGAAAAGCTTGACTTAAATTTTCTGGAAGAGTTTCTGCATTCTTACGATTTTGAGAAGACCGATTTCGTTTATGAAGCCGGGCAATTTGCAGTGCGTGGCGGCATCATTGATGTCTTTTCATTCGCTTATGAATTTCCTTATCGCATAGAACTTTTTGGAGATGAAGTTGACGGGATTCGCACGTTTGACCCGGGTTCTCAAATATCTGTTGAGGAGCACGAAAGCGTTAGCGTTATTCCGAACATTCAAACAAAACTTCTTCAGGAGGAGCGACAGTCGCTGCTTGAGTTTACCGGAGGGCAGTCTGTATTATGGTTCAAGGACTATGAATTGACTTGCGATCTCATTCAAAAGAGTTACGAGAAAGTTGAAGTCGTTTTCTCCAAAATACTGAAGGAAAGCGGTGCTCAGGTAATCTCTTCACCAAATAGGCTGTTTATTGACCGCCATGTATTTGAGTCATCCGGCTCCGGGTTTTCTCGGGTCGAATTCGGTAACCGTCATTCTTTTCATGAGGGGACTTCCTTTGAATTTCAATCCTCAGCGCAACCGTCCTTCAACAAGAATTTTGAATTGTTGGCAAATGATCTGTACGAAAACCAGCTCAGGGGGTTTAGCAACTTCGTTGCATCTGACCTGCCAAAGCAATTAGAAAGGTTACGAGGAATCTTCGCGGAGATCAGCACGCCACTGGAATTTCAATCATTAGAATTTTCTCTTCGTCAGGGATTCATAGACAGGTCGCTCAAAATTATCTGCTATACTGATCATCAAATCTTCGAGCGTTATCATCGCTATCGGGCCAAGGAAAAGTTCAGCAAGTCAAAAGCACTAACGCTTCGTGAGCTGCAAACGCTTCAGCCGGGTGATTTCGTTACCCATATCGACTATGGAATTGCAAAGTTCGCAGGACTTGAAAAGAAGGAAGTGAGCGGCCATGAGCAAGAGGCCATCCGTCTCGTCTTCAAAGATGACGATATGCTATACGTTAGTATCCACTCGCTGCACAAAATTTCAAAATATACTGGGAAGGAGGGAACACCTCCCGCGATTAGCAAGCTTGGTTCCCAGGAATGGGAGATCAAGAAATCCAAAGTCAAGAAGCGTGTCAAAGATATCGCAAAAGAACTGATTGAATTATATGCAAAGCGAAAATCCGCTTCGGGATATGCATTTTCATCTGACGGTTACCTGCAAGCTGAACTTGAAACCTCGTTTATGTACGAGGATACACCCGATCAGGCAAAGGCGACAGAAAATGTTAAGCAAGACATGGAGGCGCCCCATCCAATGGATCGGCTGGTTTGTGGAGATGTTGGATTTGGAAAGACAGAAGTTGCAATCCGGGCGGCCTTTAAAGCTGTAACAGATGGAAAACAGGTAGCCGTTCTCGTTCCAACGACAATTCTCGCGATGCAGCACTTTCGTACGTTCAGTGAACGGCTGTCAAATTTTTCTGTCACGATAGACTACATCTCCCGTTTCAAAACAACAAAAGAAATTAAAGGCATCATTGAAAAGGTTAAGGACGGGAAAATTGATATCTTAATTGGCACGCATCGAATCATCAGTAAGGACATTGAATTCAAAGAACTTGGTTTATTAATTGTAGATGAAGAGCAGAAATTCGGCGTTAAAGCTAAGGATCGGCTTAAGGAATTAAAGTTGAATGTTGACGTTCTTACACTGACGGCTACGCCGATTCCACGCACGTTGCATTTCTCACTAATGGGTGCACGTGACCTCAGCATCATTGCGACTCCTCCTCCCAACCGACAACCGGTTACAACGGAACTTCATACCTTCGATGAGGTAATTATACGCGATGCAATAAGTGCAGAGTTAAGAAGAGGAGGTCAGGTATTTTTTGTTCATAATCGCGTCAGCGACATCGAAGGAATTGCCAATACCATCTATAAGCTGGTCCCCGACTCGCGCATTGGGATTGCGCACGGGCAAATGGAGGGCGATAAACTTGAAAAGGTGATGCTGAAATTTATCGACGGTGAATATGACATTTTAGTCTCAACGAATATCATTGAATCAGGGCTTGACATTCCTAATGCCAATACCATTATTATTAATCAGGCTCACATGTTTGGCCTCTCCGATCTACACCAGATGCGCGGACGCGTGGGCCGATCCAACAAAAAGGCCTTCTGTTATTTACTGACACCACCCGCTTCTTTATTAACCGCTGATTCGCGAAAACGATTGGCTGCTCTTGAAGAATTTTCAGAATTGGGTGATGGATTCAAGGTGGCAATGCGCGATCTCGATATTCGCGGTGCAGGCAATTTATTAGGTGCCGAGCAAAGTGGATTCATCACAGACCTGGGGTTTGATACCTATCACAAAATTCTCGACGATGCTATTCAAGAATTGAAAGAAACTGACTTTAAAGATTTGTTTGCTAAAGAGCTCTCTGAAAAAGCAAAATTGATTGTTCAGGACTGTATCATCGAAACCGATCTTGAGATATTGATTCCTGAGACATATGTGAATAGTGTTACCGAGCGACTTCAACTTTATTCGAGATTGGATAATATTAAGAATGAAGAGCAGCTGTTAGTATTTAACAATGAAATTAAAGATCGTTTTGGAGCGATTCCCCAGTCGGTCGAGGAATTAGTCAATACTGTTCGCTTGCGTTGGCTCGGAGAAAAGCTTGGTTTCGAAAAATTAGTATTGAAAAATGAAAGACTTCGCGGGTTTTTTACCAGCACAAACGACAGCTATTTTAGTTCTGATACATTTGGACAGATCCTTCAGTTCGTGCAGGTCCATTCAAAGCGTTGCAAGATAAGGGACCAGGGAGGCAAAGCTTTACTAATCATAGAAGACATTTCTTCCGTAGATTCTGCAATTGAAATACTTTATCAAATGGAATCCTCAAAAAGGTCGGCCAAAGAAATCTTATCCAAGTAAGGTTGAAGGCCCATCGCGTTATCGAAAGCATTAATCATTAAGACTTTTTGATGGGTCGTTGAAAAAAACACTTCGATAAAGAAATCATTGGCGTGATAAAGAAAAACTTTGCATTCGCCAAGTGATCGATGAATAAGGTAGTTTCCGTGAAAAGTAATCACGTCACATTTCTTGTCGAAGGGCATGATTCGGAAATCGTCTAGGGAGAGTGTCATAAAAATCAAAAAATATTTCTGACACT
Organism: Cyclobacteriaceae bacterium; assembly: GCA_036273935.1. Classification (GTDB taxonomy): domain Bacteria; phylum Bacteroidota; class Bacteroidia; order Cytophagales; family Cyclobacteriaceae; genus ZC4RG29. Next base: position 21,448 of record DASUGQ010000290.1, on the reverse strand, counting down.
ATTCAAAAAACTATGCCACTAAAACTAAACTGTAATACAAAGCGCTTTATCGTTGTAAAAAGCAACTTGTCCCTCTAAAGTCTTCCCAAAAATGGAAGGCACTTTCCATAAACAATACAAAGACGATTCAAACGTTCAAGCATTGATAAGTAATCTTACATTCAAGATTTGGCAATTAGGCGATTGTACTTGGAAAACATGTGCTTATCTATCTATCTTAGCAGTTCGTTTTTAAAAACATTTTTCAAATGAGGTATTCTTTTAGAACTCTTATGTATCTCCTGGGCGGGTCTGTCGCGTTAACAGCCTGTTCACTTTTTGGAGGAAAGGGTGGCAAGCCGACGGCTCAAAACCCTGGTCAGATCAGCAATGCGACCGGCTTAGCATTTAATGATGAAGACGCCGGCGGTTTCATGGTAAAACCTTACGAAGGTCAACCTGATGCACCAAACATGGTGTTCATTGAAGGTGGGCGTGCCGTCATGGGATCCTTTGAGGAAGACGTCATGTCGTATCGCGATAATATTGAACGAACCGTTTCTGTTGCATCCTTCTATATGGATGAAACGGAAATTGCGAACATTAACTGGCTGGAGTATCTACACTATCTGGCTAAAGATTCATCACAAGAAGTTTATCAGGCTGCATTGCCGGATACAACCGTATGGGTTGGCAAACTTGCTTTCAATGATCCATACGTAGATCATTATTTACGCTATCCCGGTTTTAGATACTTCCCTATTGTTGGGGTCAGTTGGTCACAAGCCAGCAAATACGCAGCCTGGAGAACTAACGCCGTTAATATGGCGCTTGCCGAAGAAGCTGGTGAAGAATTCGCCGAGACAGATGGTCGCATTCCGCTAGAGTCGGGTATCGTGGTTCCAGCCTACAGGCTTCCCACGGAAGCGGAATGGGAATACGCAGCCCAAGCACTTATCGGAACACAATGGCTCGAAGAGATGCAAACCCACCAACGCATCTATCCCTGGGATGGACATGCAGTACGGAATCCTTACGGAAAACAAATGGGCTTCATGCTAGCCAACTTTAAACGAGGACGTGGTGATTATGCCGGTATAGCTGGCCGCCTTAATGATGGCGCCTTAATTACTTCATATATCTATGAATTCCCTCCAAATGATTATGGCCTTTATAATATGGCTGGTAATGTTAGCGAGTGGGTTCAAGATATCTATCGTCCCATGTCATACCAGGACTTTGATGACCTCAACCCGATTAGAAGAGATGGATTTCTTGATGACGTAAAAGGATATAACAGTGATTTTGAAAACAATCCCCAGGCCTTCACATCATTGATCACTGATAGAGCAAGGGTGTACAAAGGAGGCAGTTGGAAGGACGTTGCTTATTGGATGTCACCGGGTACAAGACGATTCCTTGATCAAGATTCTGCAACGGCGACAATTGGCTTCCGGTGTGCAATGATTCGGGCAGGATCAAATTATTAATCAATAGAAAGAATAAGAATACTTCATAACAGAAAAGCCGCTCTTGTTGAGCGGCTTTTCTGTTATGTATTAGGTCGACTTTTCAGTCCACTTTCTTCAATAATTCTTTTGCTTTATTGGCATATGAAATTTCTGTTCCCCCTAACTCCTCCAACATCATTCTTGCCTGGTCTACATCGCCTTCTTTCAAATAGCAAAGACTAAGGAACCATTTTGCCTGTGTGTCAAGTTCATCATAATTCTTGATCAGAATGAGGAAGTTATTTTTGGCTTCCTGGATATTCCCCAACATTAGATTTGCATTGCCAGCTAACAGAAGCACGCCCGGTTCGTTTCCATTCTTTAAAATTTCATTGAACCCATTCAATGCTTCCTGGTAATTGCCACGTTCGTAAGCTAAAAATATTTCTGACCGTTGAGTTACATCATCGTTACCTCTTACAGTGGGTTCAAAAACATTGGGATAAGGTTTAAAGTAGGCTTGAAAAAGCTTTTCGGAGTCTTCATGAACGGGAACTAACAATTTAATTGCTACCAAAAGAATAACAATAGATGCCGCAATCTTAAAATACCAGGACTTAAGCCAAATCCCCGTTTGCCGGGTTGAGTCTTGCCTTGCACTCATCTCAATTTGTTTCAGGACTTGAAGGTCCCGTTGGAGCCCCTCGTAGCGTATACTTCTTATTAGCGTTTTTTCGCGATCAAACATAGCCTTAAAGCTTCCATCCTTTTCAAGCCTTTGATTGAAGGCGTTGACTTCAAGGTCCGAAAGATCCTGGTCAAAATACCTTTCAACTAAGGTAATATCGTTTTCATTTTCCGTATTCATGGTTCAATGTTATAGAGGTTTTATTCATTTCTTCTTCGCACAACTTCCGCAGTCGTTTCATGCATTTACATTTTTGATTTTTTGCCGTCTCTGCATTTTTATAGTTTAACAACGCGGTTATTTCCTCGAGGCTTTTTCGATCATAGTAAAAAAGCTCAACCAATTTTTTACAAGGTTCTCCAAGCTTGATCAACGCTCTTTTCGCCATTTCAAATACAGCTTCGGGCACCTGGTCGCTGGGCTCATCTATCAAGTATTCTTTCAACCATCTTTCCTGGTCTAAAGGAGTGTGTCTGTTCGCCTTACGCATATTCTCCATCACAATATTCTTTCCGATGCCGAACAAATAAGTCTTTACCGTGCTTACCAGATGTTCAAGCTTCCCTGTCTTTACATTATCATAGAATATAAGAATTGTAAGTTGGTAAATATCTTTGCTGTCGGCGTCCGAGCAGTTATACTCCTTCATTACCCACTTCAAAAATTCTGACCGGTATTCTTCATAGATCATACCGAGTTCGGTCTGTCCACCTGATTTAATCTTCGCTATTATTTCATTTTGAATCATAATCTAGGTGATAGTGCTCTTAATGCAAAAGCCCGATCGACGTAACCCAAGTACCAAGAATATTTGTAAACGACTTCCCACGAGCTAGTCAAATTAACAATTTCAATGAAAAAAGGGAAGTTACTTTATTCTCGCTGAACCATTAAAAGCAAACAAAAAAGATCACCCATGAAAACAATTATCGTCCTGGCAGCGCTTGTACTCTGCCTTAACAACAAGCTATCAGCGCAAAATGCTGAAGTTAATGCACCGGTCAGTCAAAACTTCCAAAACAAGTTCTCTGGAGCGACGGATGTCAGCTGGCAAAAAACGAAACAGTTGGACATCGCCCTTTTTCAATATCAAGGAAGAACGTGGATTGCGTATTTCGACCATCAAGGCGACTTGGTAGCCAGCGCCCGGAGAATTCGTGAAATTGAACAACTTCCGGTTACTGTTCAGGCTTCATTGACGGATTTTCAGAATCAAAGGTCCACGAAAGGTGGCCCGTTCACCCTGGGACCCATTTTTGAAGTTCTTGAGAAAAGTGGCAAGACATATTATTATGTACCCATGGAAAATCAACGACAAACTTTGAGTGTGTCTATCAACCATGATGGGTATGCCTCCATTCAGAAGAAGGCAACGAGAATGTCCTCTATGATTGAAAATAATGATGCGCTGTTAGCCAAAAAGAACTGATCCCTTGTACCATCCAAACCAAATGGCATCTCAGGTAGAGATGCCATTTACTTATTTCAAAAATTTTTTTCCTCAACCCGGTTTACCTTTCATACCCTTTTTCATTAATCCCATTCAAAACAAAATCCAAATCCAAATGCCTCCTGTTACAACCAAAGAAAAAGAAGTCTTATCACTTGTAGCGATAGGGCTCACAACAAAAGAGATAGCTGAAAAATTAAGTATCAGTCACCATACGGTCGAAACACACCGGAAAAATCTACTACGGAAATGTGGGGCAAAAAACTCTGCTGAATTGGTGCAGAAAACCATTACAATGATATCATATTAAAGACCTTCTCATTTTATCATATTTGTCTGTAGTTTGTATAAGAGCACGGGTCCGCATCGTGCTCTTTGCATTTCTTTAACATCAAACAGCTGAAGCAATACACGCAACCCCTACGCTGTCACATCCGCCATTAAGAAGTGCCTGGCTGCAGGATTCTAACGTTGAACCCGTTGTCACCACATCATCAACAAGCAAAACTCGTTTGCCTTTGATGCTTTCCGGCTCTTTTGCGAAAAACACTTCCTTTACATTCTCCCAGCGCCTTGCTCTGGTCATTTTCGTTTGAGTAGTAGTTTTGAAGCGACGCGACAAAACGTTAGGGACAAACTCAATATTAGTGGAGTCAGATATTCCTAAAGCCCATTCATCACTTTGGTTATATCCACGCTGTCGCAAACGGCTATTGTGGAGCGGCACCGCGGTTATGATATCATACATCGACGCGATACCGGAACTCGTGAGTTCCTTGCCGAAGACCTGACCAAGCTTATAGGCAACGTCCTTCTGTCCTTTGTATTTCAATGAATGAAGTAAGGTTTGGACTTTGCTTTTTTTTCTAAATTTTAGAAATGCAACTGCGTGAGCAAGCGGTACCCTCCCCCGGAATCTTATGGCCAATGAATTGTCTGGATCATGTAGGAAGTTGCACCGCGGTAGCTCCAACATGCAGTTCGTACAAACAATATCTTCGCCTTTCACCAAGGAGTTCTTACAGGAAAGACAAACCCTGGGATAGACCAGGCAGACAAAATCTTCCAGAACTTCTCTTAAAATGATACTCAATTAACGGGTGTATATTTGCGATTTAAAAATAGTAAACAGAAATATTAAATCATGGGGATTGTTGAAGACTTTAATCGGTATAGGTCTAAAATGAATGAAAAAATTCTGGCTTCCGAAAGTCTGATTATCAAGCGGATATTTAACCTTGACACAAATGCGTATGTTGATGGGAAACTCAGCCTTAAGACGAAAGAGCTAATAGGCCTTACCTGCTCTCTGGTTCTAAGGTGCGACGATTGCGTCAAATATCATCTTGGTAAGTGGAAGGAAATTGGATTAACGACGAGTGAGCTAAATGAAAGTCTTGGAATTGCCACACTAGTTGGCGGTACAATTGTAATACCTCACTTACGGATGGCGTTTGAATACTGGGAAGAGTTGCAGCATGTATAAGCGCGATCTGGAACTTGAGAGGAACTGGAACAACTTGCTGGAATTGCTGGAGCGGCTTGTTGGGAAAAAGCCCAAGGATCTTAATAGTGTTCTTTTTCTGATTGGCGTACAGGAACTGGGGAAAGGTGGTAAGCGGTTTAGTAAGGAAGAAAAACAAGACTTGATGCACATTGCCATTTGCAAAGTGCTCAGCTATGCTGGCTACTATCAACTTGAGGGAATTGATCATGAGGGGTGGCCACATTGGAAACTTGTCCGAAAACTTCCTCACTTTGACATGCTTGAACAAGAACAGTTACTGAAGCTCCAGGTAATAGAATATTTTCATAGGGAATTTGATTGGTGACCTTCCGTATAAATGGTGAATCAGACAAGATCAAAATTCGAAAAAAGTAAGTTATATTGAATATCGAATGTGGATGAATCGGACTAATGGTTTGGGCATGGGAGACGGCATAGAAAAAATTCATACTAAAATAAAATCCTTTCAGCGGAAGTATTACCTGAATATTTTTATTCGCGGGATTATACTTACGTTCGCCATCATTTTAGCCTACTTTGTTCTTGCTGCGATCCTCGAGCATAGTTTGTGGCTGAATCCTACACTAAGAAGTGCAATTTTTTTCTCCTTTTTTATTCTGGTTGGATACTGCATTTTCAAATTCTTGAGGGAACCAATAAAATGGTGGCTTGCGGGCAAGGGACTAAATGAAGAGCAAAGCGCCCGGTTGATCGGAAACTTTCTACCAACAGTCAAGGACCGGTTACTCAATCTTCTCCAATTGAGCCAGCACACACATTCGTCCTCAGCTTTGGTAGGGGCGAGTGTAAGACAACGGTCAATCGACCTGGATCCTGTTTCATTTGATTCAGTAATTACACTTGAAAAGAACAAGCGTTTTGTCAAATATTTGATAGCCCCGCTGCTTCTGATTATATTTCTCTTCATAATAGATCAAAGCATAATTACTGACAGCACCAATCGGTTGCTGCACTTTAACCAAAAGTTTTCTCCGTCAGCTCCCTTTACCTTTAGCATTGAAAACGAAAAACTCGTTGCGTTTTATAACGAAGACTTCACTTTAAATGTCCTGCTGGAAGGAGCATCAATCCCTGACAATGTTTACATGGAGTTTGGAACACAAAGGATAAAACTTGCCCAACAAGGAGCGGCTTTATTCTCACACACATTTGAAAATGTGCAGCTACCAATAGACTTTCAATTGGAAGCTGCGGGATTTTATTCCCAACCATTCGTGGTTGAGGTGGTAAACCGTCCTGAATTAACTGGCTTTGAAGTTGATTTATCATATCCAAAGTATTTGCAGCGGAAAAACGAGATTCTAAAAAACGCCGGTAGCCTGGAAATCCCGGAGGGAACAAATGTACGCTGGGTCTTATCTACGGCTTATACTGATGACGTGAACATCGCTTTCTTATCCGAAAAGTCTCCTCTGAAGTTTCAACTGTCTGAAAATCAGGTTTTTACATTTGAAAAACGGTTTTTAAACTCCGATAGCTACGAAATACACTTGAGGAACAACACCGGAAAGAATCAAGACAAGCTTGCTTACAAAATAAACGTCGTCAAAGATCAGCATCCTACCATTTCGGTTAACAATTTGAGCGACACAATCCTCTTTAAGAGAATAATGCTTGGGGGATTTGCCAGCGATGACTATGGGTTAACGCAATTGGATTTACATTTTCGTATCCTCGACGAAAACCAAAAAGAAATTCATTCGGGAACTGAAAAAATACCATTGCTAAAAGGCCAGCAACAAAGTTTCATCTACAATTGGTCAATTGATTCGATGCAATTAAGGCCCGGTGACGAATTAGAATATTACTTGCGAGTATGGGACAACGACGGGGTAAACGGCAGGAAATCAACTCAATCAGCCCGTTATAAATTCAAAGTGCCCAGCGAAAACAAACTAATCGCAGACATTAACAAAACTGGCCAGGAAACTCAACGCACAATTGATCAAAGCGCCACAAAAGCAAATCAACTTCAGGAACAAATAGAGCGTGCGTCCCAGAACATCAAAAGCAAACAAAATCTCGATTGGCAGGACAAGCAAATGCTCGAAGATATTCTTAAGCAGAAAGAAAATCTTGATCAGCTCATCGACCAGATGAAAGAGCAAAATAAAATGCTTATCGATAAGCAGAAGGCATTTACTGAACAGGATGAAAGGATCAAAGAAAAAGCTGAGCAGATTCAGAAGTTGATGGAGGAAATATTGGACGAAGAAACGAGGAGGTTATTTGAGGAGTTGCAAAAGCTTTTGAAGGAGAACACTGATGTTTCCCAATTACAAAAACTTCTTGACAAGCTAAATAACAATACCAGCAACCTGGAAAAGGAACTCGATCGCATGTTGGAGCTATTCAAGCAAGTCCAATTTGAGAGCAGGTTCGATCAGGCCCTGAAGAATCTCCAGGAGCAGGCGAAGCAGCAAAAAGACCTTCTTGAAAAAACACAAGAGCTTAACGACCAAAATTCGTTAGCCAAGGACAAACCAAAAGATAAAAACGAGTCCCAGTCAAAGGATAAAATACCTGATTCAAATGATCAGTCAAGCCAGACATTAGCCAAGGAACAACAAAAAATTAAAGAGCAATTCGAAAACACTGGCAAAGAGTTAGAAGAATTAAAGAAACTCGGGGAAGAAATTAATCAGGCGGATGAGGTTCCTGAGAAAGAAACTTCAGACGAAATATTAAAAGAACAACAACAAAGTCAGGAGAGGCTGGAGGAAAATCAGCCTTCAAAATCAAAAGAGAGCCAACAAAAGGCCCTTCAGCAAATGCAACAAATGCAGGAGCAAATGGAGGGGGCTCAGTCTTCTATGAGCATGGAAGTGGATTTGCAAAACCTCGAATCGTTAAGGCACATTCTCCATGGTCTAATAAAACTTTCTTTTGACCAGGAAAACCTGATGAAAGAATTCACTCAACTACAGTCAAGTGATCCCAGATTTAATAGTCTGGCAGAGGATCAATTAAGGATACAAGACAATGCTAAAGTGCTGGAAGACAGTCTATTATCACTATCAAAGAAAGATCCCTTCATGGGTTCATTTGTAACAAGGGAGATAAGCGATTTAAATGATCATTTAGACAGAGTCACCGATGCAAACCGAGAAAGGCGTAAACCACAAGCTCAGAGCGAAATGCAGTCTGCTATGACGTCCATAAACAACCTGGCGCTGATGCTTGATTCACACTTTGACATGATGATGCAAATGATGGCGAACGCTAAACCTGGAATGAAAAAATCCAAACAAAAAGGTGGAAAGCCAAGTCTCAGTCAACTTCAGCAGGAGTTAAACAAAAAGATACAAGAATTAAAGAACAGTGGAAAAAGTGGTCGCGAATTATCTGAAGAATTAGCGGAAATGGCTGCGGAGCAAGAGAGAATAAGACGCGCTATCCAGGAAATGCAAGATAAAATGAAGCAAGAAAATGGCAGCCTTCCCGGAGGGGAATTGCCATCAAAAATGGAACAGACAGAAATGGACTTAGTAAATAAACAGTTAACGGATCAGCTCATAAAGCGTCAGCAGGAAATCCTGACCCGATTATTAGAAGCAGAAAAGTCACAACGTGAACAAGACATGGACGAGGAGAGGAAAGGAGAAACCGCTAAGGATTACGAAAAAGAAATTCCCAAAGCCTTCGAGGAATATTTGCGACTAAAAGAAAAAGAAGTAGAATTGCTAAAAACCGTACCATCTAAACTTTATCCATACTACAAACGTGAGGTGGATGAATACTTCAAGAGAATGAATAATCAATAATGCGATAGATGAAAACCATCAGTATCCAAATCCCATCCATCATGGAGAATATTCGAATGATTGAGAGCTTTATTGACAACGCTAAGGAGAAATTTCACCTGGAGGATGATATTTACGGTAACATCATGATTGCGGTCACAGAGGCTGTTAATAATGCAATTAAGCATGGAAATGCAGGGGACAAGCTTAAGAACGTCTTCCTCAGCCTGACATTGGAAGAAAGCATAATTAAGTTTATTGTTAAGGATGAGGGTGGTGGATTTGACTTTGAAAACCTCCCTGACCCAACTTCTCCAGAAAATATTGAGAAACCTGGAGGCAGAGGTATCTTCCTGATGAAACATCTTTCGGACGAAGTGAAATTCAAGGATGGCGGGAAGATTGTTGAAATGAGTTTCTACATCTAACGTGTCCCCAGAAATTTGCTTCTTTTCTGAGGATATCAGCTTCAGAATTCCCCACCCGCGCAAGACCACCTTTTGGATTAAGAAAGTTATAAACCTTGAAGGAGCCCGACTTGATACTCTTAATTATATCTTTTGTTCAGATGTATTCCTCTACAATCTTAATGTCAAATATTTGAACCATCGAACATTTACGGACATTATTACTTTTGATTTGAGCGAAGAGCCAAATAAAGTGAGCGGCGAAATCTATATCAGTATCGAGCGAATCCGCGATAACTCAAAAAAACTCGGCATCAAGTTTCCAGATGAACTGGATCGAGTGATTATACACGGAGTACTTCATTTGATTGGGTACCGTGATAAGAGTCGGGAAGACAAAAAACAAATGAGGGAAAAAGAAGACTCATACCTATCTTTACGCCGAAATTAAAAGCGTTGTGTTCCACGTGGAACTGTTGAACCTAATAGATGATCCCTTGTTCCACGTGAAACAGCTTTTTAACCTTCTTTAAATGTAGTTTCAAACCATGCTTCCAGAATATGATGTTATTGTAGTTGGAGCCGGACACGCCGGTTGCGAAGCGGCTGCGGCGGCCGCCACAATGGGCTCAAAGGTACTTTTGGTCACAATGAACATGACCACAATTGGCCAAATGTCATGCAACCCAGCAATGGGAGGAGTTGCTAAGGGCCAAATAGTCCGTGAAATTGATGCTCTGGGAGGGCTTTCAGGAATAATTTCTGACAAGTCAATGATTCAGTTTAGAATGTTGAATGAATCAAAAGGTCCAGCAATGTGGAGTCCCCGAACTCAAAACGACAGGGCAAGATTTAGCGAAGAATGGAGATTAGCCCTGGAAGGGAACAAAAATGTGGACTTTTGGCAAGAAATGGTAACTCAATTACTCATTAAAGATCGCAGAGTAATTGGGGTGAAAACAGCACTAGGCATTGAGATCAAATCCAAGACGGTTGTCCTTACTAATGGAACATTTCTAAATGGATTGATTCACATTGGGGAAAAGCATTTCGGCGGGGGACGGACTGCAGAACGGGCAGCGACCGGCCTCACCGAACAACTCGTAACGATCGGTTTTGAATCCGGTAGAATGAAAACCGGAACTCCACCGCGAGTCGACGGCCGGAGTCTTGATTTTAGCAAAATGGAGGAGCAGAAAGGTGATGAAAAACCGCGGAAATTCTCTTTTACAGCCTCCAAGCCATTGAAGACTCAAATGAGTTGCTGGATTACCTATACAAATGAAAGTGTGCATGAAAAACTAAAGGAGGGATTTCAACATTCACCTATGTTTCAGGGCAGAATAAAGGGCTTAGGGCCGAGATATTGCCCATCTATTGAAGACAAAATAAATCGATTTGCCGACCGGGAGCGCCATCAGATCTTTGTAGAGCCAGAAGGCTGGAATACAGTTGAAATCTATGTAAATGGCTTCTCTACTTCTCTTCCGGAAAATGTTCAATACGAAGCCATGAAGAAAATTCCCGGATTTGAAAATGCCAAAATGTTTCGGCCGGGATATGCAATTGAATACGACTATTTTCCTCCGACTCAACTTAAGGCAAGTCTGGAAACGCAACTTATTGATAATCTTTACTTTGCAGGGCAAATCAATGGAACAACAGGGTACGAAGAGGCAGCATGCCAAGGCCTAATGGCGGGAACAAATGCCCACTTGAAAATAAACAAAAAAGAGCCACTAATACTGAAACGGTCCCAGGCGTACATCGGAGTGCTCATTGATGACCTTGTTAACAAAGGCACAATTGAACCTTATAGAATGTTTACGTCAAGAGCCGAGTATCGCATCCTATTGAGACAGGACAATGCCGACTTAAGACTCACAGAAATTGGGCATCAAATTGGTCTCGCTAGCGACGAGAGGATGGAGACATTGATCGATAAAAAAGAAGACATTTCGCAGCTGACTCAAGAACTCAAGAAATACCGAGTCGATCCGGAGTTCGTTAATGATAATCTTTCAACTTTGAGAACGGCGGCCGTTAAAGAAAAGGTTTCGCCATTAAATATTTTAAAACGTCCCGAAATCGGGCTTAACGAAATCAAAAAGATCGACCAGAACCTCGATAATATCATAGAAAAATACAGCGAAGAAGTACAAGAACAAGTTGAGATCAATATAAAATACGAGACGTACCTTGATCGCGAACGAAAACTAGTTGAAAAGATCAACACTCTAGAAAACTTCAAAATTCAATTAGAATTTGACTATGATAGGGTCAGAGCCCTTTCTGCAGAAGGCAGAGAAAAACTAAAGAAAATCAAACCCGAGACGTTAGGTCAGGCTTCAAGAATCAGTGGAGTCTCCGCATCAGATATTTCAATACTTACAGTCTACTTTGGAAGATAATGGTTGAGATAACTAAGTGTCCAATATGCGACAACCAAAGTCTCCAACTTCTTCATCAGGCAAAAGATTACACCGCCACCTGGCAAGTGTTCAATATCCTAAAGTGTAGCAATTGTGAATTGTTAATTACTTCTCCTGTTCCCCTGGAGAACGAAATTGAGAGATTTTACCGCTCTGAGTCGTACATCTCACACACTTCTAGGGCTAGAAATCTCACCGATCAGCTTTACCTCATTGCCCGGAAATTCACACTGAGACACAAGCTTTCTCTTGTAACTAAATATTCATCTACTGGGAAACTGCTCGATTATGGATGCGGCACTGGCGATTTCCTAAGACTCGCCGAAAAGAAGAAATGGAAAGCATACGGCGTTGAGCCATCCTCGACTCCAATACACAATTCAGCTACAATAGTTAAGAACCTTTCAGACCTCAATATTGATGGATTTGATATTATCACTCTATGGCATGTCCTTGAACACATCCAAAATCCAAATGAAGTGCTACAACAACTCCGCGATAAGATCAACAAAAATGGAACGATATTTATTGCAGTTCCAAATTTTAAAAGCCTGGATGCAACATACTACAAAGAAGCCTGGGCTGGCTATGATGTACCAAGACATTTATGGCACTTTAGTAGAAGATCGATGACACGACTTTTAAACAAAAACAATCTGAGAGTTATCGCAACAAAACCAATGTTCTTAGATGCCATTTATGTCAGTCAGCTGAGCGAGAGATATCTGTCCAATAACCAATTAACCACAAAAGGATTCCTCAGAGCAAATGTCATTGGATTAAGATCAAACCTATTTGCAGCATTCCACGACAAAGAATACTCAAGCCTGATATTCGTAGTAAAAAGATGAGACAACTATTACTTTTCGGAATATTATTACTCCTTTACCTGGCCGTAAGCTGCGCCCAGCAAACCTCACCAACTGGTGGCCCAAAGGATACAATACCTCCGGTTCTAATTGAGTCAGCTCCTCCAAATAAGACGATAAACTTCAGGGGTAAGTCAATCACACTAACATTCGACGAGGACGTAGTCGCCAATAATCCCCGCGAGCAACTTCTGGTTACACCCTCAATTGGCAATAAATTCGAAATGGAAGTTCGAAAAAAAAATGTCATTTTAAATTTCAATTCTGATTTAAAAGACAGCACAACCTACACAATAAATTTTAGAGAAAGCATACAGGACATAACCGAAAAAAATCCCGCGGAAAATCTTCAAATAGCGCTTAGTACTGGATCATACCTTGATTCACTCAAAATAACAGGAAAAATATATGACCTCTTAAGCGGAAAAGAAATCAAAGACGGAACCGCCGCTTTATACATCGACTCAGATACATTCGACGTCTTCAAACACAAACCGTCCTATCTGACAAAATCCAATGAAAAAGGGGACTTCAATTTTAACAATCTAAAACCAGACAAATACAACATCTACGCTTTCACCGACAAAAACAAAAATTTGGTCGTTGATAGCAAGACAGAGCGCTACGGGTTTATAGCTGCACCCATAGAGCTAAAGCCAGATTCCAATTACCATTATTCCATCCCGATCATTCCTCTTGACGCAAGAGAATTGAAACTGATAAGCGCAAAGCCGTTCAATACCTATTTCAATATACGTTTTTCAAAAAATTTAAAGGACTACAAGGTATCACCGTTGCGGCCAGAAGACTCAACAAAATTTATGCACATATATGGTGACGATCACACGGCTATTCACCTGTTCTTTAACTCGCAATCGCTAGACAGCATACCGATAAATCTAACCGCGCAAGATACCATTGGTAACAGTCTTGATACCCTCTTATATGCAAAACTAAATGCAAAAAAATCCGAGCCCGAAAAATTTACCATATCTATTCCAGCATCCTTCTTTGTGTCAGAAAAGGATCGACTCGAAGCAACAATCAAAGTAAATAAACCAGTCGCCAAAATGAACGTCGATAGTGCCGACTATCAAATAGATTCTACGCACACAATTTTGTTCTCCTCCGCAGATTTCACATGGGAGCCAAATGCCTCTCAACTAAAGCTTCATAAGCAAATTCAAAAAGATCAAATGCCTCAACCAATAGAAATCGAAAACGACAGAAAATCCTTCAACTCCCCATCACAGACCACCCCAAAAAACATAAATAAACTGCGCATCAAAAAAAGTTTTTTTATAACCGTAGACAATGACACCAGTCAACAAATTGACCAAACGGTCAATGTACTCACTCCGGAAAACACCGGCGTCATTTTAGTACAAATCAATACCATCGAGAAAAATTTTATTGTCCAATTATTGACTCAAGACGGAAAGATATTTCAATCCTTCAACAACACCGCCAACATCTCATTCAAAACCCTCCCACCGTCAAATTATCTCATTCGACTTGTCATTGACCTTAATAACAACCAACAATGGGATGCCGGAAACTTTTACAAGAAAGAACAACCTGAACCCATTGTCTTTTACCAATCCGAATCCGGGGAACGAACAGTAAATATTAAAGCAAACTGGGAACTTGGCCCTCTGTTGATAAGTTATCCTTAACTTGTTGATAACACTTTCAAATAACACATCCACTTCTCCATTATCGAATTCACGGAAATAAAAGACAACAGAATGTTCACTACTCTTAAATTATTAACACCTGACCACAACCCTTTTTATTAACAACAAAACTATCCACACATCCACTTTATGTAGATAACCTTACATTCCACTGAACATCAAACACTTGTAATCCTCATGAATTTAACAGAAATTATACATGATTGCTTTCAATGACGTTTTCAACATATGAACATCCTTTATAATACTTATTATACATATATATTAATATCCAAATACAATAGGGTGTTACTAACCTGCTTTTGTATTCTCACCTCTTCTGTTCTAGTTGCGCAGAATGTACAGGATATTCAACTTGCCAATGAATATTTAATAAAAGGCGACAAGGAAAAGGCGCTTGATCTTTACCATGATCTTGCAAGAAATGATAACAACATCTCCGCTATTCATAATAATTACTTCAATGTGTTACTGGACCTTGGTAAATACGATGAAGCAAAAGACTACCTAAGAAAATTATTAAAAAAGGAACCATCTAATCTTCAATACAAACTGGATCTTGCAGTCATATATGTTCGATCAGAGGAACTATCAAAAGCAGATAAGTACATTAAAGACATTATCGCTGATAATAAATCGAATGTTCAAGCGATTAAAACGATGTCCGACTATCTTTCTTCCCGTTCATTAAACGACTATGCAATTTTGGCACTGAAGGAGAGTCGCGAGTTTCTCGGAGATCCCCAGGTCTTTAGCCTGGATCTGGCTATGCTATATAGGATTGTTGGTGACAAAGACAAAATGGTGCAGGAATACCTCGGCTATGTAACACAGAGTTCAGCGAATATTCAGTATGTAAAGAATGTGATGCAAGCCTTGCTGGCAAAACCTGATGAGTTGGAGAGCCTTGAAAAAGTACTTTACGAAAAAGTCCAGAAATACCCCGATGTTGAGGTTTATTCAGATCTCTTGATTTGGGTAACGATGCAACAAAAGAATTTCTACGCTGCCTTTATTCAAGCCAGAGCTTACGACAAGCGATATAAAAATGAAGGAGAAAAAACTATGGAGGTAGCGAAAGTGGCACTAGATAATCGGGATTATAAAAATGCCGCCAGAATTTATCGATATGTCACTAAAGAATACCAGGGAACTTCTAATTACCTCATGGCTCGACTCGGATTGATTAAGACCCGAGAGGAAGAAGTAAAGTCGAGCTATCCCATCAGTGCTGATTCAGTTCGGACTCTCATCGACGACTATGACAATTTCATAAACAAATACCCCGACAATGCCTATTCCCTTGAGGCGCAACGCAGTGAAGCGTTACTCTACGCGAATTACATGGATCATAAAGGCGATGCCATAAAAATTTTGGAAACGCTCATTGCGAATCCGAAAGCCAATAACAATCTGAAGGCAAAAGCTAAGCTTGATTTAGGAGACATATATCTCCTCTCAGGGGAACCATGGGAATCGACGTTGCTCTATTCACAGGTTGAGAAAACGCAAAGGGAAAATACTATAGGATATGAGGCCAAACTTAAGAACGCCAAGTTGTCGTATTTTAAGGGAGACTTCAATTTAGCTCAAGAGCATCTTGATATTCTAAAGGAGGCAACCTCGCGGGAAATCGCAAACGACGCGATGGATTTAAGCATGCTGATTAAAGAGAATATTGCTGTTGATTCATCCGGCGAGGCATTAAAACGATATGCATCAATCGAACTTATGCTTTACCAAAACAAAACTGAAGACGCACTGCACTCCCTCGATTCCTTGGTCAATGATCGCAATGTTATCAATGCCGCCTCGATTCTCGACGATGCATACATGTTGGAAGCTCACATCAGAATGCAACGAGGCGAATTCAATAAGTCAATTGAACTCCTGGACAAAATACTAAAAGAATACCCCGACGATGTATTAGCTGATGATGCCTTTTTCATGCAAGGGGATATTTATGAGCGACAACTAAAGGATAAGTTGAAAGCAATGGAGGTGTATCGCGAGTTCCTTAATAAGTTTCCTGGCAGCGTCTACGCCGCCGAAGCCCGCAAAAGATTTAGAACACTAAGGGGTGATTTTGATAACCAGGGTCAAGCGCCGTCTCCTTGAAATAAAACTGCCCTAGCCAGTACAGAATTTCAGAATTCCAGACTGTTGCCTAGAAGTTTAACGTTGAGATCAAAAGCTATTGCATTTTTTAAATTTCAATTTTTCTATTAATCAAATGGCTGTTACGTCTTCACCCTCCGTTAACCTTGGCTCGTCTGCGCCGGAATTTCGACTGATGGATGCTGTTACCCACATGGAATTCTCGCTTGGTGACCTGAAGGGAAGGAGTGGTACAGTTATCCTATTTATTTGTAATCATTGCCCTTATGTCCGACACGTCGATAATGAAATTGTCAGGCTGGCCCAGGACTTTCAATCAAAAGGAATTCATTTCGTAGCTATTAGCTCGAATGATGCTTCCCAGTACCCTGAAGACGGACCCGATAACATGAAATTAAGAGCGGAAGAGCTCGGCTATCCTTTCCCTTATCTTTATGACGAATCCCAGGACGTAGCAAGATTATATAATGCCGTATGCACCCCTGACATTTTTGTCTATGACGACAAGCTGCGATTGGTTTATCATGGTCAAATTGATGACTCGCGGCCAAAAAATGTTGTACCCGTGACAGGCAAAGATATTCGAGCAGCCTTGAAAAATCTGCTGGACGGAAAGCCGATTTCGCCCAACCAAACGCCAAGTATTGGATGCAGCATTAAATGGAAGAATTGACCTGCCGGGGTCGACTCGGAAATTTGTTTTCCAATGATTTTTACATTTCTTCTCTCGACTCGAAAAAATTTCTTGTAGATAGTATGCATGCATAACAATTTTTTTTACCTTCGATGCCTGTCGAAATCGTATGAGGAGGGAAGAAACAGTTGATTATAACATTAGGGCCACATGGTATGCCATCGCGCGTATGTACAATCAACAGGCGGCCAGGTATGGAGCAACGATGTCCACTGGTTTTGTTCTTTTGAATATTAACTCGGACGAAGGAACTCCTGCGACGAAAATAGCCCCACTGATGGGACTTGAAGCCAGAAGTCTTACTCGAATTTTGAAAACATTGGAGGAGGCCCGAATGGTTTACAGGGAAGCAGACGAAAACGATCGACGCCTCGTGAGGATATTCCTGACAGCAGAGGGAAAAAAGAAAAAGGAAAAAGCACGCGAAGTGGTACTGTTGTTTAATGAAGCCGTCAGACGACATATTTCATTAGAAAAACTCAATGTCTTTTTCGAAGTGCTTTTAGATATCAACAAAATAATCGAACAGAATAATATTTATACGAAGCTCAGTGTATAGCCTACGTCTATGACAAAAAGAATAATTCGTAAGGTAGCGGTTCTTGGTTCAGGTGTTATGGGATCGGCAATTGCATGTCACTTTGCAAATATTGGTTGTGAGGTTCTTCTTCTGGACATCGTACCAAAAGATCTTACGGACGAAGAAAAGGCCAAAGGACTTACGCTCGATATCAAAGCAGTTCGAAATCGTGTTGTCCAAACTTCATTCGAGCGTTCAATCAAATCCAACCCCGCACCTCTTTATCACAAAGATTTTGCCTCTCGCATCAGCCTTGGAAATTTCGCCGATGATATGCCGAAGATCAAACAATTCGATTGGATCATCGAAGTGGTGGTTGAAAATCTTGAAGTCAAGAAAAACGTTTTCGAGGAAGTCGAAAAATTCAGAACAGCAGGAACGCTGATTACAACGAACACATCTGGTATTCCTGTTCGGTTGATGACAGAAGGAAGAAGTGATGATTTCAAAAAGCATTTCTGTGGCACGCATTTCTTCAATCCTCCCCGCTACCTCAAATTGTTGGAGATTATACCTACCGAATACACTGATCCTGACATTGTAGATTTCTTGATGCACTACGGCGATCTTCACTTGGGCAAGACCACTGTATTATGCAAAGACACCCCGGCATTCATTGCTAATCGGATTGGCGTTTTTGGAATCATGAAGGTGATCGACTCCATGCAAAAGCTGGGACTGAACATTGATGAAGTAGATAAACTCACGGGGCCTGTGATTGGAAGACCGAAGTCGGCAACTTTTCGAACATCGGATCTGGTGGGGCTTGACACAATGCTAAAAGTCGCTTCAAACCTTTATAATGATTTACCCGATGACGAAGCAAAGAGTGTGTTCAAGTTGCCGGACGTGCTGTTAAGAATGGAACGGAACAAATGGCTTGGTGATAAAACAGGCCAGGGTTTTTATAAAAAGACAAAAAATAATAAAGGTGAAACTGAGATTCTGACACTTGACCTTCCATCTTTAGAATATAAACCAAAAACAAAGACGAAATTCGCTACGCTGGAGACAACAAAAAAGATAGATAATCTCAGAGAGCGCTACAAGGTCCTTTTGTCGGGCAAGGATAAGGCAGGAGAATTCTATCGTGATTCGTTCTATGCATTGTTCAGCTATGTCTCTAATCGTATTCCTGAAATAGCTGATGAACTATATAAAATAGACGACGCCGTCTGTGCTGGGTTCGGATGGGAACTTGGGCCCTTTAAAACCTGGGATGCCATTGGCCTGGAGAAGTCTCTCAAAGAAATGGAGGCGCTAAGTTATAAACCTGCACAATGGGTTTATGATATGCTTTTGTCGGGCAAGACGTCTTTCTATACAGTTCAGAATAGCCAGCCACACTACTATGACATTTCAACAAAATCATACCAGGTAATTCCTGGAAAGGAAGGATTTATCATTCTTGAAAACCTAAGTGATAAAATAGTTTGGAAGAATGCTGAATCGAGGGTTATTGACATTGGTGATGAGGTGATTAACTTTTCCTGGCATAGCAAAAGTTATACACTGGGAAGCTCCGTCATTGAAGGACTAAACAAAGCTATTGACCTTGCGGAGAAAAATTACAAAGGTCTTGTTATCGGCCACCAAGGCCCAGACTTTTCCCTGGGCGCAAATCTTGGTTTACTGTTCATGTTCGCCATTGAGCAGGAGTACGACGAGATTGATTTCATGGTGAGACAATTTCAGAATTCAGTTATGCGAATTCGATATTCTTCTGTACCAGTAGTTGTGTGCCCCCAGGGCAGAACACTGGGAGGAGGGTGTGAAATGACCATGCATGCGGATGTTGCCCAGGCGGCTGCGGAAACCTATATCGGATTGGTAGAAGTTGGTGTCGGTTTGATACCAGCCGGGGGTGGGACAAAGGAATTTACAAAACGTGTAAGTGACGCGCGTGAGGAAGGAGACATTGAATTAAACGCACTACAAAATGCATTTATGAATATTGCGACAGCGAAAGTTGCGCTGTCTGCTGAGGACGCCCGGTCGATGGGCATACTCAGAAATAAAGACCGTGTGACAATTAACAAAGACCGCCAATTGCTTGATGCGAAGGCCGCCATCGTTGAGTTATCAGAGGCAGGTTATGTAATGCCGGTACAAGCAAAAAACATCAAGGTACAGGGACGAACTGGGC
Organism: Cyclobacteriaceae bacterium; assembly: GCA_036273935.1. Classification (GTDB taxonomy): domain Bacteria; phylum Bacteroidota; class Bacteroidia; order Cytophagales; family Cyclobacteriaceae; genus ZC4RG29. The sequence goes on along the minus strand of DASUGQ010000290.1, from coordinate 1,666 downwards.
TAGCCCTTTTTATGGCAGGTATCCATGGCATGCGTGCAGGTAACTACATCAGCGATCATGACGTGAAAATAGCAAATAAGATAGCGTATGTAATGTGCGGCGGTGACCTTACTTCGCCACAGGAAGTGAGTGAACAATATCTCCTTGATCTCGAACAAGAAGCTTTTGTTTCACTATGCGCCGAACGAAAAACATTGGAACGAATCCAGTCGATATTGACCGGAGGAAAACCGCTAAGGAATTGACGTTAACCTAAACGTGATATACTAAGTGAAGAGAGCGAAGTGCACAACTAACCTAAACTTATGAAGAAGTTCAATGATGAAGTTGGACTATTAATTAATCATTGTGCACTTGCTCTCTAACTTGGTATTGCGGGAAATACATAAAAAATTGAACTATGAATGCATACATCGTAGCCGGATTTAGAACTGCAGTGGGAAAGGCTAAGCGCGGTGGATTCCGCTTCACAAGACCCGATGACCTTGCATCCGAAGTAATCAGGCATTTGGTAAAGTCTGTCCCCGGGCTTGAAAGTAAAATGGTTGACGACCTCATTGTTGGCAATGCTGTCCAGGAAGCTGAACAAGGCATGCAGATGGGACGAATGATTTCTTTGCTGGCGCTTGGTCAGGATGTTCCTGGCATGGTGATCAATCGCTATTGTGGCTCTGGAATAGAAGCGATACATATTGCGAGTGCACGCATTCATGCCGGCGCAGCAGACGTGATCATCGCTGGTGGAACGGAGTCAATGTCGCTTGTTCCAACAATGGGATGGAAAACAGCCCTGAATTATCAGATCGCAAAGGATAATCCGGATTATTATACAAGTATGGGTTTGACTGCTGAAGCCGTTGCCAAACAATTTAAAATTTCGCGTGAAGATCAGGATGAGTTTTCTTACAAGTCGCATATGAAAGCCGCTGCGGCAATCAAGCAAGGAAAGTTTAAAGATGAAATTGTTCCCATTTCAGTGAAGGAAATTTATTTGGATGAGAACATGAAGAAAAAAAACAGGGAGTTTGTTGTGGATACCGATGAAGGTGTTCGACCTGAGACTACGGTTGACGCCCTTTCAAAATTGAAGCCAGTGTTTGCCATCGGTGGGACTGTTACCGCAGGGAATTCCTCACAGACGTCTGACGGAGCCGCGTTTGTACTTGTGGTTTCAGAAAAGATTTTGAAACAGCTTAATCTCAAGCCCATCGCTCAGATGAAAAGCTATGCCGTTGCCGGCGTTGATCCCCGGATAATGGGGATTGGACCAGTGAATGCTGTACCCAAAGCCCTTAAGATGGCGGGAATGACGTTGAATGATATTGATATCGTTGAATTGAATGAAGCTTTCGCAGCGCAGTCGCTGGCGGTTGTTCGCGAACTAGAAATTGATCCCGGCAAGCTCAATCCAAATGGAGGCGCCATTGCGGTTGGTCATCCACTTGGGTCATCAGGGGCGAGATTGTCAGTCCAAATTTTTAATGAACTAAGACGACAAAAAAAGAAGTATGGTCTAGTCACGGCCTGTGTTGGTGGTGGACAAGGGGTGGCAGGTATTTATGAATTATTGAATTAAAAAAGCCATATGAGCGCAGCAACAGCAGAGAAGAAACCAATCAAAGGTGGAGAATTTTTGATTCGCGAGACAGAAGCACGGGATATCTTC
>DASUGQ010000289.1:0-29496 GCA_036273935.1 Cyclobacteriaceae bacterium | reverse complement strand
CATGGTATCTCCTTCCAGCAAACCCAAAGCCTGGTAAGTGCTGATAAAGGCCCGTTCGTTTCCTTTTTTCAATTTAAAAATATCGTAGCCGTAAAACTTGCTTGTATAAGAGAAATTCAACAAACCCAATAACGTCGGCGCAATGTCGATCTGACTCATGAGTCGGTCTTCGTGCTGAGGTAAGATTTTGCCGGGTGAGAAGATCAGGAGAGGGATTTGATATTTTTTTATTGGCAATTCGGTTTTTCCCGCACTTGAAGCGCAATGATCAGCGGTGACAACAAAGATGGTATTTTCAAACCATTTCTTCTTCCTCGCTTCATGAAAGAACTTGCACAGGGCGTAATCAGTATATTTAACAGCACCTGCCCTGCTGGTGTGGGATGGGATATCAATTCTTCCCGCGGGATAAGTAAACGGGCGATGGTTCGAAGTTGTCATAATGTGGGCAAAAACCTGCTTACCGGAATCAACCGTTTGATCGATCTCCCGGAGACTCAGCGTAAACAGATTTTCATCAGCGATTCCCCAGATATTTTCGTAATCAATTTCGTCATCATCCAGGGCACTCCGATCGATCACTTCATAACCATTGTTTCCAAAATAGTAACTCATGTTATCAAAATAACCGTAGCCACCGTAAATGTATTTACACGCATATCCTTTTTGATGGAACACAGTAGCCAATGTAAAGAGTCCTTCGTTGTTTGGCCTGCGAACGATGGATTGACCTGGCGTTGGAGGCACGGATAATGACAGCGCTTCCAGACCCCGGACAGTACGCGTTCCGGTTGCGTATACGTTTGTAAATGTCAGGCTATGCTGACTAAGTGAATCCAGGAATGGGGTAAGGCCCTGGTCATTTCCAAAAAGACCCATGTACTCTGCACTTAAGCTTTCAACACTGATCAGAACAACATTCATTTTCTTTTCTTCACCACTACTGGGTACTTCGTGTACCAGGGAGTAATCGTCCATTTTTTTCTCCGCCGAGCCACCAATCAATTTTTTGACATTGACGACAGCTTCTCTGTCGGTTATATGGGGATAGAACTTTACAAAGTCCAGTTCATTATTTCTGTAGGCAGCAAATAACTCATACATTCCATTTCCTGCCAGTTCATTGGCGTACGCATTATTGCTAAAAAAATGCAAGGTGTTATCAATGAAAAAGAAACAGAATACAGGGAAGGTAAGCACAAGTGCGGCCGGTGTGGTCCTCTGCTTTAGCCGAATCGACTTGTCATTGGGATCTATGACCAGAAATTTTCTAAGTACAAATGTAGCTAAGACGGAAATTAACGCAATAACGGTGATAATCCATTCTATCGGGTAAGACTGATTAATGTTGCCTAGTACCTCCGTTGTATATACCAGGTAGTCGACGGCAATGAAGTTAAACCGGGAACTGAATTCTTCCCAGAAGAAAAATTCTGCCGCGGCATTGACCAGCAGAACGATGCAGGAGACAACGAACAGCAGGTAAAGAACGATGTAATGAATTTTATGTTTGAAGAATTTTTCTGGCATGAACCACAGGTAGAGAACGATCGGGATAGTGAAGTATCCGGCGCTGATGATATCATAAAGAAATCCGATGAAGAATATGCCAATGACGTTCCCAACCGTACAATCAATCTCATGGCTTGAATAAATCAGCAGGACAACTCTTGTAAGCAGTGAGACACCGGTTACGAAAAGATAGATTAATAGTAAGAGACGAAATCGAGATGAGTGTAAATAGAATGAAATTTGGTTTTTCATGAATTTATTTCAAAGAGAGACTAATCCTAGTTGCATCCACAACCCCCGCCATTTTTTCCACCGTTGGCGCCCGATGCTCCTTCGCGGTAAAGCTGAGAGCTGGTTTCAAACTTTTGTATTTTCCGGGCGGCAAGCTCCATCTCGGCATCATTCAGATTCATTTTTTGGTATTCTTTAACCGAAACGCAACTGATCGCCGCCAGCGACAGCCACACAAACAGTATTATGTAAACAATTCTGGTCTTCATGGTCAGGATGTTAAATTTATATTAGCTGACGTGTAGAGTTTATCACGCTCATCAATGATTATGCAGGCAATGTCTTTTAATTGATTTATTAAATTTATCCCCGCTTTGATTCCCATCACCATTACGGGTGTGGCCATGGCATCGGCAATCTCTGCATTACTGCAAATAATCGTTACGCTTTTAATTCCCCTTACCGGGTAACCGGTCTTGGGATCAATGGTATGCGAATACTTTACTCCGTTTATCATAGCGTACTTTTCATATGTTCCGGAAGTGGCAACTGACACATTGGTGAGCTGTAACGATGCAAAAGGCAAATCTTTCCTGTCGGGATCAGCAATTCCAATCGTCCACGTTTCCCCATTGGGCTGGTGTCCCCAAACGGTAAGATCTCCAGATGCGTTCACAATGCCATTAATTACACCATCATTTAGCATTACAATCTTTGCGCGATCTGCTGCATATCCTTTCCCAATCCCACCAAAGCCGATACGCATACCTTTTTCTTTAAGAAATACTGTGCATCTGTCTTTGTTAAGAAGAACATTCCTGAAATTAATCAATCTCACCATGGCTTTCGCCGTCTGAGGGTCTGGAAGGGACTTCATTGTCTTATCAAAGTTCCAGAGCTTTTTGTCAATTGAGCCATAGGTGATGTCAAAAGCTCCTTGTGTTAAGGCGGAAATTCGTAGGGACCGGTCAATGAGGTCAAATACTTCCCTGCTCACAACAACAGGTTCAAGACCAGCATTGCGATTGATGAGATTTGTTTCGCTTGAGTCGCTGTAGGTGGTAAGTAATCCTTCAATGCGTTTAACTTCGGCAATCCCTTCTTCAATCCTGGCATTAGCCCAGTCTTCATCATCGGCCACAGCGGCGAATTCGAACTGGTTTCCCATGAGCTTAATCGTTCTACGATATAATTGGGAAGTTTGATTCATTTGATATGAAGCTCGTCGCTGAGCGCTGCCATGAATTTTTCCTGACTGCCAAACTGATAACCGTCCCATTCTCTCAGGACTTTGCCCTTATTGTCGAGCAGCAACGTAAGAGGAAACTTTCCCAGTGGATTATATTTTTCAGCCAATGCTTCGTTATGAGCAGTTTGTTCTTTTGAGAGTTGATTCTTTTTTGATCTGGGAAAGTCGGCACGGACCAGCACAAGCTTTTTCTCTGCAAGTAACAGGAATGCTTCACTTTCAAAAACTTCCTGTTTCATCTTAATGCAAGGGGCACACCAATCCGATCCGGAGAAATTTAAAAGCACAAATTTATTTTCCTTTGTTGCAATTTCCCGGGCAGTTTCAAAATTGGTCAACCATTCTGTTGAAGAAGGAAGCAAAAGGATCAGGCTGATCAAAAACGTTTTCATATTATTTGAGTTTTACGAATACCGTAACAATGTCTGAATGTAAACCAGTGGAGCGTTCATAATGCCCATACCGTATCTCGAGGGCATTAAGTTTTGATATTCCCATGACGCCACCGGGCGTCGAAAAACGAGCACCCAAACCGATCATAGTGCTCGTGAGTGTGGAGAGGTCGTAATCACTGGTGTAGTACTCTTCACTAAGATTATGGCCCTTATAAGGTGCGAAATATTTGGCGCCCTGTTGAGTATAATAACGATAGAAAGGACTCAGCGAAAAGAACGGGGTAATTTTAATGGGCGTTTCAATCTCCGCAGTATGTGCGCTAAGGTCCCAGCTGTCTTTATAGTATCTGTAATAGGTCCGGATAATCAGATGGTCTCCGACAAAATAATTCAACCGTATACCAAGGGGAATTTTAAATCGGTTGTCCGGAAGGTTCTCAACCCGGTGTGAGCCATCGGTAAAATACGTTCGGTGATACAACGTGGCCAATTGTCCTTGCTGATAGGCCAGGTCAGCGAGAAGCAATATCTGCAGACGCCGGTTTATTACCTGACTTAACGTGAGCGAGCCGCTATAGGAATTTCTTGGCTTTGTGGAACCCTCATCACTTCCCCGCAGTTCAATCGGTAAAATAACGGTCCATGTATCTAAGAACATCTGCCCCTTGACACCGAATTCTCTGTTCCTGTCTTTAGACAATTTTGACCAGCCCAGTGCCAGCCCCGTTGAAAAGTAATCAAACTCTGTTGACAGTGATCCGGTTGCGCTCAACGTTGATCCTTTTTCTTCATCAGTTACTGCGTAAGTGAGTGACGGGTAAATTCGTTTGTCAGAATACGATGCCGAGGAAATCGTATTAGGATCGATTTTGTCGGAGGAGGCAGAAGTATAAACATCTATGCCTAGCTCACCGGTGACTGTGTGTTTACGTTTTCGATGGTCATACCGTGAAAGCTTCACGTCGATCGTAGTGGCGAAATCCGACAACTTCTCGGTACCGATTCCACCAGTGACTGCGGAGTTATTTCCGTCTTGTTGGTAATAGCTGGAAACGAAATTTGCTTCCTCAAATGTCAGCTTCTGGCTTTTATATGAGGCAGAATCTGCTGTAGATTGGGAGAACCCTGTTAATGTGGATAGATAAATACCGAGCGCGGCAAGTGATATCCGAAGCATGTATCAAATTTTCCAGGCAAAGTCCGCCAAAATTCTGAATAGATTCTGAATTGAAGAAATGAATTGATGCGCATGGCTTAACCTAAAAGGTCAAAAATCAATCAGTTTAATTAAAGCTTGAGGAGGGATGAGAACCCTTACCATTGAAACGAGTAACGGATTAACTCAGGTCCTGGCAAGGCGATAAGTCTATTCATCCTCGTCTTTGTTCTTCAGCAATCCAATCAGCTCGAAGGCTCCTGTTTTCACAATGGATTTTGTTGTATCCAAGTCCCCGTCCTGTAACTCTGTGAATTCCCCCGAAATTGTACCAGTAACAATGGGTGTCGCTGTGAACCTCCGGTCACCAGAGGGCACAAAAACGTAGTTCTTTCCTTCATAATTCACAATGGCGGCGTTAGGTACTACATTGCCTTCATTCGCGTTAATTTCAATGTCAGCGCTAACGAACATGCCCGGCAGGAGCGCCGGGTCTTCCTTGTCCAAATGACAGTGGACGCGTACGGTTCGTTCAGGTGTAATTTCCTTACCGATAAGATAAATGGTGGCTGTCCGATAGGCACTCTCATGTGCCAATCTGAATTGGACTTTCTGGCCGATTGATATTTTATTGACATCCTTTTCATATACCTGCAACTCGGCGTGGATATGATCAAGGTTAACGATATTGAACATTACCTCCGTCGCGTTTACAAACTGACCGACGTTGACATTTACCGATGTAATATAGCCCGTTACCGGAGCATAAAGATTGATTGTAGAGGCAATTTTCCCGCTGCTCAGTGTGGCAGGTGCTATGTTTATTAACTTCAGCTTTGCCGCAAGGCCACTTACGATGGCGCTCATGCTTTCATATTGGGCCTTCGACTGTTGGAGCGCTTTCAGCGCGTTAACATTTTCTTTGGCAAGTTCTTTCTGACGATTGTATTCTGTCTCCAAAAATTCAAGTTTGCTTTTGTTATCCAGGTAGTCTTGCTGCAGCTGTATATACTCCGGGTTCTCAAGAACTACCAGAAGACTGCCCTTGATAACTTTCATTCCCTGGAGCAGATCAGTTGATTTAATAAAACCTCCCATGGGCGCTGTGATTGAAACAAGATTTTGAGGAGGCACATCCAACTTCCCGGTTACTGTAATGTGACTGGCAATTTGCCTGCGCTCAATTTTTCCCAGAGAAATTTTTGCAGCATCGTACTGCGCTTGAGTAAGTACAATCTCATTGTCACCCAACGGATCAGTTGAAGTTTCTTGCACTTGTGTTGGCCTGGAACATGATGTAATGAGGATGATTAATGAATATCGAACGATGTATTTCATCTGATTAGTTATTGCCGTTTAGATATTGAATGATAATTATACTTTGATTGTATTGCTGCAAAGCAAGTAAGTAGCCCTCACGAATGGAGAGGGCTTGCCTGACGTTGAGTAACAGTGTTGTATGATCTACTTCTCCGTTTTTGAACGCGAGCTGACTTTGACGTTCAAGGAGGTCAGCCGTGCTTAAGGCAGATGTTTTGTAATAGTTAAGGCTATTGAAATTCTTATTAAACTCCAAAATGGCCTGATTGTATTGTTGTTTTATCAGCAAAGCTTGTGTCTCGCTGTTTTTTTGAGCTACGTCAGTTGCATACGCGGCCGCTTTTACCCTGGCGGTATGCGGAATAAACCAAATGGGGATAGATAACCCCGCCTGAAATCCCTGGAATCGTTTATTTGATCCGAAGTATTGCTCCTGACCATTTACATTTTGATAACCGATCAGTGTTTGCGTAAAGTATCCGACGTGGAGATCAGGCCATGTGCGTGACGCTTCCAATTTTTTTTGATATTCTGCAATTACTACCTGCTGTCTTGATAATACAAGTGACGGATTTTGCATGAGCGATGCAGTATCCATTTCAGGCAACTCGACAAAGTTTTCAAGGTCTCCAGTCACATCAGTTATGCCGGATGATTGACATAGCAATTGGAGTTGGTTGACCGCGATCTGAATATCGGCTTCATTTCGGTTGAGCTGATTGATGATTTCATTTCGTTGGGTCTCCGATGATGTTCTTGTGACCAGTGAGATTTCTCCCGTCTTGAATTGTACTTCAGCAATTCGCAATAACTCCGCTAACAAACTATCTTGCTGTATGAGAATTTGTTTACGGGCTTTCAAATACAAAAGGCGGTTAAAGACGTCTTTCACCTGAAGTATCAATTCATTTTTTGTCAGATTTTCCTTCATAACCGATGATGCAGTCATGGCATCATTTAATCCTTTTTGTCTTCCGAAAGCAGTTGGAAACGGAATGGTTTGCCTTATGGAAATATTGTTGTCGTTTTTTTCTATACTGTTGTACTGACCGTAAAGGAGTGTGACATCAGTCTTTGGCAAATCGATCGTTGTTCGTCTCAAAGCCGTAACCCTTTCTGTTTCTAATACCTGCGCCTGGATGGATGGGTTCCGTTCAATTGTAAGTTTAATGGCGTCTTCAAGCGAAATGCTTGTTTCTTGCGCTGCAACTGAAAGGAATAGAACTGATGTATAAATTGAGAGAATCAGATTTTTCATAACGATGCTTGATTTGAAGTTGATCGATTTCGTCGGATGATGGTTTCCATTACGTGATAAAGCACTGGCAGAACAATGAGCGTTAATACAGTTGCACTGATAAGTCCGCCAATAACAACTGTTGCCAATGGTTTTTGAACTTCGGCGCCGCTACCCCCGGACAAAGCCATGGGTAAGAACCCAAGCGATGCGACCATGGCGGTCATGATCACCGGTCGCAGTCGAGTTGCTGTTCCCTTCAAGATAATTTCTTTTAGATCAGTCAGGCCCTCTGTCTTTAGGCGATTGAATTCCGTTATGAGCACAATTCCATTCAGTACAGCCACCCCAAACAACGCAATGAAACCGACGCCAGCTGAAATGCTGAACGCCATTCCGCGAGCCCACAATGCCATTACGCCACCGATAGCAGATAGGGGAATAGCTGTATAGATCAAAAGGCCGTGTTTAACGGAGCCGAATGTAAAATAGAGTAAAAGAAAAATCAGGATTAGGGCAACCGGTACAGCAATGGCGAGGCGACCCCTGGCTTCTTCAAGATTCTTAAAAGAACCTCCATAGGTAACATAGTATCCAGGATTGAACCTGATCGATGCACCCACTTTTTGTTGCAACTCGCGCACAATACTTTCGACATCGCGCCCCCTGGTGTTGAAGCCCACGACAATTCGACGTTTGGCATCATCGCGCTGAATCTGGTTCGGCCCAACCTCAAGCGTAACGTCTGCAACCTGGAGAAGAGGCACCTGCATTCCATCAGGTGTCAGGATGGTGAGTTGCCGTACATCTTCTATTGATTGTCTGTTTTTAATATCGAGTCGTACGACAATGTCAAATCGCTTTTCACCTTCGAATAAAATTCCCGCGCTCTGTCCTGCCATTGAAGCATTGATTACTTCATTCACTTGCTGGACGTTGAGGTTAAAGCGCGCCAGCTGATCGTACTTTAAATGAATAATGATCTGCGGCAAACCCGTAATGTTTTCAATGAATAAGCTTTCCGTCCCGTCAATGCCATTAACGAGTTTTCCAATTTGCGTAGCATATTTTGTAAGCTCGTCCAGTTCTTCCCCGTAAATTTTAATTACTACGTCCTGCCTTGCTCCCGTCATCAACTCATTGAATCGCATTTGAATCGGGTGTTGAAAACCGAACCATACGCCGGGAACTTGTTGACTCAATGCCTGCTGCATCTTTCTGATTATTTCGTCCTTCGTTTTGGCCGTTACCCATTCTGACTTGTCTTTCATGATCACCATCATATCCGCCGCTTCAATCGGCATGGGATCCGTTGGTATTTCTGCCGAACCGATCTTTGCAATTACCTTTTCGATTTCAGGAAAATTTTTGAGAAGAACTTCTTCTCCCCGAAGCGTTGCCTGCAAAGTAGACGTGAGATTACTGCCCGTTAGCAAACGCGTGTCAACGGCAAAATCCCCTTCGTCGAGTTCCGGCAAGAATTCGCCACCCAGGGTTGAAAAAATGTAAAGACTAAATACGAGCAATCCCACGCTAAGGCCGATAATTATTCCTTTTCTTTTGAGTGCCCACGACAAGCTTGGCTCATATAATCGGTGAAGGATATCCATAATCTTGTCTGAAATATTTCTTTTATAAGTCGTGGATTTACTGAGAAAAAGAGAAGATGCCAGTGGAACATAAGTCAATGACAATATGAGCGCACCCAGGATGGCAAAGATCACGGTCTGTGCCATGGGCTTGAACATCTTGCCCTCTATGCCTGACAGTGAAAGGATGGGGAGGTAAACAACAAGAATTATGATTTGACCAAAGGCCGCGGCATTCATCATCTTTTTGGTCGAGCCTTCCACTTCTTCATCCATTTGGACCTGGGTGAGTTTCCCGGTATGACCAGCGGAGGTAATATTATGGAGTGTAGCCTCTACGATAATTACGGCGCCGTCAACAATTAACCCGAAGTCGATTGCTCCAAGGCTCATCAGATTTCCTGAAACGCCGAAGAGATTCATCATGCTGATTGCAAAAAGCATCGCCAGTGGAATAACGGAGGCTACTACCAACCCAGCGCGAAGATTTCCAAGGAGGAGCACCAACACAAAGATTACTATTAACGCTCCCTCAGCCAAATTCTTGGTTACCGTATGAATGGCGTTGTTGACAAGTTTTGTCCGATCGAGAAAAGGTTCTATGGTTACACCTTCGGGAAGTGTTTTTTCAATGGCTGCAATACGTTCTTTTACGTTAGCAATTACCCGCGAAGAGTTAGCGCCCTTGAGCATCATCACCACAGCGCCTACCGTTTCGGTTTTTCCATTTTGTGTCATTGCCCCGAATCGTATGGCATTGCCGATCTTTATGTCGGCAACATCCCGAAGAAGCAGGGGGGTGCCGTTGTCAGAGGTTCGAATAATGATGTGTCCGATGTCTTCAATTTTTTTAATCAGCCCCTCGCTACGAATAAAATAAGCGCTGGTATTTTTTTCGATATATGCGCCCCCTGTGTTTTGATTGTTATGTTCCAGCGCAGTGAAAACATCGCTGATCGAAAGATTGAGGCTTCTTAATTTTTCAGTTGAGAGAGCTACCTCGTATTGTTTCAAATAGCCGCCGAAGCTGGCCACGTCTGCCACCCCTTTCGTACCCAGTAATTGCCGGCGCACGATCCAATCCTGTATGGTGCGTAACTCCATGACGGAATATTTCTCCTCATAACCTGGTTTGGTCTTTACGATGTACTGATATATTTCCCCAAGACCGGTCGTCATTGGAGCCAACTCCGGCGTCCCGACCCCGGCTGGAATTAATTTTTTTGCTTCTATCAGTCGTTCATTCACCTGCTGTCGCGCCCAATACACATCCGTTGCATCCGTGAATACAATTGTGACAACGGATAACCCGAACCTGGAAAATGAGCGGATTTCTTCGATCCCTGGAATAGTAGCCATCGTTTGCTCCACCGGGAAGGTGACAAATCGTTCAATGTCCAGCGCAGATTGAGATGGAGCGATCGTTAAAACCTGAACCTGGTTGTTGGTAATGTCAGGAACAGCATCAATCGGAAGCTGTGTTACTGAATAACCGCCCCACGCTATGAGGACAAGGACCAACAATCCGGTCATTAATTTATGGCGTATTGAAAATTGAATAATGGCGTTCAGCATGATGCGTTAATCATGATAAGTTATAAAATGAATGTTGTACAACTGCCTTGTTCTGCAGTTAGTGAAAAAAAGGAACGGATTGATGGTTAAGCTCTGGGCGGCTGCCAGATCGTAAAATGAAAGGCTGAAGAATTGAAAGGGGACTTGTAAACAGTCGTCTTTTTGGGCGGAATGATGGCGCTGTCTATCGACGACGAAAGGTTGTCGGCCGGTAAGAACATTGACGTAGCCACCTCTTCACAATGTTTGCCTTTGAAAGGCAGTTGCTGGTGATGTCCGTCATCGCTTCCCTTTTTTTCGCCTGAATAATGCATCCTAAGGAACGAAAGAATGCTGATTCCCTTAGTTTTTTGCTGGTGTTCGTGAAAGTGTTCAAAAAGAACTGGCAGTGATAAAATCTGGTGCAACTCAGTATTCACCAGGAGGTATAATGAAAGGAGAACGATTGCTTTTGTCTGTCTCATGACACTTTACAAAGTAAAGGATCAAATCTGAACAATTTCTGAAGTTCCTATGCAGTTATTATCACTTATTAGGCACACAAATAAACCACTTTTCAGAATTCTTTCAGAATTGTGTTTTTGATTTGTTGCCTGTATTCATTTTCCTTTTGAGTAGTTGCCATGAGTTCGTCAGTTAATCGTTTTTTCCCGGTATTTGCGCTGCTTTGTTTATCTCATTATTCCTTTTGCCAATACAACACGACAGATAGAGGAGAATCGTACCGGCTAACAACCCTTCCTAAAGCCCCGCCCACAAATAAGAGCAAGGCCATTCGTTCTGCCGTCGCAGTGCCGACTTTGTTGATCGGAACGGGCGTTTATGTTTTGTGCGATGATGATTTCATCAACAGAATCGAAGTTCGCGAAGAGCGTAATGAACATTTTCCAAATTTTAGTCATCATGCCGATAACTACCTACAGTATCTTCCCATTGTCGCCGTTTACGGCCTTAACCTGGCGGGAGTAAAAGGAGAAAATAATTTTGGTAATCGAACTGCCTTGCTAATAAAGTCCGAAGTGATCATGGCCGCAATTACTTTTTCCCTTAAGGGATTAACAAAAGTTCCACGGCCGGATACCGGCGATCGGAACTCGTTTCCCTCTGGACATACAGCACAAGCCTTTGCAGCCGCTACGTTTATGCATAAAGAATATGGGGGGCAAAGTGTAATGTATAGCATCGGTGCGTATGCGGTCGCGACAGGTATTGGAGTCATGAGGATTTTAAACAATCGTCATTGGGCCAGTGATGTCATCGCGGGTGCAGGTATCGGCATTCTTTCCACTAACCTTGCCTACCTTACCCATCAGTATAAATGGGGTAATAAGAAACCCAAACACGAAACGTTTGTGATGCCGACCTACTCATCAGGTCCCGGTTTTTATCTCAGCTATAAGCTTTGATTGTCAAAACTAACATCGAACGACCTGGAAATCATTTGGCTTTGCGTTAACTTTAATTCTTAAGCCTCCTGTTATGAAATGTTTCATGGTAATGTTTTTGGCATTCGCCTCGACAACGTCAACTTTCGCACAGAAAAATGCCGGGCAATCCAGCAGTTCTGCCTCCATATTTAATGGAGTCAATCTTACTGGAAAAGAACCATTATATTTTGTTTCCGAAGGTCAAACCGCAAAGGAAATTTCTCGTGAGGAATTTGAAAAAATCGACAGTCGCCACATCCATTCAGTTTATATATTGAGAAATCAAAATGCAATAGATCGTTACGGGGAAAGAGCTCGTTACGGGGCGATTATCGTAACGATGAAGGGCAAATCTTTTGCAGAAAATTACCCGGCGAAATAAGCAACCGGTTGATCGGTCATGCCGTCCCCTCACGAGCAAAGGTGACGAAGGGTAGAGCCGGATTCTGTCATGACACGACCTCGGGTATTTGACCGCCCTAAGCAAACCGAAATGGTTAATTTTGAGGGCCCTGTGCCATTAAATTAGGACTTGATCGTTCTTTTTTAATTCACTATCTTGTAGGGTTCAAGGCCCCCTATATTTTTTTGTCTATAGTCTGTTGCCTTCCTTCCTGATTGAATAAGGAAGCTGATTGAGACCTAACCTATTTTTTACCGGCCGTCAATGGACGACGTTTGCATTTTTATCGCCCCCCGGAAAAGTCGTAAATACCTGCTTGCGGTATTGCTAACGCTTGTCGCATGTCGTGTCATGGCGCAAAATTGTAACTGCCCATTACCAGCCAGTTGCGGAGCATGCGCCGGCGGAATAAACGGTTTAACATTAAGATACGATGGCACACTTCTACCTGTTCTGGTTACAGCGTTGGATGGGATCAATACGGTCTATTCAGGCTTAGTAAATCCAGGCGCAAATTTCTCATTTAAGGGATCTCTGCCCGATGGTGCATTCGTAGCGAGCCAGGTGACCCTTGCAATTGACGGTATTTATAATGCTGTTATTAATACCTCGTGCGGTTCGGCAGTCTTTGTAAATTCCTCATATGGAAGTTTTACGGTTATAAGCGGTACCAGCAAAACTGGAGGTCCTCTGTGTTGTGCATCATCATCAATTGATAAAATAGCCCCGGTCATATCGAATTGCCCTTCTGACATCACTGCTTCGACGGGTTCGGCAGCCTGTTCAGCGGCTGTTAGCTGGACACCACCAACAGCCACCGACAACTGTAGCTCAGCTACGATCACATCCACCCACAGCCCTGGCGCGATTTTTCCATTGGGCACCACTAAGGTGACATACACAGCTACTGATGTATACGGGAATACTGCTACTTGTTCATTCAATATACTCGTAAATGACAAAACCCCGCCTGTCATAAATAATTGTCCCGCGAACATCGCTGTAACGGCGAGCCTACCCTGTCAGGGAACAGCAACATGGACTGCACCAACGGCAACCGATGTTTGTTCGGCGGTAGTACTGACTGCTTCACACGCCACAGGGGCTACATTTCCGGTTGGGCAAACCATAGTGACCTATACAGCAAAAGATAATGCAGGAAATTCTTCCATATGTACATTCACCGTTACAGTTGAGGATAAAACACCTCCGGTTATTGAAAACTGCCCGAATGATATATCTGTTCCTGCTGATGCAGGCAGTTGCCAGGCCAAGGTTCAATGGACGGAGCCAACGTTCACAGACAATTGTGCGAAGGGAGAATTGACAAGTTCCCACCTTCCTGGTGATGTATTTCCTGTTGGAACAACGCCCGTTGAATATAAGGCCACCGACATTTATGGAAATGCGTCCTATTGTAATTTCGATGTGGTGGTTACAAGCAATGATCCACCTGTTATTACGGGATGTCCAGGTGACATAAGAGCCGAAGCAGATGAATCCGGCAAGGTTAGCGTTTCCTGGACTGAGCCGACCGCATCGAGCCCTTGCGGTGATGTAACATTGACCAGCTCACACAGTCCAGGTGATTTTTTCTCCGTTGGTAGCACGAAGGTAGAATATACGGCCACGGATGATTCCGGAGTGGGAACCACGTGTACCTTCAATATTACCGTGGCATACAAGGAGGTTAAAATTGAAGTGGTGGAATTGGTTACACCAAATGGCGACGGTGTTAATGATGAATGGATCATTACCGATCTCGATCAATTTACCAATAACAGGGTAACCATTTTTGATCGATGGGGAAATGTGATTTATCAGGCTAGCGGGTATGATAATGAATCAGTGGTCTGGAAGGGAGAGAATAGCAAGGGCTCGCTGGTTCCTACAGGTACATATTATTATACAATAGAAGTGGACTACAGGGCGGAGAAGGTAAAACAAACTGGATTTATCGAACTGGTACAATGATGAAGCTTTCATCACATCGCACGGCAGGAATCCAGCTTTTGTTGGCCATTGGCTTTATTTTGATTTTTGCCCCCTTATGCAGGGGGCAACAAAAAGTTCAATTTACTCAATACATGTTCAACGGGCTCGTAATTAATCCAGCCTATGCAGGTGCTGAAGAAGCGCTTAGCCTAACCTTTATTCAGCGAAACCAATGGAACAAAGTCGAAAATGCGCCGACAACCCAAACCTTCTCGGCTCACACTTTGGTTAAGAAAAAGAAACTTGGCTTAGGCCTCACTTTGGTGAATGACAAAATTGGGGTGCACAAGAATCTCAGTGTATTAACCAATTATGCATACCACATCCAAACCGGTTCAAGCTCTTATTTGTCGATGGGGATCCAGGCCGGCTTTCACAATGCAAAATCGGACTATGCATCGCTGACGGGCGCAACCAATGATCCGAAAATTTATAACATGAATATTTCCAGCACTTTTTTTGATTTCGGAGCCGGCATTTATTTCAGAAGCGCCAAATTCCAGGCTGGATTGTCCGCACCTGAATTGCTCCCCAATAAAGTTTCCCTCAGTGACTCGGTATCCGTTCAACTTAACAGGACTAATTTATTTCTGTTTAGCAAATACAATATTACCCTTACTGAGAATTTGAATTTTGAACCCTCCGTACTGCTAAAATATATTCCTGATTTACCTTTCTCATTCGATGTCAACGTGAATCTGGTTTACAGAAACGTGATAAATTTCGGTCTGTCATACCGGAAAAACGAATCCGTAGATTTTCTTTTCAAAGCCCAGGTCACGCCCCAGTTGCAGTTTGGCTATGCATATGATCATACTATTGGCGACGTCGCCAGGTTGAGCAACGCCTCGCATGAGTTGATGGTGCATTACCTTTTCCGCTACACGCAGACGAAAATTGTGACACCCAGATGATTAATTCGAGTACGATATTGACGCGCCTAACCTTCCTTTTTGCGATGTCGTGTTTAAGTACTCACGTGCAAGCACAGCAAACAGTTTTTCAATTGTTCAGGGATGGCGTAGATCTTGGCGACCAGTATTTTGAACAGAAAAATTATCCTGATGCACTGAAGTTGTACATAAACGCCTCAAGGAAGAAATCATTTTCGAGTGAGAATCATCTCAAGATGGCGCGATGCTATTATTCGCTTAAACAATATAAGCAATCCATTAATTACTATAGTCATTACCTTAGCGGAAAACATACCTTGCCCCCCGCTGACCTTTACAACTTTGCAGAGGCTCTTGCCGTCACGGCCAATTATGGGAAGGCAATTGAATCTTACCGCGAATACCTTGTGACGAATCCAAAGGATGAAGTGGTGATTAAAAAAATATGGAGACTGAACAATATCCAGTACCTTTACGAAGATTCCGCCCAGTTTTCAGTGAAACCTATCTCGTTCAACACAAACCTTGGAGAGCTCTGTCCGACCTACTTTAATCACGGAATCGTTTTTATTTCAAATAGAAAAGAGACACAGGTGGTAGAGAAAGTCAACGCTTCATTAGATGCTCCTTTCTATAAAATTTACTACTGCAGCGCCTCCGAAGGTAGTGCTGAAGATATCAGTTACAACAAAGTCCTTGCTTTTGATAAAGCATTCATGTCCCATTATAACGCTGGTCCTGTAGGCTTTTATGATAACGACAACAAAATGGTGTTCGTTACAACAAGCGTTGATCCGGGCGCTAATGGCGTTCGCACGTTGCAGCTTTTCTTCGGTGAACTGAACAATGGAAAATGGACAATAACAAAGTCATTCCCATACAACAGTCTAATCTATTCTATTAGTGATCCCTCGATAAGTAACGATGGAACAACGTTATATTTTTCTTCGGACATGCCAGGTGGTTTTGGCGGTCGGGACCTTTATAAATCCGTTTTTATCGATGGCAGATGGTCGAAGCCGGTGAACCTTGGAGAAGGTATCAACACAGCGCAAGATGAGGTGTTCCCATACCTGCACCTGAATAACATGCTTTACTTCTCATCAAATGGTCATCCCGGTCTCGGTGGCCTCGACATCTTCAAAGCCAGGGCTAACCGGAGTAATTTCGAGGAGCCTCAAAATGCAGGATATCCAATTAACAGCAGTTATGACGATTTCGGAATTGTAATCGATTCAATGGGAGAGCATGGGTATTTTTCTTCTAACCGAAAGAGAGGAGGCTATGATGACGATATTTACGAACTGGAAATGGACCTTCAGCAATTTCCGCTCGAGATCAGCGGGGTCATCAAATACAAGGAGAGCGACTGGGATGATTCAAAGGAATTGCAGATTATGCGGAATGTCAAAATATCAGTCATTGATCAAGATCGAAATGAAGTTGTTCACGAAAGTGTCTCCGACGAGGATGGGAATTTCAACATTGTGATTCCGTATTTTAGCAAATTCGTTATTCGTGTAATTCAACCTGGAGAAGATAACCATGTCGTGGCCCTTGAGATTCCGAAGCGCCGAAAGGAGCTAAGCGCTTATGAAATTGTGATCGTAAAAGATATTTTCAAGAAAGAATGAGAAGGAGTAAAATGATGACATCCGTGCAATTCCTTCATAAAGTCAACCGAAGACATGTTTCTGAATGGAGAAAGGTCCGGGCGTTGATAATTCTCTTATCCTCGATGTTCATTGCCGGCCATTCAATTCAGGCACAACAGCTAATACAGGTTAAAACATACGATCAGCAGCTTCAACCCATGAAGAATATTGAGGTGTCGATCAACAATAAAGAGTATATCTCCGTTGGAGCGAAGGGTGAGGCGTTCATTGAATTGAACGACAACGAGCTGCCGATAAAAATCATAAAGATCAAAAATGACGAGCTTGAACCAGCGTCCTGGAATCATAGCAAGGGAGTTCTGGAAATTGTTGTAAGAAAAAAGACGTATCAACTCGCCCATGTTGTTATAAGAGAACCAGGTAATAAACCATTAGCTAATGTATCCATAACCTTTAAGGGAAAGAAAAGCGTTACCTCGTCAACGAATGCGGACGGTAGGTTGGATCTAACCCTTCCGCTCGATGAAAAGATAAACTCCGCTAACCAGTTTATTGCAAGCGGATATGAGATTGCGAGTCTTAAGATTTCTGATGGTGAGTATGTTCTGACGGCAAGTCGCACTAAGCAAGTCCCAAAAACTTCAACTTCAAGCATTGGCCCTGAGCAAAACCCTGAATACTTTAAGGATTTTGATTTTGCAAAACTGGATTCAATTCAATCGCTGACCGTTTTTTATGCGGTCTTCAAGGATTTTCAACTCAAGAATCTGACACAGGAAGACAGGGAAAGATTGGATAAAAAATTCAACGAACTGATGTTGCAATTACAAGACTCGTTGAGCCGGAACAAAGGTGCAGTCATTGGAAAAATTTCAGACTCCTCCTTTGTTGAAGATGATATTAAAACCCTTTTAAGTCAGGCCACAGAAGAAAACCTGACATTGCAAACACAGCGAGCTGATTTTGATGACAAAATAAAAGTAATTAATCAGAAACTCGAGCGAGGATTGACCAGTCTTGATGAAAACGCCAGGACAAGTTTGCTTTCGGATCTCCTCGCGTTGGAAAAGTTGCTCACCGAAAATGAAGGTCGTTTTTACAAAAACCTTAGCGACTATCGTGAAATTATTAATTCTCTGAAGGAAAAATATTTTGACGTTCGAAATCTGGAAAGCAGGCTTTCTGAAAGTGAAGCAAGGCGATTGGAAGAGCGGCGCATTTTCCGACAGCGGCTAATTGGAATATCAGGCCTCGTTATAACATTCGCGACGCTGAGTATTCTCCTGATTTCTTTTAGTTCGCGATTAAAGAAACAAAAGAAAGCATTGGTTCGGGCAAACGCAGAAGTCAAACACATAAATGAAAACCTTGAGAACATTGTGCTGGAACGAACCCGGTCACTGGCAGAGGCGCACCGCGAGTTAGATACCTTTCTTTACCGCGCCTCACATGATCTGCGATCCCCTGTTTCTTCTATCATAGGCCTTTGTAACATTGCCCTTCACCTGTCCGAGGGGGAGACAAAAGAATTGGTGAAGAAGGTGGCTAACACAACCGAAGGAATGGACAAGCTTTTGAAAAAGCTCAGCATCATTAGTGAGATCAATCAGCCGACCAATTATTCTGGCATCGAGCTGGCGAAGATGGTCGAAAATGTTCAGGATAAATTCAAGAAAACGATCGAAAGCCTGGGCGTGGAATTCCATGTGGATGTTCCCGAAAAGCTGGTCTTTTATTCATACCCCAACCTCGTAGAAGTCATCATTTTTAACCTCATCGAAAATGCGTTGTTCTACAGCGTGATGCGTGATCCTTTGCGTGCCCGTGTTGAGTTCAAGGCCGCAACAGTCGAAGGTCATGTTGAATTTAGCGTTTACGATAATGGTGTTGGGATTGACGACACAATTGAGCATAGGCTGTTCGATATGTTTTTCAAAGGAAGTATCGACTCAAAAGGAAACGGTCTTGGATTATATATTGTTCAAAAATCAGTCCAGGCATTGAATGGATCTATTTCAATCAAGTCGGAGCCCGGTAACTTTACAAGGTTTATCGTGCGTCTTCCGTTAAGTATCGTTCCTGAAAAAGAAAAATCGGAACGTGCCCTTGCATAACGGAATGGTCAGGGAGTGCCCATTTTCAAATTGTTATTTCACCTCTCTGACTTCCAGCACGACACTTGTTCGGCCTGAGCTTATATTTGGATTAATACCGATGTTCATAAGAAAATCACCCGTGTGAACACTGGATGAGTCAATCGGTGATTTCGAGCCAGGATAAATATTAATTTCCCTCACGCGATATTTTTTTCCAGGATCGAGCCCATCCAATCTTATCGGCTTTTGGGGTTCGACAAGGCGTTGTCTATAATTTACGAGATAGTTAAAAACAACAGCTTGACTTCTTTCTGCATTCACGTACATCAAGGCTGCAACATCATGCTCATGAGGATTAACGAGCCTGAATAAGTCGCCATGCCAGACAATTTCTTTGAAGGAACGATAGTTGTTCACGGCCTCCCTTGCGAAGTTCATATCATTTTCACTGAGACGACTGGCAACAATATCGAACCCCAACTTACCCATGCTGGCAACATCTATTTTGAATTTTAATGATTGTTTGCCCCAATCCGTAACATGATTGTCAGTAACTATTGCAGGAAAGAAATAAGAATAGTCCCATTGCATAAAGATTCTTTCGAGCGGGTCGGTGTCGTCACTGGGCCAGAACTCGGTAAAATACTTGAGTAATTCATAATCCCCTCTGCCGCCACCGCCGGAACACAGCATCATGGGCACATTTGGATATTTTGTACGAATGCGCTGCAACACTTTATAAAGGCCCCTTACATATTCCACGTACAAATGCGATTGAGGTATTTGCTTCTTGTTCAGGTACGCCGAATAAGCATTATAAATGACGGCGTTGCAATCCCACTTAATGAACGCCAACGCCGGGTTTTGTGTGAATAAGTTGTCAACGACACCAAATACAAAATCCTGTACTTCGGGATTGGATAAATCAAGTACTAACTGATTGCGATAATATACTTCTGGTCTTTCCGGTTGACGAATCACCCAATCAAGATGTTTTTCATAAAGTTCACTTTTCGGACTCACCATCTCGGGTTCAATCCAGATCCCAAATTTGATACCTTCTTTTTCAGCCTCCTTCACAAGGTATCCAATGCCATGCGGCAATTTTTTGACATTCTCCTGCCAGTCGCCAAGGCTCGATTGGTCATTGTTTCTTGGATACTTGTTTCCAAACCAACCATCATCCAGTAGAAATAAGTCGACGCCTAAGTTTTTGGCATCCTCATACAAGGAGGTTATCTTGTTTTCATCGAAATCAAAATAAGTAGCCTCCCAGTTATTTAACAACGTAAGCCGACTTCCGTCACCATCAAGAACGCGGTACTTTCGGGCCCAGGAGTGAAGTCCGCGACTGGCAGCGCCTGTACCGCTTCCGGACATTGCATAGATCAGCGAGGGAGTCTTGAATATTTGATTAGGTTGAAGGGAATACTCAGACGCATAGGGATTGATGCCGGCGATCATTCGGAGATTGTTATAAGCGTCGACCTCAAATTCCATTTTAAAGTTTCCACTCCAGGCCAATTGCCCAAGGATAACATCGCCCTTGTGTTCGTCAGCTTTTCCTCCAAAGGATAAAATGAAATTTGGCGATTGTAATAACATCGCCCGTGTCCCGAGTTTGGTATCAACAGAGCGCATCCCCCGTGCCAGTTTCATCTCGGCCGGCTGCATTTCCTTTGCCCACATGCCATGATATGTTGTCAGGTAAAAATCTATGCCTGCAAAATATAAATTAGCGGAGGCATACTTCTGCAAAAGCACAGGCTTCTTCTCACTATGTTGAATTTCCGTCCATTGTTCAATTACATTTTCTTTCTTCCATACTTTATAGCATAATGTCACCTGCACGGGATACAGATTATCTTTTAATATAATTCTTGTAAGCGACGTATTAGCATCGACTTGTTCCTGGGTATGGCTGTCATATTTCAATTCCAGTGAAGGGTTCCCGTCAGCGTGCTTGAGCTGGATAGCGGGTTCCAACAGGTTCCATGTTCCTGATGGTGTATAGGCGGCGTTGTAGATTCCTGCGTTGTCATCATCAAGACGAAGCACCTCAGATGCAGCGGCGTATTCGTCATTGGATAGCATCCGCTTCCCAAAATAAATTGTTCTTAATAAATTCTTGTTATCGGTTTGAAGGACCAGCGCGTGGCTGTCTGTTTCGATCGGGATCGTGACGCGTTGTGCGACTGAATGTATAACACAACAAAGTAATCCTGATAATAGAAGAATTCGCCTGGACTTTAATTTATACATAATCTACACGTTCAATTGCGAACATGAAATTAGGGATTTTAGTCAAATTCAGGATGTGAAGAATTTCGCCAGCTAATTCAATCATCGACTGTCAATTGACGGATCAACTAATCATTCTTTTCGACTTAGGTTGTTTCATCAATTTTATTATCTTGACCGCCCCATCAAGAATTTCGATTTATATGAAACCCATCGTTCAGATATCGCTCGATCTCACTAACCTGGATGAAGCGCTTGACACGGCAGCAATGGCATTGCGCGCTGGTGTCGATTGGTTAGAAGCCGGAACACCGTTTATTTTAGCGGAAGGATTACACGGTGTGCGCGAATTGAGGAATTCATTTCGCAATGTACCCATCGTTGCAGATCTCAAGACGATGGATGGTGGTTATCTGGAAGCAGAAATGATGGCAAAGGCAGGAGCGACACATGTCGTCGTAATGGCGCGCGCTCATGAGGAGACAGTAAAGTGTGTTGTAAAGGCAGGTCGTGATTACGGTGTGAAAGTAATGGGCGATAACCTTGGTTGTCCTGATATGGTGAAGGGAGCAAAACTGCTGGAAGACCTCGGGTGTGACTACATTGTTCATCACATAGGCTATGATGAACGAAGGGGCATTGCGGCGCAAGGTCGTCGGATGCCAAGTCCACTGGATCAACTCAAAGAAATTGTCGGCGCGGTCGGCATCCCCGTGCAGGCGGTTGGAGGGTTGAGCCTTGAACAGGCGATTCAATGTCCCTTATATGGTGCGCCCCTTGTCGTATTGGGTGCGCCGCTCACCATTGATGCAGACGCGTTCAAGACAGCGGACGGAGATTTGGAAAGTTCGCTACGGCTCATCTGCGAGAAAATCCATTCTTATGGAGAGGTTCATGTCGGAAAATTCTGAATGGAATTGATTATTAAATAGAAATATGAAATACGCTGCAGTTGTAAACTTCGCACCTACAAAAGGTTCTGTAGAGATTCGCGAAATAGATAAACCTGAATTTGGAGAGGAAGACGTCTTGCTTGAAGTTGCTAACGTTGGCGTCTGCGGAAGTGATTTGCATCAATGGACCGCTGATCACAGCTGGCCGGTAAATTATCCCGTGGTATTGGGTCATGAATTTGGCGGGCATGTGGCAGCAGTCGGAAAGCGGGTAGGGGGATGGAAGGAAGGCGATCGTGTGGTGAGTGAAACGGCTGCTGTTATCGATCAAAATAATCCGATGTCACGTCAGGGGCTTTACAATTTGGATCCAACCCGGAAAGGTTTTGGTTATGGTGTAAATGGCGCCATGACTCGTTTTGTCACGGTGCCCGCCCGATGTCTGCACGTCGTTCCTGATGAACTTAGTTTTGACCAAGCCTGCCTCACCGAACCTTGTTGTGTTGCCTACAATGCCGTAGTTGAAAATTCCAGGATAAAACCGGGTGATCGCGTAATTGTGATCGGACCCGGAACTATAGGAATTTTGTGCGCAGCTGTGGCAAGGCTATGCGGAGCCGAAGTAGCACTTGTTGGGCTCGCGGCTGACATGAATCGTCTTGAAATCGGGAAGGTGTATGGATGCGAGGGGATCGTTGGCGATGCCACCGAATGGTCACGTCAGCGTGATGGACTTGGCGCGGATTGTATAATTGATGCAGCAGGTGCCAGCGCCACGCTGAAAAATGCCATGCAATGGGTACGCCCGAAAGGACACATTACGAAAGTGGGCTGGGGGCCACAGCCACTTGGTTTCTCTATTGATCCTATTGTTCAAAAAAATGTTACGATACAGGGAAGCTTTAGTCACAACTGGCCTATTTGGGAAAGGGTCATTACTTTGCTTGCTGGCGGACAATTGGATGTAAAGCCAATTATCGGGGGTGTATGGCCTGTGTCGGAGTGGCATGAGGCATTTGATAAAATGCATTCAGGGGTTGTAGTAAAAAGTGTTCTTAAGCCGGTTTGAGTTATGCGTCTTAAAAACAAAGTTATTCTGGTAACGGGTAGTACCACCGGTATAGGCAAGGCCATTGCGATCAGATGCGTCGCGGAAGGTGCTTCCGTCATTATTCACGGGCTCGAACGTGATCTCGGCGACGATGTTGTAAAGGAAATTGGAAGCGACAAAGCAGTACTTCATATCGAGGATTTGTGCGCTGAACACGCTGC
Organism: Cyclobacteriaceae bacterium; assembly: GCA_036273935.1. Taxonomy (GTDB): domain Bacteria; phylum Bacteroidota; class Bacteroidia; order Cytophagales; family Cyclobacteriaceae; genus ZC4RG29. The sequence goes on along the minus strand of DASUGQ010000289.1, from coordinate 6,396 downwards.
ACAACATTTGGTCGACCTCGCCATCGCCCGATTTAAACGACTGGATGCAGTTGTTAACAATGCAGCTGCTGTCGTGTCAGGTAATATTGCCACAACAGACATGGATTTCTTCCGCAAAGTTCTTGAGATTAATACGCTCGCTCCGTTTAATCTTATCAAAACGGCTCTTCCCCATTTACAAAGATCAAAGGGTTGCATTTTGAATATTGGTTCTGTAAACGCTTATTGTGGCGAACCGAATCTCTTGCCTTATAGTGTCTCAAAAGGCGCACTGATGACGATGACAAGAAATCTTGGTGACACGCTTCATCGTGAAAATAGCGTTCGTGTAAACCAGATCAATCCCGGATGGGTCCTTACAGAAACGGAAGTAAAACGAAAACGCGAACATGGCCTTGCAGATGACTGGTACACCGAGTTGCCCGCTATTTATGCTCCCGCTGGACGAATTCTAAAGCCGGCCGAGATCGCAGCGGCCGCCATCTACTGGCTCTCCGATGAATGCGGACCAATTAGCGGACAGGTTGTCGACCTAGAACAGCATCCATTTGTCGGACGAAATCCGCCCAAAGACAGTTCAACCATTCCTACAAAATAATTTGATATGCCAAAACTTGCTGTCTTTCCTAAAGCATTCATGCAAGCCCTATGCAAAGATGGAACAATGAAGGTTTCAGAGTGGATTCAACTTGCTTGCGCGCTGGATATTGATGGACTTGAATGGTATGCCGGATTCATCGAAATGGGGAACGAGGAAAACTGGCGACTGTTTAGACAACAGGTTGAGGACAAGGGAAAGGTAATCCCCATGATGTGTTGTTCCCCTGACTTCACCCATCCTGACGCAGCATTCCGCGAGAAAGAGATTACCAAACAAAAACGTTGGATCGATATGACCTACGCGCTTGGTGGATCATTTTGTCGTGTGCTGTCGGGCCAGCGAAGGCCTGAACTTTCCATTGAGGAGGGAATTAAATTGGCAGCAAATTGCATAGTGGATTGTCTTCCTTATGCCGCTGAGCGAAACATTACCCTTATTCTCGAGAACCATTATAAAGATGACTTCTGGGAATATCCCGAGTTTGCACAAAAGATGGATATATTTTGTCAACTGGTTGATCAAATCGATCATCCAAATTTTGGCGTTAACTATGACCCGAGCAATACCTACCTTGCCGGCGAAGATCCACTTGATTTATTATATCGGATATCTAATCGGGTTGTCACGATGCACGCCAGTGACCGCTATCTCAAAGTGGGCACACTTGAGGATTTGCGAAAAGAAGAGGGCGGAGCAGTTGGTTATGCAAAGCGCCTGAGTCATGGCGAAATTGGAAAGGGACTGAATGATTACGACGCCATTTTCAGTGAACTCAAACGTGTCGGATTTGACGGGTGGATCAGTATCGAAGATGGAGTGGAAGGTATGGATCAACTTGAACGAAGTGTGTCATTTGTTAGAAAGAAAATGAAAGAATACTGGAGCTAAGAAATTCTCTGCATGTTTTTATTTTCGGATCAGAGGCACCCATTTCAAATTCGTGAAGCATCGCCAGATCCATTCAATCGGCCCATAGTTGAAATGCTGAAGCCAAAATTTACTGATCACGATTTGAACAATGAAAATCACAATCGCAATCAGGAATGAGATGGATGCTCCGAAATCATCAAGCATACCGAGTCCAATGGTTGAAAAAATAAGCAACCCAAAGAATGACTGCATGATGTAGGTTGTAAGTCCCATGCGACCAGCTTCGTAGAACTTCATTAACCTTTTGTTCCACTTGTCTTTTTGAAACAGCATCATAAACCAGGCCACATAAAGGACTGCCAGGCAGGCATTCAGTATGTCAGAAAAGCTTAGTCCCGCCGCGATGTTGACATCCTGTGAGAGCCCTCCCGGAACAAGACCGTTGCCTGCTGCGAAAAATGCGAGCCCAACGATAATGACACCCAGCAATGTCCAGGCGGACAGGCGGACTAGTCGCCTCAGCAATGGAAGTTTTGCTGAGATATTTTCAAAGAACTTCTTCCGCCCTGCGTACAGGCCCAGAACAAATAATCCCGCTGTTATATAAAGTCTGCCCGACCACACCTGGTAGATCATCTTCGTCTTGAAGCTGGCAAGATTTTCTTTTAGAAGGTCAATGTATTCACCGGATTTAAAAGTCTGATAATACTGCAATAACTCTGTCTGGTCTTGTCTGATGAAATCATTTATACCAGTATCCCCCGTTGACAATTTTATTATTCTAACAAGTATGCCAGGAACATCGATTACGAGGAGGAGCCCTATCCATAAAAGATAGTTGTCTGGTAATCGATAGGTCAACAGGAGCACAACTCCCAGCATGGCATAGATTGTAAGAATGTCACCCCGGTAATGCAAGTGATGTATAAACCCTATTCCAAACAGTAATATAAGGCGCCATGAAAATTTGACTAGAAAACCTGGATCTCCTTTTGCATTATTTAGCTGTATAAAAAAGCTCATTCCAAACAGAAAGGAGAAAATCATAAAAAACTTTCCCGTGATTAATACCCCAACCAACACACTCACGACTTTGTCAACCACGGAACTTGTTTTTTGTGGATCGAATTGTTCCGGATGCATACCGGCATAATATTGCTCGGTCATGTGAGCGATGACGATGCCTAACAGGGTGAATCCCCGAAGGGCGTCGATCACATCTATGCGCTTATTAAGAGGTTCTTGCATTTTAGTGGGTTGGGGGATTAGTGTCTGAGTTGCCCATTAAATTACGTCTTATGGCTGCAAATGGTTGTCGTAAGACACCCTCTAATTTGTCGTGCCGATCCGCAGATAATTCGTCCGATCCAGGTTAAGTTGCATCGTCATTCAAGAACTAAATAGAAATCATCATGAAACGAACAAAAATCCTGTACTGGGTATTCACTGGCCTCTTCGGTGCCTTTATGCTATTCTCAGCTGTTCCTGATATTATCGTAACCCCGGAGGCAGTCACCCTGGTAACTGATCAACTTGGTTATCCTAGATACATTATCCCCTTTCTTGGTGTTGCCAAACTACTTGGCGTCGTCGCCATTCTTGTTCCCGGATTTCCAAGAGTGAAGGAGTGGGCTTATGCCGGATTATTTTTTGACCTGGCAGGAGCGACTTATTCTGGAATATGCGTTAGCGGACTACAACCGCCAATGCTATTTATGATTCTACCTTTCGGATTTCTTGCACTATCTTATATTTACTATCATAGGAAGAGTACACCAATTGTTGCTTAATTTTCGATTGTTCATTAATCGCCTGGAATTTTCATTTGCCGCTGTAGGTGGAAGATGGCAGGCAAGCTAATGTTACGTCATGATTCAGAGTATTTGCCAATGGAAAAGAAAGTGAATTGTATGGCATCAGGGAAAGAGTATCCTCAGGAACACGCGATCCCGTTATCAGCACTGGATCGTAACATGCAAACCTTTTTAACCCGCCGTTTTCCCACAGCGGGTAATGAAAGTTATATCGGCGATGACCAGTTGATTTCGTTGAAGAAGGAATATCTGAATGAGTTGTTGGCAAATGAAGTGGGGGAATTAGACGCCCTGGAAAAAGAAGTGATCAACAGCATATCTGAAAACAGCTTGTTGTCCGAAAAAATTGAAGACACAATTGATGAAAAATTAACAGTAGGTGACCGGGTTGCCGATCGTATTGCGGAATTTGGCGGGAGTTGGAAATTTATTATAATCTTCTTTGCCTTCATATTAGTTTGGATGGGTATCAACATATGGTGGTTAAGTAATAGGGCGTTCGATCCCTATCCCTTCATATTGCTTAACTTGATTTTATCCTGTCTGGCTGCCATACAGGCGCCCGTTATCATGATGAGCCAAAACCGGCAAGAAGCAAAAGACCGTATGCGTTCAGAGCATGATTACAAGATCAATTTAAAAGCAGAGTTGGAAATTCAATTATTACATAAAAAGATTGACCACCTGCTTATTCATCAGAGTAAGCGATTGATGGAAATACAACGTATACAAACCGAGATGATGGAAGCTGTATTGAAGAAACTAAAATAAAAAATGCAAGCGCCGGACGACTATAAGAAAGGGGATTTTAACCCGGGGAAAAAGATCAATCTCACCGACCACCTTGCTAATGAACGCACTTTTTTGGCATGGATACGAACATGCATCGGTATTATGGCGTTTGGATTCGTGGTGGTAAAGTTTTCGCTATTCATAAGACAATTGTCCATTCTCCTTGGAAAGGAGTTTGCTGCCCCACGTCAGCATCACTCGTCTCTCATAGGCATTTTATTGGTAGGGCTGGGTTCGGTAATGCTCCTTTTATCATTCATCAGGTATAAAAGAACCGAAAGGTCTCTTGCTAAAGAATCATACGAACCTTCTTCCATTCTCACCTTTATTTTAACCCTTACAATTCTCGTTCTGAGTGTGGGGTTAATACTTTATTTGATTGAGAGTTCGTCAAGCTTCTAAGTTTCCAATAAAAAAAACGGGACCAAAGTAAGGTCCCGTTTGACATTAATTTAAATAACGTTTACTCACTCCAGGGCGGTTTAATGCCATTCACACGCGAATAGGCAATCAATTGTCCCAGGTGCTCATCCGAGTGCGCCAATGCTATCAGAACACTCGACATGTTTGTGAATTCGCCAGGAAAAGGGTATTCTACTTTAGCTGCCAGGTTCTCATCTTTCGTGTCTTTGACTGCTGCTAAAATAAAATCATACGACTGCTTTAAGGCTGCTTTGATGTCGGCTTTTGTTTTTAAATCCATATCAAGCGTTTCCATTTTTACTCCGGCTGGAATGGTCGCGCCCAATTTAGATCCGAAGAAATAGTTAGCTGAAATAATGTGCTTGAATACATCGGCAAATGAACGAACACCTGCTTGAGGCGACCAGGTGTATTTTTCTTCGGGGACAGCCTCGGCTAATTGCATCACTTTTCCGGACGAGAACGAGATAAATCCTGTTGCTTCCTTCTGCAGTTGTCCCTGACAAAATGCACTAAAGGAAAGTAATACTGCGATGAGCGTAAATAAGTTTTTCATAAATGGGTAAGATGATTTTAAGTTATTATTTAAGTGTGGGTTCCATTTGAATGGATGTGCAAAGTACACACTGGAAAGGAAATTTCCCTACAAGATAATTTTATATTAAGCTTATCTGTAATTTATCAATCTGTTATCCTATGGATTCCGGTAAATCTAATGAGCATTGCGCAATGGAGATAAGTATTAGTAAATCCTGGCAAGAATTGGGGCAAAAGGCAGCGGCCCTGGCAATTGATCGATTAAAAGATGCGATCACCCAAAAGGGGTGTGCCCGGATTTTGCTGGCCACGGGGATGTCACAAATGGAAACCATGCGAAGGCTTGCAGATTCTGACGTAGATTGGTCCAACGTGGAAGTATTCCATATGGATGAGTATATCGGATTACCTCCCGGACATAAAGCTTCCTTTATCAAATACATTCAGGAAAGATTCATTGACAAGGTTAAGGTTAAAAAATTCTACCCTGTTGAAACAAAGGATGATCTGAATGAAAATCTCAAGCAACTATCGGCGGCCATCCGGGAAAGTCCGGTTGACGTGGGGATGATTGGCATTGGAGAGAATACGCACATCGGCTTTAACGATCCGCCTGCAGACTTTGAAACCCGCGAGGCGTACATTCAGGTGAAATTGGACGACCGGTGTAAACTGCAACAAGTGGGCGAAGGCTGGTTTGCGTCAATAGATGAAGTACCGGACGCGGCTGTCACCATTACTCCTTACCAGACTCTTCAATGTCAAACAATCATTTGCAGCGTTCCTTACCTCGTCAAAGCGGATGCGATTTATAAAACGATCACAAGCAAAATCTCTGAAGATATCCCGTCCACTATCTTAAAGAAGCATGATGATTTTCACCTGTTCCTGGATAGGGATTCGGCTTCACGAATTATTCAATTTTAATAGATGAATTTAAGAGCGATGCAGGATACGATCATCATTGAGGGACTTCATTATTCATCAAACAAACCTGTTCAGGTAATTGTGGAGGGAGGCATCATCAGCCAGATAGCAGAGACCAACTCCGGGAATGCTGAATGTATTATCGCCCCCGGGCTGATTGACAACCAGGTAAATGGATATGCAGGCATTGATTTCTCCGGTGACAATCTCACGCATAAGGGAATTGAAAAAGTTACCCGGGCACTATGGCGCGAAGGTGTGACGGGTTATTTGCCCACATTAATTACTAATGCTCATGAAAACTTGCTTCGAAATTTTAGTATCCTTTCAAGTGTTCAGGAAAATGAGGTCGTCGCACAAAGTATAATTGGCTATCACCTTGAAGGTCCCTATTTGTCTGGAGAACCGGGCTTCATTGGTTGTCATCCCGTC
>DASUGQ010000288.1:0-51484 GCA_036273935.1 Cyclobacteriaceae bacterium | reverse complement strand
GAGATCGAACACCGCCTCGATCGCAAGGTGAGTATCGGCGCATTGCAAACGGTGCTCCGCCGCCTCGAAGACAAAGGTTACCTCACCTCCGAATTTGGCGAAGCCACCAATGTGCGCGGGGGAAAACGAAAGCGATACTTCTTCCTCACCACGCTGGGCTCGCGCGTGCTGCGTGAAAACCAGGAACAACGTGCCGAAATGTTTAAAGCCATTCCCCGCCTGGCCTTCCCCAAATCATGAATCAACCGCCGCGCATAACGCCCCCTAAATTATTCCTTCGGTTCTTCCGCTGGTTCTGCAACCCCGCAATAGTGGAAGACATCGAAGGCGACCTCACGGAAATGTTCCGGCGCGAAGCGGGAGCGGGCAGTATTAAAAAGGCACGCATACATTTTTTGCTCAACGTCATCCGGCTGTTTCGGCCCGGCATCATCAAAAACTTTAGTCCTTCATTTAATAATAACACCGCACCCATGTTCAGGAATTACTTCATCACCTCGATGCGTTCGCTCATGCGCAGCAAAGTCTTCTCTTTGATTAACATCACCGGCCTCGCCGTAGGCCTTGCCACCTTCTGCCTGATTGCCTTCTATGTCTATCACGAACTCAGCTTCGATCGCTACCATGAAAAAGGCGTTCGCATCTTCCGTATCGTGGAGAACCTGCGAACGGAGAATGAGCTGCTATTCCAGGCAGCCAGCTCACCCCCTATGGGTCCGCGCATGCAGAAAGAATTTCCCGAAGTGGAGAACTATGTGCGCATGCAACAATGGAACCTCCTGGCAGAGCGCAACGGAATATCCTTCTACGAACCGGAATGCTACATCGCCGACAGCACCGTGTTCGACATCTTCAGCTGGCCTTTGTTGAAGGGCGACAAGAAAACTGCCCTGCGCGAACCCTACTCCATTGTACTAACCGAGACCATGGCAAAAAAATATTTCGGTGATGAAGATCCCGTGGGTCAGATGATCAAGATGGATTATGATAACTACACCATAACAGGTGTGATGGCCGATGTCCCGGAGAACTCGCACTTCACCTTCTCCAGTCTCATTTCCTTCTCCACCTGGAGTCGCAACAATAAAGATAACGAAGACCGCGCCTGGTTCTGGAACGGCTTCAAAACCTACTTGTTGCTACACGATGCTCAGGCGGTCGACAAGGTGCGCGCGAAGATGAAAGCCTTTATCGACAAAAACGTTGAGAAAGGAGGGATGTATTACGAAGACCTTCCCCTCCAACCGCTTGCCAGCATCTACATGGCTAAACAACGTTCATGGGAAAACGGAACACGTGGCAACATGAACAATATCTATATCCTTTCCATTATTGCCCTGTTTATTTTATTGATCGCCTGCTTTAACTACATCAATCTCGCCACCGCACGTGCCTCACGGCGACTGAAAGAAGTGGGCCTTCGTAAATCCTTGGGTGCCTTGCGCCGAATGCTGGTAGCGCAGTTCCTGGGTGAGTCGCTCATCGTCACGTTCCTTGCCGGCTTACTTGCCGCCGTCATCACGTGGATGGTGCTGCCTGCCTTCCGGACGCTGGTGGAATCGCCGTTGAGTCTTTCGTTGTTGCCCAATCCGTGGCTCATCAGTAGCGGTGCTTTTCTCTTTTTGTTGTTCATTGGTCTGCTGGCCGGAGCGTATCCTGCATTCATCATCTCCGGTTTTAAACCGCTGCAAATTTTTCGTCCGTCGGTGAAAGGTGTCTACAGTCACCACAATTTCAGGAAAGTGTTGGTGACCATGCAGTTCGTAATCTCCATCATGCTCGTGGCCGGAACCCTGCTGGTGAACGATCAGCTTACGCTCGTGCGCAGTCAGGATCTTGGGTTTAACAAAGACGCTACGCTGATCGTGCCTACCAATGGAGACACCGCTATTGTAAAGCACCTCGACGCCGTGAAGCAAGAGTTGATGCGTGTAAAAGGAGTGGTAGCCATTACAGGCTCCAATACCGTTCCCGGCCAATCGACCACCAACAATTACACACAGATAGAAATGGAAAATGGCAAGATGTCGCCCACGAACATCAACTACATTTACACGGACCATGACTTTATTACCGCATACAACATCGAGATGCTCGCAGGCCGTAACTTCTCCCGTGAAGTAAAGGCCGATGACACTACCGCCTACATCATAAACGAAACCGCGATGAAAGATTTTGGGTGGACACCTGATGAAGCGCTCGACAAGAAAGTGCGGGGACGTGACGGGGGAAAAATCATTGGCGTGGTGCAAGACTTCAACTACCGCTCGTTGCACATGCAGGTGGAACCGCTCATGATGGCCATCACCAATTATGTGGGTCGGCTGTCCATTCGTATTGAAGATGAAGACATGCCCGCGACCATCGCGCGCGTTCAGCAAAAATGGAGCGAGCTGATTCCGTACCTCCCGTTCGACTACACCTTCCTCGACGAAACCTTTGACCGTCAATACAAGGCCGATCATCAACTAAGCAAAGTGTCGGGCGTGTTTACCGGTCTGGCTATCTTCATCGGATGTTTGGGCTTACTTGGGCTCACGTCATTTGCCGTCGAGCGCAGAACCAAGGAGATCGGCATTCGCAAGGTTTTGGGTGCTACTACGGTCAGTGTGATGCTGCTGATCATTCAGGAATTTGTGTGGCTTATTGTGATCGCCCTCGTGTTGGCGACTCCACTCACGTGGTTTTTCATCGAACATTGGGAACAGAACTTTACCTTGCAAGCCGTGATCAATCCCTTGCGCTTTATTGTCGCAGGCGTTGCTGTATTTGGTTTCGCCTGGCTTACCATCAGCTATCTATCATTTCGCGCTGCTGCAACGAATCCAGCGCAGGCGTTGAAGGTGGAGTAGCGGGCATATTATTTTGCTTATTGAACGCCGTTCCCGATAGTCGGAAGCGGAGAATGCGTACGAGCGAAGAATCCCCATCCTAACACAGGCACTGTTTTGATAACTTAATCAAGGCCATCCTTGAATCAGTCAAATCATGGTTCAGACAATTGGTGCGGGGCTACTGTTCAGGGGATCCTTCATCTGTGTAGGCCGTGCACATGCGTTCAGGATGACAGCGTCGTCGGCGTGGTGCAGGTGATCAGCCGACTATTGCTGTTCCTTATAATAGGCGCACACCGTATTCATCACGCATTCAGTACACTTGGGATTGGTGGGGCGGCACGTTTCGCGGCCGAGAAAGGAGATGGCCATGCCCACTTCGCCCCAATCTTTCGGATCGAGCACGTCCATCATTTGCTTTTCGAGTTTCTTCGGGTCGGTGCCAGTAGCCAGTCCGAGTCGCGGGGCTACGCGCACCACGTGCAGGTCAACAATAATTCCCTCAGCCTTCACGCCCATCTCGCGCATGATGACATTGGCAGATTTACGGCCAATGCCGGGTAGCGCCGTCAATTCTTCCAAAGTCGCAGGAATGTTCTTGTCTTCTTTAATTTGGCCGGCCAATGCAAGCAACCATTTAGTCTTATTACCGAAGTTGCGCACCTTACTGATAAAAGGAAACAACGATTCTGGTTCTGCCTTCGACAACGCGTTCATATTCGGGAAGGTTTTGAAAAGCTCGGGGGCAACTTGATTGATATGCCGGTCGGAATCCTGCGCCGAGAGCACAACCATTACCAGCAGTTCATAGGGATTGTTATAATCCAGCGGATGTTTCTTCCCCTTATATTTTTTAATGAGGGGTTGTAGTTCTTTGTTCCAATTGATTGAAGCCATAGGGTGTTTTGAAATTAAAGATAAGCAATGAACATCTGATATAGTGTGGTCGTTCGTGATAGGACGCGGTGGTCGGTCAAAAAAACAAAGCAACAAACGCTATTACCCCTGTTTTGAGGTAATTAGAATCACCCCATTGATCGCCCTGATCCCGTATATCCTGTAAGCAGCGGGCTTCTTCAATACATCTATTTGCTTTATATCATTTTCACCAAGACTGTTTATCGTATTTGCAATATTTTCTCCCTGTAGTGGTATGCCATCAAAGACGAGTATCGGATTTTTCCTGGTCAGACCTTGTTTTGCAATGGCATCAATTTTATCAAGTAACAGCTTGTTGGTTATGCCCTCGTAATATTTCATGGTCAGTGTTTCGTCAACAAAGGGTGTTACCAATACAGCGCCGCTCTTGCCGGCACTTCCGTATTGCAGAGTCGCTTCAGCGCTATTCAAAAAGTCGATTGCCGTAAAATCTTTCAATGGGAATTCGTTCAACAAGTTTAGATCTTCAGCCTTTATTAATTCCCCTTGTAAAAAAATAAGCGGCTCTTGACCGATCACCCCAGACTTGATTTTCTTGTTAATAACTCCAATTAAGGAATCATCTCCTTTTGAATTAGGAATTAGTTTCACGGAGCAAGCGGTAAAAAGAAGTGTGAAAAGTAGCAGATAACAAAATTTCTTCATGACAAAGGCTATTTTGAGACTACCAAATTTATTCATTCTTGTTATTGCTATCAAATTTGCCATTGCAATTTCCGAACGAAGGTTACAGAAAATCGAGTTATAAATTCTTACTAATTGTATGAATAACAATCTCGTTGGATTAAACTGGTTACGAAAAAGCATACTCTTGTTCTTAAGACGAACTTGGCCATTAGCCGTACCGGGTGGGTCAGGTCAGTCATGGTAATCTTTTTTCAGGTTAATTGTGGTCCAGGGGTTACAATCCTGTTATCCACTACTTTCAAGAATGTTGATTCAGACATTAAACATTAGCTTTGCATATCCGAAATCATCATGCCGAAACCATTCAACATAAAGGAGTCCCTTTACAACTATTGCATGCAATACGTAGAAGAGCGTATTGCGCGTATACAAAATGAAATAGACCTTCAGCAAGAGGCGGCCAACGAAGAGACGAAAAGCAGCGCAGGCGACAAGTATGAGACGGGTCGCGCGATGGCGCAATTGGAAATCGAGCGCAATGCAGCCCAGCTGAAGGAGGCGGAGAAGCTTCGGTCTTTTCTCCAAAGCATCGTCCGTGAGTCTACATCGGAGGTGATTATTCAGGGTTCTCTAGTCACTACATCGAAAGGTGTTTTCTACATCGCCATCAGCATTGGAGCCATCACGCTTCATCAACAATCGTATTTCATTGTCTCTCCCGATTCACCCATTGGGAAACTATTGCTGGGAAAGAAGGTGGGAGAAACGATGATGTGGAAGAATGAACGGTATAATATTATGAAGGTGGAATAGCTTTTGTCAGTGCTCGCCGTTCCCTTATTACTGGACGCCCATTATTAACGCACGCTCTGCCTCGATAAAGGGCGCAATATCCCCTCGATTTTGTCATAGTCGCACCCGGCTTTCTTGTTTGCCGGCGACAATCTTTGTAAAAAAAACGAATACACTATGCCACTGGAAAAAGACAATCTGAAGAAAAGCCTTGCTGCAGCCTTTGATGAATTCATCGCTGCATTTTCATCATTTGATGAGGACAGCATTAATCGTGTACCTTTTGCCGGCAGTTGGACACCCGCCCAGGTAGCCACCCATATTATTCTTGCTACAGACGGAGTTCCTGACTCCTCCGCCAAACCACCTGATCGTGAGGTTGATTTGTATCTGCCATCGATACGGCCCTGGTGGGAAGATGTGAATCAAAAATTCAAATCGCCTGAACCCCTGCAACCGAATAATAAACCCAGCTTGAAAAATGAGTTGCTCAAAGAACTGTACCGCGTACGTGAGAAAGACCTGCACATCATTTCGCAACAGGACCTTACCCTCATTTGCCTCGATTTTGAACTTCCCACCATTGGATACCTCACGCGCTATGAATGGCTGTGGTTCATTCAAATGCATCTCAAACGACACACGTTCCAATTGCAGAACATGAAAAAATAGAAACTCTGGCTTAACGCAGGCGCCGACTTAATTGCGGATTGTACGGAAATTGATAGACTGTCCGACCTCGTGTTTTGTCGCAAGCAAATCAAGGTAATCCTTTAATCTCGCAATTCATCATTCAGTCAATGGCTCATCCCAGCGAGTCGCGCTTTGAAGAAGAGAGTCGGTTCTTAAATCCCAAAATCCTGCCATCCTGGAAATCCTAATCCGACAATTGGCAGTTAACCCCTACCTTAGTTACCTTATTTAACCTATCCCAACAAATCATGAAATCTACCAGGCTGTTTATCCATCTTCTTTTCATTACCATCACGACGGTTTCAGTAGCCCAAAAACTTGAAGACCCTGTTTTGCTTTGGCCGGAAGGGGCTCCAGGTGCAACAGGTTCCAGTGATGAGGATAAACCGGCTGTTATTCCATTCATTCCGGAAACCGCCAAACGAAACGGCGCCGCTGTACTCGTTGTTCCCGGAGGAGGTTTTACCATAAGGGCCGTCGATCATGAAGGCGTCCTCGTTGCCCAATGGCTCAAAGACCACGGCTTCACTGCGTTCTTATTGCGTTACCGCTTACGACCCCTTTACTCAAGGACGGACTGGCTGAAGGATGGGCAGCGTGCCATGCAATACATTCGATCCCATGCAGGTGACTACAAACTTTCCATCGACAGGGTCGGCGCCGTTGGCTTTTCCGCCGGTGCTAACCTGATTGCCGATATGGCCTTTCATCCGATGGCAGGAATGACAGGCGCCAGCGATCCATTCGAAAGATTTTCAACTAACCCTGACTTTCTGATCCTGGCCTATGGCTCTATTCGGATGGCGGAAGATGTGGATCAATCAGTCCTCTCCAATTTTCCGCCGGTATTCATGTATGGTACAGCAGAAGACGCCGGTACTACGAAAGGAATGGTTGCGTTATATTCTGGTCTTCTGCAGGCTAACGTACCCGCTGAAGCTCACTTCTTCCGGAATGGAGAGCATGGGTCCGGCTTTGCCATCGGTGACCCCGTTCTGGGAGAATGGCCTGAACTCATGTACAGGTGGTTGGCATCTGATGGATTCCTTACCAGTAAATCCCAATGTGCCTTAACAGGGACGGTGAAGTTAGATGACTCGCCCCTGTTGAGGGGAATGATCGTACTCACACCCTTTGATCAGCCGAATGCACCGCCTGTGGTTGTATACATTACGAATACTGGCACGGGGGAACTGGGACGATTTAATGTGCCGGCCAGCAGGGGACCCGTTGAAGGCAAGTACAAGGTGGAGGTAAGGCAGGAGGCAACGCGATGGACAAGCAATTCGCGGGATCCGTTCATGATTAAGATGATGGCGAAGCAGCGAGATAATACCCTTACCGATGCGGAAGTGAAGGAGTGGGGCGACTACCTTAGAAAACGCGATCTGTCACCCAGCATCGATCATCAACGGGTATTCACACGCCAACATCCAAATGACAAGCGTGATTATGCAATTGACATCAAAGCGGGTGTTGATGTTGCGCTCGACGTGTATAGTAAATGAGGCCTTTTGTCCCTCGCCTTGGGCCCCATCTTGCTCTTGGCAACCAAAAACCAATAAATCGACCATGATCACAAAATTCTGGCTCATCATAAAGGACGATTCCAAAAGAACCTTTGAAGTGTGTGGTCGTGAGTCCAATACCAATTCATTCACGAATAAAACTTACGCCATGCAAAAAGCGGGGATGAATGTGACTTGTATAACACCTCCGGTGACGAACAAAACTTCAAGCAAAGACTTAATTAAATTTGTTGGCTACACTAAAGAGGAGGGCTTGTGGGACAGATTGCTGAAGGAGTTTGGAGAGATGACGATGAAGGGTTTTGAGGAAGAAGAGGAAGGGTGAAGTTTGATTGCATGGTATGCACCTATGGTTTGCAATGTGGGTTAGGTGCGGAGTATTGCTGATCCGCCGTTTTGTTCTTTTTTGGTTTGATACATAGTCATCGGGGCCCAGCACTTGTTTGTTCAGGGGAAGTATAAGTGAGTTCACATTTCTTCGGAATGACTTCTTTTAAACATCCCGGTTCTGTAACTTTTATCCACCATCCAACAAACGCATGTTATGAAAGGCTGCGCAATCATCTGCTTATTTTTATGGTTATCGTTTCCAATACTGGTCGAAGCACAGGCTCCCTGTATTCCCTGTGAGAAACTAAAGGACCTCAAGCTTCCTGAGGTCACGATACTGAGCGTTGAATCCCGGGTGAGTGATACACTTCGACACGACGAGCCATGGCTGCCGCCGTCTATTATAACCAAACCGTTCTGTCGTGTGATGGGAAGAATAAGCGCAGAGATCAATTTCGAATTGTTATTGCCTCAGCAGTGGAACGGCCGATTCCTGATGTCCGGCGGTGGTGGGTTTGTCGGCAGCATTCAGAACTCCTTCAAAGACCGCCTTAATGAAGGATATGCATCGGCCGGAACAGACACGGGTCATCAGGGCAGTGGCGTCTCGGCGGAATGGGCCTACGATAACATGGAGCGGCAGATCAACTTCGGCCGCCTCGCCATTCACCGGACAACGGTGATCAGCAAAGCAATCATAGAGGCATTCTATTGTTCAGCGCCTGCTTATTCCTACTTCCTGGGTTGCTCACGTGGCGGTGGACAAGCCATGATGGAAGCCCAGGTATATCCGCAGGATTTCAACGGCATAGTGGCGGGGGCACCTGCCTTCAGTTGGCCTGCCACGGGAGCAAAGTTTATTAATGTCAATCAGAAGAACTATCCCGATCCGAAGAACCTTAAACCGGTTCTCACCAGTGATAACCTGAAATTACTTCAGGACTATGTGCTGAAACAATGTGATAACCTCGACGGACTGAGCGACAAAATCATCAACGATCCGCGCGACTGTAAAATTGATCTCTCGAAATTACCACTTTGTCCGGGCAACCAGTCGAGTCCTACCTGTTTCACGAAAGAACAGGTGGAGGTCATCAGGGCAGTATATGAACCGTTAGAGGTCGATCAGAAAACCATTTACCCGGCGTTTCCTTTTGGAGAAGAAGCCGACCAGGGATCGTGGGATGTATGGATTGCTGGCACAACGCCGTATCAACAACCAAGCCTTCATTATCTGTTTGGCATCAACATGTTCAAGTACCTCGTGTTCAACGACTCGTCATGGGACTACACGAAGTATAATTTCAAAAACTTCTTCGAGCAGACTCGCTATGCGGCGGCCTTTCTTGACGCCACACAAACGGACTACAGCGAATTCAAAAAGAATAATGCTAAGATGATCATGTACCATGGATGGAACGACCCGGCGCTATCGGCCTATTCCACCATCGATCATTACGAAGCAGCAATGCAGAGGGACAGGGATATCCAGTCGTACATTCGGCTTTTTCTTCTGCCCGGTGTATTGCATTGCGGCGGCGGAACTGGTTGTGACAATGTGGATTGGGTGGGCCTGATCCGGGACTGGGTGGAGAACAACAAAGCGCCGGAGCGCATCATCTCTTCAAAAATAACCCAGGGTAAGACCGTGGCAACAAAACCCATTTACCCTTATCCTAAAATAACGGTGTACGGCGGGAGTGGCGATCCAAGTCAGGAGAAGAGTTACAAGGTGAAGAATTAGAGGAGTGTCATATTCACCGATGCTCAATCTTTCCTATTAATTTAATTGCCGGACATCAGGCCACCACGCCCAATTGCTTCATCATCAGCAGTTCTTCCGTAACACGCCAGTGCTCCCTGATCTTGCCGTCAGCGATGCGCTCGATGTTAACCTGGTTCACCTCAACTCTTTTTCCATTGGGTGCGATGCCCCACAATTCGCCCAATAGCGTACCCGTCATCACGACCCGCGCCACGACCTTGTCATCAGTAATGATGAGGTCCTTTATTTCATAGTGCAGGTCGGGAAAGCCTTTGCGTATGGATTCGATGATGGGATATAATCCCTTTGGCCCGGGCTCGGGGTTGGCAATGCTGGCGGAATGATTGACGTAATCGGGCGCGATAAGGTCTTCCAGCAAGCGAAGGTGGCCCTCATTCCATATTTTGTTGAAGTAAGTTTCAATTACCAGCCGGTTGCGTTCAATGGTCGTCATCATATTTGTATTTTTTTATTGGATGACGCAAAGGTGAATGGTGTTCAGTTAGAAGTCATTCACCTGGGTGAATAAAATCAAAGCGTTGCCATTCTTTTTCTGATCCGGCTGAGGGATTGAGGTTTTATCCCCACGAAGGATGCAATGTAGTATTGTGGGATGCGCTGCACGAGGTCCGGGTGCCGCTGAACAAATTCAGTATAACGGGTTTCGGGATCGCTGTTATAAAATGACAAAAGTTGTTTGATGGCATTCGTGTAAACCTCCTGTATCAGCAAACGCCCGAAGCGTTCACCATGATTTACGCGGGAGTAAAATTCTTCCAGGCTTCCCCTGGTGATCACGAGCATTCGGGTTTCTTCCAGGGCAACAATGTCTTTTACGGAAGGGGTTTGATTGATGAGACTATCGTAGTTGCTCACGAAACTGTGCTCATCGGCAAAGTTGTGCACGGTTTCATGTCCGTCCGTATTGACGCCATAGTAAATGAGGCCGGAATGGATAAATCCTATTTCGCGACATACATCGCCGGCCTTGAGAAAATAATCTCCCCGCGCGAGATTCCTGTCGATAAATAACGCTTTGACAATCTCCGTGTCGGCATCATCCAGTTCAATGTATTTGTTTATTTCGTGAATCAGTTGGTCGTACATATATTGGGATTTGAAAAACAAATTTCATCAAAAAAAAGGTGTGCCGTATTCATGACGAATGTCAAAAATTTCTTAAAAATTCAGCACTCTCTTTCAACCCATTCTCCATCTCTACAAAATAATTTTTCACTCCGCCGGTTTTGGCGGCTGCAAAGAATTCCTTCCAGTCCACCTTTCCAGTTCCAAGGGGTACCATCTCTCTTCCTGTTCCTGACCAGTCATAAAGGTGTGCCGAAATGAAATGACCTGGATATTTCTTAAAATAGTCCGCGGCGTTATAACCAATGCTTATCACGGATACCTGGAATTGCATCTTCACCAGCGATGGATCGAACTGCTTCAACAGTACATCGTAAATCAATTCACCTTCCAGCTTTTCAAATTCACCGTTGTGATTGTGAAAGCCCATTTGAATACCAGCCTTCTTCGATTGTTCGCCCAACCTGTTCAACTCGTCGGCTGCTTTCTTCCAGTCCGACAAAGTGGCCTCTTTCGGCAAACCAAAGGTTGATACAATCATTTGTTTAAGACCCAACGCTTTCGCGAAATCAATACGTTCCTGCGCATGTTCCTTCATTTCGTCAAAACCGTAATGGCAACTGATGCAGATGAAGCCTTCATCTTTTATGATCTTCTTCAGTTCGGGCGCTTTTAGTTTTTCCAGTGGTCCAAAGCCCATCTTGGCGTAGCCGGGGGGAGAACACATCTCGATGCTATTGTATCCCAGTCCCGCCATTTTCTTTAGTGCGCCCGGAAAATCCTCTTCAATGGATTTGCGTACGATCCAACTTTGAAAGCCAATAGGTCCTTTGATGAGAAGGGGATTTTTACCATGGAGCAAACCTGGCGCGAGCAGCGCAGCTCCTGCCAGCGCCGCGCCCTGTGAAATGAATGATCTTCTATTCAGTTGGTTCATATTTTTCGTATTGTAAAAAGTCAAATGGATGTTAATCTAGTGAATTACATTTCAAAATACGAACACTTTTATACTAGCATACCACCCATTGTTGGTAGGCTCCATTCTTTCTCCCCGCATTTTTTAATTGTTCGCCGGATATGTAATTTTAATCGGCCCCGGCGCATATGAACCCTTTTTTCTCATCGTCACCCGTCTGGTTAAACAAAGGAACAGCGATCGTAAGGATCATTGTCGGCCTCCTTGTGATCTATCACGGGCAGGAGGTGTTTAATCCTGAACTAATGAAGACTTATATGGATTGGGATGCATTCAAAGGACCTTCAGCTAAAGCCATGGTTTATCTCGGCAAGTCCACGGAGCTGCTATCGGGCATACTGATCTTTCTCGGGCTGTTCACCCGCATTGGTGCACTTCTTATGATGGGTACATTGAGCTATATCACCTTTTTTGTCGGACACGGCCGGTTCTGGTACGAGGATCAACATCCCTTTATGTTCGTTTTGTTTGGGCTCCTTTTCCTTTTTACCGGGCCCGGAGGCTGGAGCCTGGATGCGCTGATTTTTAAAGAAAAAAGTAAGACCCGGGACAACGGCAATGCCTGATCAACTTTGATGGCACGACTACGCATTGACTTCTTTCAGGATACCAATTCTCGTTGTTGTATAGCGGAAACTCATCATCGAAAAAAATACGGACAAAGAACTTATTCCACACCATGAATGAACCAGGCAAGGAGATAAACCTCGTTTACTTATGTAAAAATGATGGTATTTAAAACTATCATTTAGTAAATTAACCTATCGCAATTCCTGAACCTAAACGTTAAGCGCATCTATGAAATTTGCATTGCTAACCGTTTCCTACTCCGGACTCTTTTATTCCGGCAAGCCTCTTTCGTTAGAACAACAAATACACAAAGCCAAACTCCTGGGTTTTCAGGGACTTGCCATCGAGGCCAAGCGGCCTATAGCGTCACCGCTTGACCTGACCAAATCTGAGCGTGAAAAGATCAAATTCGTTGCCGGAGAGATGGGTATCGAATTGTGTTGCGTTGAAAGCATGTCAAACTTTGCAGGGCGTTACATGGAAGAACGGGAAAACAACCTGGCCATGATGCGCATGGTATTTGAGTTGGCGCATGATCTTGACGTTCGCATGGTAAAAGTCTTTGCAGCGTGGCCCGGCATCATTAACGATGAAGAAAACGTCGCCATGTACGCGCAGTACGACCGGGGTAATTATTTCAAACCCCAGTATGCACCAGATCTCCGTATGTGGCAACGGGCCATAAGCGGAATCCGTGAAACGGCTGCGATGGCTGCAGACATGGGCATAACCCTCGTGCTGCAGAATCATGCGCCGGTGCTTCGGCCCGGTTATGAAGATGTGCTGGCCATGACACAGGAGATCGACCGGGAAAATGTGAAGATATGCCTCGACGTTCCGCTTTTCTACGAACGCCAACAGGATGATTATGTTCGGGAGGCAGTGATGAAATGCAAGGATTACCTGTCTTATTCTCATTTCGGTGCATGGAACTTCAGCGAAGCAAAGAACGGTGATGTTATCCAGGAACCAGCTCCTGGCGTCGGTGGGCCAATTAATTACGAAGTATTTACAGATGCCCTCCGACAGATCGGTTATGATGGATACCTGGTGTCCGAGTATTGTTTGCCTGTAATTAAAAACCACACCGTGGCCGGCATGGAGGATGTTGACCTGGCCACAATCCTTTCCTTGCGATACATGAAACAATTGGTGCCCGCGAGTTCCGTGCATGCCTAGTTTCATGAAGGCTCGCCTCATGCTGATGATGTTTCTCCAGTTTTTTATCTGGGGCGCATGGTATGCAACCGGCGGGAACTACATGAAGAGCCATGGGATGGCGGACGTTATCTACCTGGCGTATATGGCGAGCCCTGTTGGATCAATCGTTTCACCTTTCTTTCTTGGAATGATCGCCGACCGGTTTTTTCCCGTTCAGCGTGTCATGGGAGTTATGCATATCCTTAGCGGAGTTTTTATTTTTTGTGCGCCCCTCCTTGCGGAGACAAGTTCGCTCTCGGCTCCATTTTTTTTAGCTTTCCTGTTCTTTCATATGCTTTGCTATATGCCAACGGTTGGACTGGCAACCGCAACTGCTTTTCATTTGTTGAAAAGCAAAGAACATGAATTTCCTTTGGTGCGTGTGTTTGGAACCATGGGATGGATTACAGCCGGCTTTGTCGTAAGTTTTCTTTTGAAAGGTGACACGACGGCGTTGCCTATGCATGTGGCGGGTATTGGCGGAATCTTCATGGGGATTTATAGTTTCACACTCCCTCACGTGCCACCTCCCGGTGCAGGGAAAAAGTTTTCCTTCCGTGATATCGTTGGCATCGATGCATTGACGCAACTTAGTTCACGTCCATTCAACCTATTCATAGTGGGGCTGCTGCTGATCAGTATTCCTTTTGCCAGCTACTTCGCCTATGTGCCTTTATTCCTGAAAGCGGCCGGAGTTGAGAGTCCTGCGTTTAAGATGACTTTCGGACAAATGTCAGAGATAATTTTTTTACTGCTGATGCCCTGGTTCTTTCGAAAATTCGGACTCAAGCGTGTGCTTATCCTTGGTTTTGCCGCCTGGACTTTACGCTACGGACTTTTTATGCTTAGCGGTTATGATGGTGGCTACTGGATGTTAATCGCCGGCATCCTTCTCCATGGCGCATGTTATGATTTTGTTTATGTAGCGGGTCAGGTTTATATCGATAAGTCTGCATCCATTGCCATTCGTGCCCAGGCCCAGGGATTATTTGTGCTGGTATCGTATGGTATAGGCCAGGGGTTGGGTACGCTAAGCGCCGGTTGGATTTTCAACAGCATAATAGGAAGTACTGCTGATCCTTCGCCCCAACAATGGCAAAATTTCTGGACGATCCCCCTGATATTTGCTGCGGTGGTTACAGCCATGTTTGCGTTTGGGTTCAAAGAAAAAACTATTCTGACCGCAAACTCTTCACCGGATTCATCAGCGACGCTTTAATGGCCTGGTAGCTCACCGTCAAAAGAGTAATCACGATGGCGCCAGCCACCGACAGAATAAATATCCACCAGGAAATGTTCGTGCGGTATTCGTATTGTTGCAGCCAGTTGCTCGTGTAGTAATACGCTATGGGTATAGCAATGATGCTGGAGATGATGACAAGCAAAACAAAATCCTGCGACAACATTCGCCATAGGTTGCTAACGGAGGCACCAAGCACTTTGCGAATGCCAATTTCCTTGGTGCGTTGCTCGGCTATAAAAGAAGCTAAACCAAATAGCCCAAGGCAAGAAATGAAAATAGCGAGAATAGCGAAGAAAGTGGACAGCTCACCAATCCGTTTTTCATTGCCAAACTTTCGGGCAAATTCTTCGTCGACGAAAATCGCATTAAATGGTGAGGCAGGATTTTCGCGTTTAAATACTTCTTCAATTTTACTCAAGGCATCCTTTATCTTCGCTGCCGGATTGACCTTCATCAGAAATATATTCTCCTGTCCGCTGGCAAGATGCCACATGGCAGGACGAACCGGGCTGTAAGGCGACTGAACAAGCAAATCTTTTACAACACCAATGACCGTGTATGGCTGGTCTTCCCAGCGAATAATCTTTCCGATGGGGTCTTTCAGACCGATAAAGGCAACGGCTGCTTCATTTAATATGAACGCATCCGAATCAGATGCAAATTCGTGAGAAAAGTCACGACCCTCCTTCAGCTCCCAGCCGATGGTCTTACCGTACTCAACAGTGACAGCGTTGTTGGGAAAGTCAACCCCCTGTAAAGGATCCTTTCCTTCCCAGTCAAATCCACCGTTGGTGTTCCAAACATTGGTTGTAGGACTTCCTGACTCCGCCATTTCTGCAATAGCGCCGGCATTGATCAATTCATTGCGCACGGCTTCAAAATGCTTGTGTACTTCTTCCGAGGTGCTTACCCAAATGAGGCCGTCTTTGGTATAACCAATCGGCCGGTTCTGTGCATATTGAATTTGCCGGTACACCATGATGGTGCCGATAATTAGTGTCGTTGAAATCGTGAATTGCAAAACAACGAGAACCTTACGGGGAATAGATGCATAACGACCCACGCGGAATGTTCCCTTCAACACTTTAACGGGCTGAAATGAGGAGAGAAACAAGGCCGGATAAAATCCCGCAATCAAACCTGTCATCAGACTGAAACCGATGCAGGACACCCAGAACACAGGCTGGTTCCAAAGCAAAACAATTTCTTTTTCAGCAACGGAATTAAAATAAGGAAGCGCAAGCAATGTCAGTAACAACGAGATCAGAAAGGCCAATGACGATATCAACACTGATTCGCTGAAAAATTGAGTGATCAATTGCGTCCGAATTGAACCAACGGATTTCCGTATTCCCACTTCTTTCGCTCGTTTTTCCGAACGGGCTGTGCTTAAATTCATAAAGTTGATACATGCCAGGATCAGGACAAAAACACCGATGGTGCCAAACAGCCACACGTTATCGATCCGCCCTCCTGTGTTGACGCCATTTTTGAAGTCTGAATACAAATGCCATTTGTTCATGGCATGAAGGAATACAACGGGATGATACCGTTTCTCATCCTCGGACACTTTATTGAGTTTAACATCTTTGATTTTTACTGAAAGGTCTTCCATGTTGGCATGATCTGCAATCATGGCGAACGTGCGGGTGTAATTACTTCCCCAGGGATTTTTCATTTCACTTATCCACTTGTTCTGGCTTAAGTACAAGGTCCAGGGCATGATGAACTTCATATCCTGGAAGGAATTATTGTGCGGAAGATCTTCATACACCCCGGTCACCTTAACATCCATCTTGTTATCGACCCGCAACACTTTGCCGATAGGGTCATCGGTGCCGAAGTAGGTTTTCGCCACCGATTCAGACAACAAGATAGAATTCATATCCTTCAAGCCATCCCGCGATCCATAGATCATATTGAGGGTCAGCATCTCGGCTACTTCGGGTTCGAAAAAGCAACCCGGCTTCAAGAACATCTTGTCTTCAAAAGTGAGTGTATGATCAAAATTCCAGGAAGCCTGCAACACGTAAGTAAAATCATTGCCGTATACATTTCGAATTTCCTCGGCCATCTGGGCAGGATTGGCTTCTTGTGTGCCGACTTCTCCATTCCAGGTCTGATGCTGCATGACCTGTGCAAGGCGATCATAATTTTTAAAGTATTTGTCAAAGCTTACCTCATCGTAAATCCACAGGGCGATGAGTATGGCCACGGCCATCCCGACGGCGAGGCCGCCTATATTAATAAAGGAGTAGACCTTGTTTTTGAGGAGGTTCCTCCAGGCAATCTTGAGGTAGTTTCTAATCATCGGATGAGTTTTAGAGGGGAAAAGAACTCGGCAGCTATCGATGCCATATTCTCTCATTTACTGAAGATTTTGCTGGAAGTTACAGATCAGCGATTATTTTTCCTTTTTTTATTTCCTGCGCCGAATATCCTTCGTGTTTCCTGGAGCGGGTGTCCCCTTGCTTAGGCTTATTTTGGCTTTATGATCTCCACTATCCTGTCGCTGAATACTCGTGCGACCTGGTATGAATCAACAGTTAACTGGTCTAACGGAAGCCTGTGAAAAGCATTTCTTGGCCCTAACCGGATGTAAACTTCCCTGCCGGCGACGTCTTTGAATGCGTCAAACAAATTAAGATGGTCCATCACGTAGCTGTGAATTCCCAGGTAACAATATTGATAGTCATTTCGTGGCGTAGGTTGATGTTGACAGTGAATATCGGGATGGGTATGAATCATGCCAAGTACTTGCAGCGACTTGCCGCCAAATTGCACAAATAGGTTTCTTTCATCTGCTGTGACGGGGAGAGCATCGAGCAAAGAAGTGCGCTGCGTATTGTTCTTGTTTGGTAAGATGAGCAGCCCACCGGGCACAAAGAAGGCAAGATTCTCTTTATATAAATTTTTTTCACGGAAGCTAGCCTGCCAGAGGATTTCCAATCCCTCTTCCACATTGGAGAAAAGAACGCCACCTTCGAAGTGATTAAAGGTGGAGCTGAGAAACCTATCTTCCAGGGACGCTTTCGAAGACATGAAATCTTTTTGCGAGCATGATGCGAGTGTAAGTAAGATCACGGATGCAATGACGAGACAGTGTGTCAGAATGAATTTTTCGCCTCGGATTTTCATGGGTTTGGGGTTTATCTGCAAGGCACATAGGATTGCGTCTTGCAATACCCCTAAGGAACACGGTGGGGTGAAAAGCGACCACCTCAATTGACCCATTTACCGGTTCATTCATCTCATCAAAATTTATAAAGTTCAGGCCCTATGGGAAAAATGCTAATGGGATTTCATTTTCATAAAAATCGTCTCATTTTATTGGTGTATCGGTAGGTTGCCGCAGCCAATGGGAAGTATGCAGTTCAAAGTGCAAACGGCAAAATGGAATCCTTAATGGACGGGGTATTTAGCAGAATACTCCGAAGGCAGTACACCAAACTTTTCCTTAAAACGTTTGCTAAAATAAGATGGATTTGAAAAACCAACTTCATAAGCTACCTGGGAGACGGAACCCCACTGCCTGGCCAGAAGTTGAGCAGCTCGTTCAAGGCGAAAACTCTGGATAAGTTCATTTACGGGAAGACCTGTTAAGGCCGTTATTTTGCGATAAAAATGTGCACGGCTCAATCCGATTTCTTCTGCCAACGAGTCAACGCTGAGTTGCCCATCGGAAAGTCTGTTGAGAATGGCTTCTCTCACTTTTTGCAACAATTTTTCGTCAGCGGAAATCGCTGCCACGGTTGGACCTCCGCGCAGGAATTCAAGCTTTACCTTTTCCCTTACTCTGGCGCGTGATTCAATCATATTCCTCACTTTAAGAATGAGTTCATCATTGTTAAAAGGCTTAACAAGATAATCATCGGCGCCTTTATTCAAGCCTGTAATTTTAGCTTCATCGGTTGCTTTGGCTGTCAATAGGATTATTGGGATGTGGCTGGTGCGTATGTCATTTTTTAATTTGGCCGTCATAGTGATGCCGTCCATTTCAGGCATCATGATATCGCTTATAATGAGATCGGGGGCTTCCTGTAACGCAATTTCGATGGCCTCTTTTCCATCTCCGGCTTCGCAAAAAGAATAATCGCCAATGAGGGAGGAAATAATGAAGCTCCTCAGCTCGGCATTGTCCTCAACCACCAGGAGTTTTGTTTTTCCATCTCCTCTGATCCCATTCACATCAGGCCGGAGATTAGCTATTTCCTTTTCTTCAAGACTTTCAACTTCCTCCACCACACCTTTTATTTGTACAGGAAGTATCACGCAAAATTCGCTGCCTTTTCCGAATTCACTGTTTACCGTGACTTTTCCGCCCAACAACTCGGTGAGCTCTTTCACGAGGGCCAGTCCGACGCCTGATCCAAGTTCCTTATGGGCTCCTCCTTCGTTTATCTGATAAAAACGTTCAAATATTTTAGTTTGATCTTCCCCTGGAATTCCGACGCCAGTATCAGAAACCCTGATGACGAGTTGCCCGACGTTAGGGGAATCAGCAACATTTACTTTAGCATTAACATCAACGCGACCTTCCGACGAGGTAAACTTAAGAGCGTTGCCTAACAGGTTGGTGATAATGGTTTCCACTTTGTCTTTGTCGATCGAGACATCGTACCTTATTTCCGGAAGGTTAAAATAAAGAGCTATTTCTTTTTCTTTCGCATGAGAAGAGAACGAATCAACGATCATGTTTAAAAATGCATTCAGATCAACTTTAACAGCGTTCACTTCTACCGTTCCAGACTCAAGCTTGGCCAGGTCGAGGAGTTGGGTAACGAGCTTTAGTAAAAGGTCTGCGTTATGCTGAATTAATTTTACTTGTTTCTTAACACCCGGACGACTTGAAAACTCTGCTAAGAGATTTTGCGCCGGCCCTTTGATAAGCGTAAGAGGTGTACGAAATTCGTGTGAAATATTTGTAAAGAATGCAGTCTTCGCTTTATCAACCTCCTGGGCCTTCTCGAGCTTAATGTGTTCCTTCTCCCTTTCTATTTGCTCCAACTTCAAATTTGATTTTAGGCGTTCACGCTGTACGATGGCCCGTCTCGCCCCAGTCAAAATTCCTATTGCCAGCAGCGCGTAGCCGGTGTACGCCCACCAGGTGTGCCACCATGGAGGACTTATTTTGACAATAATGTATGTTCCCGTTTCATTCCAAACACCATCGTTGTTTGTGCCTTTCACTTTAAAAGTATATTTACCCGGATCAACGTACGTGTATGCAGCATACCGTCTTGATCCGCTGTAGACCCAATCTTTATCAAACCCCTCCAGTTTGTAGGCATATTGATTTTTTGATGGGTTATAAAAGCTTAAGGATGAAAATTCAAAGGAGAAATAATTCTGATCGTAATCCAGGACAATTTCTTTTGATTCATTAGCGCCCTTTATTAGTTTATCAAACAGTTTAAACTGGGTAATAACTATAGGTGCTATCGTGCTGTCTGCCTTAATTTTAAGGGGATCAAAAAAATTAAATCCATTATTACCGCCAAAATATAGTGTGCCATCCATGCCTTTAAACGCAGCACCCCGATCCCTTTCTCCCGCAAAAAAAACATTGCTTTGCAAGCCGTCTTTATAATCATAATTAGTAAAATTTTTTGTAACAGGGTCAAAACGTGAAAGGCCGTTACCCGTACCTAACCAAAGGTTGTTCTTGTTGTCGTTCAAAATCGAATACACTGAATTACCGGATAGCCCATGCTTATTTGTATACGCAATAAATTTTTCTTTTTGATAATCGAAGTAACATAGGCCCCCCGCTGAAGTCCCCATCCAAATATTTCCTGTTGGGTCTTCATAAAAACTAAATACAATATTAGAACTGATGCTCGTAGAATCGTGTGGATCATGCTTATAGTGGGTGAAGCGGCCCGTGCGTTTGTCTAATTTGTCAGTCGCCATACTGCCATAGCCAATCCATATATTATCCTTTGAATCAGCAAAGACTTTTATTGCCGTGCGATCGCTGATACCATTTGTATCGGCTGGACTATAATAATAATGCTCGAAATCACCGGATTTTTTATCAAAACTTTTAATACCGTTACCGGTACCGAGCCAAAGAAGCCCTTGCCGGTCTTCTGTAATGGATAAAATCCACCGCAGTTCACCCTCGTAATTTCGTGCATTGCTATTATAGTGAGTGAATTCACCCGTTTGCTTATTTAACTTCGATAGAACCGCCCCATTACCAACCCAAAGCTGCCCATCCCGGTCTTCCAACAACGCCCCAAGGGAATCGTTTTTCAGCGTTCCAGGATTGTTGAGATCGTGCTTGTAATGTGTAAATTGATTGGCTTTTTTATCCCAGCGATTCAAACCTCCACCAAAAGTGCTTATCCAGATTATACCAGCTGCATCCTCCACTATTGCTGTTACCTCGTTATTGCTTAAAGAGTTAATGTTGTCCTGATCATGACGGATAAGTCCGAAAGCTTTTTTATTTAAGTCTGCCTTATTAAGCTTACCACTCCAGGCACCGGCCCATAAAATACCAGCGAGGTCAATCTCCAGAGACATAATAATGTCAGAACTTATGCTGTTAGCCCCAGTGGAATTATTGAAATAAGCGGTAAAAACAGTACGATCCCGGTTAAGTTTATTTAACCCCTTGTCGGTACCTATCCATAAATTGCCCTCGTGGTCTTCTTTAAGACCGGTGCGAGGCCAAAACACTAAAAAATTGCTGCTGATAGAGCGACTATTTTCAGGATCATGTCGATAACGTATAAATATGCCTGTCTTTCTATCGAAGCTATTTAGTCCATTATCGGTTGCCACCCAGATGATGCCGGCCTTGTCTTCAATTACAGATCCCACAACATTGCTGCTTAAACTATTTGGATTGAACTGATCATGGCGGTAATGCGTAATACTAACTGCTGAAGGTTGGCCAGCTTTTGCTCCAGTTAACTTTAACGCGTGCAATCCGGTTGCATTTCCTACCCATAA
Source organism: Cyclobacteriaceae bacterium (assembly GCA_036273935.1). Lineage (GTDB taxonomy): Bacteria > Bacteroidota > Bacteroidia > Cytophagales > Cyclobacteriaceae > ZC4RG29. Next base: position 29,937 of record DASUGQ010000288.1, on the reverse strand, counting down.
TGTGCCTGACCGGTCCTTATAAATGCAGTTTATAGCACCTACACTCACAGTTGTGTCACCCGGTAGCCGTTCAAAATCCAAATCAAAACTCTCGTCCAAAAACTTTCCCGTTTTCCTATCGAAGCGGCACAATTCACCTGATGTGCTTCCTACCCACATCATTTCATCGTTGTCTTCATTAATGGAAAAAATATTTGGATTAGAGAACATGGCCTCCGGCGAAGGTTTATAGCGGATAAATTTTTCAGTGGATCTATCAAACTTGCACAACCCTTCGTATGTTGAAGTCCAGATCGTACCGGCTTTATCTTCAAAAATGGTGTATATAAAATTTTGAGAAAGCGAGTTGGGATCGAAAGGATCATACTGGTATTTGGTAAAAGAATAACCATCGTATTTATATAATCCATCGAAAGTACCGACCCACAAAAAGCCTTTTCTGTCCTGCAGAATGGCTGTTATAAAGGCAAGGCCTTCTTCAATTCCTATTTGCTCAAAGCGCAAGCTTTCGTTTTGAGCGATGCTGTTTTGGGTAACACTAAAAAGTATAAGCAGACAAAATATCCCTGATTGAATAAAAGTCTTCATTTACCTCACATTTAAATGCATCTACAATACAAGTGCATAGGCTGAGAAAGCATTATAATCCTGTTATGATAATGGTGATAGTCTCCTCAAGGTCCGAAACATTCAACGCAGTCTCGTCGCCAACCAGAATCCTCCGGCTTTTGTAACCAAGATGTGTAAACGCTATCACGTTTCCAGGGCTAGCCGGTATCTGAAAACCTCCTTCTAAGTCGGAGGACGTTTGAGTCGAAGTCCCCACGACCCAGACATTGACACCTGGAATCCCTGCACCCTTATTGTTGGTTATTTGTCCAGACAGGTAGGTTTGAGCGGCGGCTGAATTGACAAGTTGGAAAGCGACGGGCAAAACGATAACAACCACAAAGCGCAGCGGGGAAATCACACAATACATATATGGTGTTTTGTTAACTAATATAAGGAAAAATGCGGTGCCTTCCTTCTCATTCCCGTCACACATTGTCCGCTCCTGCCCACACTCAAAAGCGATGTCAGCTGAGCCTTTGTCCCGTCATCCATCCAAAGATCAGAAAACCCCCAACTGTATTTACCCATTGTAGTGTAATCAAATTATCGGTAAACTTATCATGCCAGGATTCAGGCAAGACGGTTGAATCCACTACCAAAAATTGATAGCCATGAAAAATAACCGGAGGAATTTCATAAAAAAAAGTGCGTCCCTCGCCGCCACCGTTTCTATCGCCGGGATGGGTTCGGGTATTGCAGGTACCCTTGATCAGAAGCTTCATCCAACCGAAGCAAGGAAGATCATTGAGGTGGCCAAAGATGGCGGAATGGAATTTTCACTTTCTCTGTTCGGTTTCGATTCACCAAGAATTGCGCTGGCAAAACAGATGGGAATTTACGGTGCGGTACACAGCGTTCGGGGTACTGACGAGTTGAAGCCCTGGGATCCGAAAGCCATAACGGCGGTAAAGGAAGGATGGGAAAAACTCGGAATGAAATGGAATGTCGTGGAAGGCCCGCCGACTTTGGGTGAAAAAACAAAGTTAGGTCTTGAGGGCAGGGATGAAGAAATCGAAAACTTCATCACCTTTATGAAGAACCTGAAGCAGTATGGTGGCGTGGATATTATCTGCTACAATTGGATGCCGGTGGTGAGTTGGTTCAGAACAAAAATGGATACGCCGGGAAGAGGCGGAGCCCTGGTGACCTCCTTCGATAATGAAGATTCAAAAAAATTGCCGGTTACAAAGTACGGCGAGGTAAGTAAGGAAACCTTATGGAAAAACCTGGAGTACTTTCTGAAGGCCGTGGTTCCGGAGGCAGAAAAAATCGGAATGAATCTTTCCCTGCACCCGGACGATCCACAGGTGGACAGCATCAAAGGAATCTCGCGCATCATGACAAGTGTGGAAAATTTCGATCGCATGTTGAACATTGTGCCCAGCAAATACAGCGGGCTCACGATGTGCCAGGGTAACTTTTCTCTCATGGGTGCTGATATACCTTCTTTGGTAAGAAGATGGGGTAAAGCAGGGAAAATCAACTACGTTCATTTCAGAAATGTGAGAGACCTAAGCGGACAAAAACCCAGTATCAAATTTACCGAGACTTTCCACGATGAAGGACAGATCGATATGTACGCTGCGATGAAAGCCTACTATGACATTGGTTACAAAGGCCCTATCCGTCCTGACCACGTTCCAACCATGGCGGGAGATACGAATGAACATCCTGGATACAGCACCATCGGGACCTTGTTTGCCATCGGTTATATGCGCGGGCTCATCGAATCCATCAGCAAAAGTTCGCCAAGGGCCTAGGCAATTTTCCATCTAACATGAAGCACGGATAAATGAATTATCTCATTAAATAATAGCGCCGGATTGTACTCAATCATCCATTTCTTCGAAATAAAATTTCAATTAGTATTTGAATTCCTAATCCATAAACCATTATGAAAAACAGCATTCAGCAAATTCTCCAACAGAATAAGGAATTGGAGCAAGCAGATGCGGCAGCCGCACGCGAAGAGATGGAAAATTCGTTGACAAAGGATGACCGTCGAAGCTTCCTCAAAAAATCCGTGTTGGGCGGAATAACTTTGACCGGTTTAATGAACCTGCCGATTGAAGATGTGATTGCAGAAACAACTTCAATAGTTCCGCGACGCAGTTCTCCCTCTGACCTGAAGATAACCGACATGCGATATACCACGATCACGAATGGCAACGGCGCGACCAACGCACGGAATGTGTTGCTGCGTATTGATACCAACCAGGGCATTTATGGCCTCGGCGAAGTAAGGGATGGCGGTGACGCCCGCTTCGCGCTGTATCTAAAAAGCCGCATTCTTGGCCTTAATCCCTGCAACGTGGAAAAGATATTCAAGATCGTGAAGCAGTTCGGCGGACATGGACGAATGGGAGGGGGCGTCTGCGGCGTCGAAATGGCCCTGTGGGATTTGGCCGGCAAGGCATTCAATGCACCCGTATGGGCTATGCTGGGCGGAAAATACCGGGAGCGCATAAGATTGTATTCCTACATACCGAATTCCGGAGAAGCGCCTCTGGCCACGATGGACATTGCACAGTTTAAAGCCGACGTAAGGCATCGACTCGAAGAACAGGGGTTCACGTGGCTGAAATGTCACCCCGGAATCGAAAAGATCAGCAACATCCCCGGTACGACCGTGAATACTAAATTTATACCGGGCTTCGATGAGAAGGTCACACCTTCACGGAGTCAGAACTATCTCTCTTATCAAAATACGAGGCATGCTTTCACATCTATCCAGATCACTAACAAAGGTCTGGATGAACTGGCAAAGTATGTGGATACGATCCGGAGCATTGTTGGCTATGATGTACCGCTCTCGGCCGATCACCAGGGGCACTTTGATTTAAATACTTGCATTCGCGTAGGCAACGCACTGGAGCCGTTCAGTCTTGCGTCGCTGGAAGATTTTCTTCCCTGGGATGATACGGAGCACCTGAAGAAAATAACGGATTCCATTAATACACCTACCATGACCGGCGAGGACATTTATCTGAAAGAAGAATTCATTAAACTTTGTAATGGCCAGGTGGTCGATATTATCCAACCGGACATGGGCTCATCGGGAGGGATTTTGGAAACGAAAAAGATTGGTGATTACGCGGAGGAAAGAGAGATGCCTATGGTCATGCATTTTGCAGGGTCTCCCATTTGCTTTATGGCAAACGTGCATTGCGCGGCAGCAACGCAAAATTCTCTGGCTCTTGAAGTGCCAAACCAGATTGTTGATAATCCCTGGTGGGCAAACCTCGTGAAGACAGTGGGCAAGCAACCTTTGTATACAAAAGGATTTGCCAACGTACCGGAAGATGCTCCCGGATTGGGGATTGAACTGAACGATGATGAAATCAAAAAGCACCTGCACCCGGAAGACACCAGCTACTTTGAACCGACACCACAATGGAATGAAGTACGATCATATGACCGGCTCTGGAGTTAATAAGCGATGAGACCAGATCAATCGTTAAGAATGAAAGGATGCCTCCGATATATCGTCGGCGCTATGCTGCTCATGTCCTTTGGCGGAACAAAGCCAACAGGCGAATTCCCCCAGGCGCAGATAAGCAATGGAATAGTTCAGGCGCGCCTGTACCTTCCCGACGATAAGGAAGGTTATTACCGGGGAACACGTTTTGACTGGTCGGGTGTGATGCCTGCGTTGGAATACAATGGGCATACTTATTTCGGTCAGTGGGTCCCGAAGTACAGTCCCACCCTGCATGATGCCATCATGGGGCCGGTTGAAGATTTCTACCCGGTTGGATATGATGATGCGAAGACGGGAGAAGTCTTCCTCAAGATCGGTATTGGTATGGTTGTAAAACCGGAAGAAGCAAAATACTTTTTTGCCAATTCCTATCAACTGGCCAACGCTGGAGAATGGAAGGTAAAAAAGAAATCGGACCAGGTAGAATTCGTCCACCGGTTGGAAGACAAAGACTACGCCTATGAATACCGGAAGACCGTTGAATTGGTAAAAGGAAAACCGGAGATGATCCTATCTCATCGTTTGAAAAACACAGGTAAAAAAAATCTCAGCAGCGCTGTGTACAATCACAACTTTTTTGTCATGGATAACCAACCCATCGGACCGGACTTTGTCGTGACCTTTCCCTTTACACCAAGCGGCGATGCGGAAACAACCCGAACTTATGGACATTTGGAAGGGAATCAGATTATCTACGCAAAGGCGTTGGGTGACAATGGTCATCTTCAATTCAAATCGCTGCAAGGTTACGGAGACAGCGGGAAGGATTATGATATAAGAATTGAAAATCATAAAACTGGTGCTGCTGTGAGAATTACTTGTGATAAACCACTGACTCAATTGGCATTCTGGTCCGCGCCGAAAACAATTTGCCCTGAGCCCTTTATCCAAGTGGACGTCAAACCCGGGGATACATTTGCATGGAAAATAAAATATCAATTCTACACATGCGATATCACATCAGACTGACACGGACCCTTCTGGTTATCGGCTGTTTGGTTTTTGGGCGTTGTAGTACGGATGAGCGAAACAAAGACGCAATATCCTTTCAGACAGGGAAGGATTATCCTGCCTACGGCGGTAACAAAGCCAATAACCGCTATTCTCCGCTAACCCAAATTAATGCCCAAAACGTCAGCAGCCTGCGCGTGGCATGGATGTATTTTGCAAATAATAAACCCGATTCGGCGAACCTTGGCGCATTCAATGCACGGGAGATTCAATGTCAGCCGATCGTTGTAAACGGTATTCTTTATGGTACTTCGGCAGAGCTTAATCTTTTTGCTTTGAACGGGGGCACGGGAGAACAACTGTGGAAATTTGAACCGCACGCTGAAAGACTACACCCAAACCGGGGCGTCATGTATTGGGAGAGCGGCGGATACAAACGGATTTTATATACGGCGGGGTCTTTCTTATATGCGATCGATGCATTAACCGGGAAACCTGTTACAACCTTTGGCGATAACGGAAGAACGGATCTCCATGCGGGATTGGCGGATAACCTTGACCATGATGTGTCCACACTGTCTGTAACAGCAACCAGCCCTGGCGTTATTTACAAAAACACGGTAGTGATGGGATCATCTGTTTCGGAGGGAGGCGACGCAGCGCCTGGTGATGTGCGCGCATTTGACGTAATAACAGGAAAATTGAAATGGGTATTTCATACAACACCTCAACCAGGAGAATTTGGTTATGATACATGGCCCCCTGATGCCTATAAAAAAATAGGGGCTTCGAACAGTTGGGGTGGCATGTCCGTAGATGAGACTCGCGGCGTCGTTTATTTTGCGACCGGATCACCGGCATCCGATTTTTTTGGCGGCGATCGCGAAGGAGCAAATCTCTTTTCCAATTGCATCATGGCCCTTGATGCGGAAACGGGAAAGATGAAATGGTATTTCCAGGGTATTCATCACGATCTCTGGGATCGCGACTTCCCGTGTCCGCCAAATCTGGCGACAATAACCCGCGACGGAAAAAAAATTGATGTAGTTGTGCAAGCGGGGAAGGATGGATATGTGTATGTATTGAACAGGGATAACGGTGAATCTATGTTTCCAATCGAGGAGAGACCTGTTCCAACAAAAGGCCTGCCTGGCGAACACCCGTATCCCACGCAAAAGTTTCCAAGCAAACCGCTGCCACTGTCCATGGAGCTGATCACCGAAAACGACCTGACCGATATTTCTCCTGAAGCACACGCTTTTGTGACAAAACGATTTAAGGAGTTCCCGAAAATGGAAAGCAGGTTTCAACCTCCCAGCGAGGAGGGAACCCTTCTATTTGGTTATAACGGTGGTGCTGAATGGGGTGGCAATGCAGTTGATCCCGACGGCATCTTGTATCAAAATGCAAACATAGCGCCCTGGGAATTGAAAATGATCAGTAGGCAGAAGCGCGATAGTGAATTGGCTGCATTGTCACCCGGGAAAGCCCTGTATATGAAAAATTGCTCTGCCTGCCATGGCGTTGATCGCAGGGGAAACGCTTCCATTATTCCCAGCCTTGTTGACGTTAAAAAGAAACTTTCGGCCGACAATATTGACCAGGTCATCAGAACAGGAAACGGGCGGATGCCTTCTTTCCCTTATTTCTCCAGTGAAAACCGGAAGGCGATTATTGGCTTCTTATTTGACAATGAGATCATTCCGCCGAATGAGCATGAGGATAAGGTTAAAATGATTTCAGAGGACGCCGGCTTTCCCTACGTGCCAGACTACATCGGCGAGATTTGGGTACGATTCACGGATCAGAATGGGTATAGCGCCCTCAAACCACCCTGGGGAACATTGAACGCCATTGATCTCAACACGGGGGACTACCGTTGGACCGTCCCACTGGGGGAATTCCCCGAGCTGACCAAAAAAGGAATACCCATTACGGGTACCGAAACTTACGGAGGCCCTGTTGTGACGGCTAGTGGGTTGATCTTCATTGCGAGTACCAGAGATGAAAGGATCCGGGCCTTTGACAAAACGACCGGTAAAGTGCTTTGGGAATATCAACTTCCGGCAGGAGGATTCGCAACCCCCATCACATATGAAACTGAAGGGAAACAATATGTTGTGGTCGCTGCCGGGGGAGCGAGAGGTGCAAAGCCCGGCGGTTGGTACATTGCCTTTGCATTAAAATAGAGAGAGATGGGGCTAAAAGAAATTTATAGACAATGAACTTAATGAGATGAAAAAGCAACGGAGAGACTTTATCAGGAAAACTGGAGCAATGGCAGCGCTTTCACTTGCCGGAGCAAATACTGCATCAGCGAGATTGCCCGGGACAGAAAGGGTTTTATCGAGTCCTGGTCGTGAAAAAGTCCGGTGGCCTCTTTCCGAAGGACCTAATACACCAAAGATGGTATCGGGCCTTTCCCCTCGATGCAGACGAAAAGGCTATGCGACCTCTAAAACAGATTGGGATTAATTATGTAAGTTCTGTTGGTGGACCCGGTTCGTGGAAAGAAGAGGACCTTAGGAGGTATGTAAACCGCTTTAAGGACAATGGACTAACGCTTATCAATCTCATGTATGTTATAGGTTCTAAAATTGTTCTCGCGCAAAGTGACCGCGATGAAGAAATTGATCGCGTAAACCAATCCCTCCGTGTAGCAGGCATTTGTGGAATACCCATCGTTGAATACAATTTTTATGTCGACCGCCTGATCGAAGGGTATTTTGAGACACCAGGTAGGGGAGGCTCCGGCGTCACGGGTTTTGATAACAGTCGGGTGAAGGATCTTCCGGCAAAACCTGAAATTGGAATTCATGGAGCCGACGAGATATGGGCCATTCTGACCTATTTCTTAAGAGCGGTAATCCCTGTGGCTGAAAAGGCCGGCGTGCGAATGGCATTGCATCCAAACGATCCGGTCGCGCAGAAAAGTCATCAGTCCGATCAGATCATGGCTAACCTGGCGGGATGGAAACGACTCATCACAATTGTGGATAGCCCTTCAAATGGTATAACGTTCGATTGTGGCGTGACGCAAGAGATGGGTGAGGATCCCGTTGAAGTTTGTAAATATTTTGCCTCCCGCGATCGTATCAATCACATGCATTTCCGAAATGTGATCACGGAAGTTCCCTATGATAAATACACGGAAGTCTTTATTGATGAGGGTGAGGTAAACATGTTTGCCGTTATGCGGGAATTAATGAAACATAAATACGATCGGGGCCTTTGGGCTGAGCATCCGCATATTCTTGATTATGACAAGGAACACTCTGGTGGCGAAAACAGAAGTGGAGGATCTGCTGGTGGCGGCGGCGGTGGTGGATATGCTGCCGAAGCTTTCAATGCCGGTTTTGCAAGAGCCATGATGTTTGCAGTAATGTCGCTTGGATAACTATCATTCACGGTGCATTACTCATTTTTTAAAGCGTTGACAGGATTGGTATTCGCAGCTTTAATGGACTGAAAGCCCATCGTGAGTGCAGCCAGGAGAAACGCCAGTATGCCGGCTTCTAAGTAGACCATCAAACTGATATCTGTTTTGTAGGCGTATTGCTGGAGATACCAATAGATGCCATAGGCGGCAAGGGGTGCAGCGAATAAAAACCCGGCAAGAACCAGCTTGCTGAATTCCCTGGAAAGGAGCAGCACGATATTCTGAACCGTAGCGCCCATAACCTTTCGGATTCCAATTTCCTTCGTACGCTGCTCAGCAGTGAAGGCAGTCAAGGCGAAGAGGCCGAGACAGGCAATGATAATAGCCAGTCCGGAAAACATCATGAATAGCCTGCTTAACTTTTTCTCTGACGTATACAGTCTCTCAAAATCCTGGTCGAGGAAGGCATAGTGAAAGGGCTCGCCGGGCGCCAAAGTTTTCCATTTATCCCGCAGGGTTTCGATAACCGCCTGCGTGTTACCAGTCTCGAACCGAAAGGCGATGGAGTGCATGCTTTTCGTTCCAAAAAACAATCCTAACGGTGTGACCCTTTGTCGTAACGATTCGAAATTGAAATCTTTCACGACACCAACGATTGTCCACGTCGTCGCATTGGTGCTGTCCTGTGATCCATCGGGGTTCTCATTGAGAACGGAGATGTTGTGTCCGATGGGATCATCGGCAAATCCAAAGTCACGTATAGCCGTTTCATTGAGAATCACTGCGCTTGAATCAGAAGGGAAGTCCCTGGAAAAATTTCTGCCCGCCACAATTTCCATTCCCAGTGTGGGTACATAATCATAGTCGACGGTCCACTCCTCCATGTTCAGGGAGTTGTCAGGCGAAGGGGTCTCACCATACCGCCAGGCCAGCGGAGTCTTGCGGGCGGAAAAAGGGCCGGGGAAATAGGACGAAACGGTTCCACTCTTTATCAATGCGTTCTTCGTCATCTCCTCCTTTATAGCGAATAATTTGTCGCCCAGGTTTACGACATCCCTCAGGCGAATGACTTGCTCTTTATCGAACCCGAGTTTCTTCTGCTGGATGAAATTCATCTGCCGGTAAAGTGCCAGGGTAGCGATAATGAGAAACATGGAAACAGCGAACTGGAATACAACCAAACCCCTTCTTAAAAAGGAGGAGCCGTTGTGAGCCATTGGTTTGCCCTTTAACACATGGGCAGGCTGATAGGCGGAAAGAACAAACCCCGGATACAATCCGGCGGCAACACCGACCAGTACGGCGGCCAAGGCCAAACCCAATCCCAGCCTCCAGTCACTTCCCGGTATGGCCAGATGCATATCAGTGAGTAAATTGAAAGTTGGCAAAACAAGGCTCGTTATGGCAAGGGCAACCACAAAGGAAAGAGCAGTAAGGATCACCGACTCAGAAAGAAACTGAACGGTCAGGTTGGACCGGGTCGAACCCATCACTTTTCGAATGCCTACTTCGCGGGCGCGTTTTATCGAGCGCGCTGTTGCCAGATTCATAAAGTTGATGCAGGCAATCACAAGGATGAATGCAGCAACGGCGCTGAAAAGGTATACGTATTTGATGTCCCCGTTCGGTTCCAATTCATTCTGAAGATTAGAATGAAGGTGGATATCAAGTAAGGGCCGAAGGTGCAAATTGAGCTGGCTGCCTCCTTTTACAAATTCATCCATGAAAGAGGCCCCTAATACAGAAGAAGCTTGCGGGACGAGATATTTTGCAAGCATGTCTGGAAGTTTGTCTTCCAGTGTTTTGCGGTCAGATCCCTTTTGCAGCAAAAGATACGTATTATACGGCCCGCCTATCCAGTTTCCGTTTTTTGATTCCTCCAAACCTTCCATGGACAGAAACATTCGATAATGAAAATGGCTGTTCTCCGGAAGATCCTTCACAATCCCGGTGACGGTATACAATGTCTTATTGTCTTTTATTAATGTCTTACCTAGTGCATTCTCGTCTGGAAAGAACTGTTTGGCACACTGCTCGGAGATGACCATCGAGTGAGGTTCCTTTAAGGCATTCTCCGGATTTCCAGCAATGAAAGGAATGGTGAAGATTTTAAACAGGTCGTTGTCAGCATAGACCACGCGGCTCTCCACGGTATTCTCAACGTCGCGTTTAAATTGAAAGGAGCCCAGGTATCTGAACCGGGTCGCTGCCTCGACTTCAGGGTAGTCACGTACCAATACATCCGCCATGGGTGGAGTTACGGCTGCCTTATGCGTATGCTTTCCGCCGAAATAAAGTTCCCAATCCACCCGGACGATCCGGTCTGCATTGAGATTGAATTTATCATAACTCAACTCGAACTGAACGAAGAGCAAAATGATGAGACAGGCCGAGATGCCGATCGTTAACCCGAATACATTTATGATCGTGTAAAACCGGTACTTGTTGAGGTTTCGGATCGCTATGGTAATGTACTTCCTTAGCATGATGACGGAGTCAAAACGTGAATCAATTTACACCTGGTCAAATGAAGTGCCACTGAGAAAAATCACTTTTCCATTCAAATTTTGACATTTTTATTTTAGTCTGCTGTTCGGAATCAATCATAATGACCGATTGCGAACGACCCCCGAAAAACCTGGTCTCTCCTACAATTCGGTCGCATGGTTGCCAGGGAGACAACCATTTCCGGTATATCTGAAACGGTCAGTACCAACTTTGAACGACAGTCAATTTCTGATGTCTCACGCAACGCGTCCCGGCAATATAGGACTATGAAGGGTGTGAATTCCGGATACTATCCTGGACAATAGGTATTGAACTATATTGTAGTTATCTTACTTTCCTCTCGCATTAATTCCATCAAACCCAAAACCAATCTTCATGAAAAATTTATTTCTATTGCCACTGGCAATGTTTGCTTTGGCCTGCTCTGGTCCTGAAAAGGAAGCGCCCAGTGAAACTGAAAAGAGTACTGTTGTCCTGCCATACACAGCGGGTTACATTACGGAAATCAATTCAGATGTTTCGGACAATGATCTGCTAACGGTCTTGAATAGCTATAAAGCCTGGGAGACCGGTGATATGGCAATGCTTCGATCTACTTTTGCTGACACCTTGCGATTTACGCGCTGGGATGGCGAGGCGTCCACAGGACCAACTGACAATGTGATCGAAAAGTGGAAAGCTTTTAGGGATAGTTTGTCCAGTGTTGTAATTAAAATGGCGGTGTGGGATAAAAATCACGCAGTCGACAGGAACGAAGATTACATTACCGTTTGGTATCGTGAGATTGATACCTACAAGGACGGCAGGATTGATTCGGCCGAGTGGCATGACGTTAACCAGATAGCGAACGGCAAGATTGTTAGGTACTTGCAATATAGAAGGAAGTTCAAGCCAAACTAAAAAATTGCCGTCAGCAACCAGCCTCATAAACCCAAACTGAGTAAAATCGGGACTCGGTTTGGGCGTTTTAAATCTCGCTCTGTGATGTAACACCTTTTGATCACGCAAAGGTCCATTCACTAAGGTGGCGCCTTGGTCGGAACAAATCGGGCAATTTCTACATCAATGTCAAAATTATTGCGGCCACCAGGAGAGAAAAGAAATGATAACCTGTATTGATACCAAATAATTTCCAGGAGCTTTTTTCCCAGGCCACACGGCTAAGATCTACGGGCAGGTAAAAACCAAGCCATGTGAAAAAAGTGGCATTCATGACAATCGCTGCGGTTGACATCTCATTTGTGCCGGGTACATAGCTCCATGCTGCATTGTTGTGCGCAAATACATACGCCATAAAGAAATTGCCGATGAGCATGAAGATTAATCCCTTGGCCATCTCGCCACCGGTCGGTTTTCGATCCATAACAATACCCATTTCTTTTGCCCATGCCTTACCGAATAATGGGGTATACCAGATGAATCCAAGAAAAAAATTTGCCACCACAGCCACCAGTACAGCCGTGAGGTTGATGTGCATTTCTTCCATAGTTGTAGGGTTTGAAGTTTAGAGGAGTGAATAAATATAGGAAAACTTTGAACGATGAGCCGTTTCGCCGCCTTAATTTCTTTCTCCTAAAACCGATCGAATGTCTGAATTTTAGAATTACTCTTTGTTGTTTTTCATTTCCAATCCGTAAGAGGATTTGATCCCGGTGAAGAGTGACTTCCACCAGTAATTGAAAATGGATCGTTTGGGGTCTCGCTTAAATTCGATCTCCCCTTTTCGTTTCTCCACCGGAGTAGCTTCATCCTTTTTCTTTGGAATCACAAATACATTCAGAAGGAATGTTTTGAATTTATCGATGACCGTTTTTGATTCTTTTTCGGTGAGGCTGAGAATTTTCAAATTATTGTAATTGATCTCCACTTCGCCTGCTGAAGAATATTCATCATAGTCGAAGTGAAATTCCATTTGCTTCACAACTCCTGATTCGATTCGCATTTTGGCTAACGGTTCTGTCATGGAATTTATAGTTACCAGGTTGAAGTTCAACAAGGCACCGCGGGCTGTGTAGGTTGCTTTGTCCTGCAGTGGTAAATCGAACGACACCGCTAACAAGCCCGAATTCATGAATTTGGTTTTGACGTCAAGGTCGATGTGATCAATTCCCGTGGCGTCCTCGTTGGTGAAGTTGAACACACTCGCCTGCAAATCATTAAACGTCACCCGGCCGCTCGAATCGCCATCAGCCGGAAACTCTTCATAGGTGATGTCGGCCTGATGAACCTGAACGGTATCAGCAGATAGCGTCCATGGAATTCTCTTTAGAATATTAACAGGCAGCGGCACTTCATGCTCTTTTATAAAGGGAAGTCGATTATCCCGAAAAACATTCAATACCGGCGAATAAATATGGATCCCGGAAGCGTTGATGGTGCTGTCAGTGATTGGATAGGCGTGGAGATTGTTGATCTTCACTTTGGGTATTACCGAATCAAACCTGTCGATCTGCTTACCAACCTTGCGCGCAAATTCTACTTTACCAAATTTTGGATCGATCCTAATGGAATCTAAAACGAGGTTAGTCCTTTCATCGAGGTTTATACGCTTGATTGCAAGGTTGTATAATGCACCATCCGGTGAATAGAATATTTCATCGGCTGATGATTCATCCAGTGTAAATTGGAAATGGGATTGCCCCACATCGTTCTTTTCGGGAATAACTATTTTTCTTGCGGAGATATTCATTCTGCACCTTAGTTCAATTAAGGTGTCCTTTCGCAGAGATAATCTTAAATCGTCTATTTTAAGGTAGTCGATTTCTGCGCCTGCAAAGTTGTTCTTCCGTCGGCTATCGGTAACAAGGCTGTCGCGCAGCAAACTTCGCTCGATGGTAAGATCTGTGCTTTGGCAAACGACGCGGTTTATGTGAAGCTTGCGATTGATCAAAAAAGGCAAGACATGAATGCCACTGAGTGTGACATCTCTGGCTTTAAAAATATGGTGCTGATCTGAAACACTATCCGGGCGAACGTGTACTTCCAGTCGCCGGAAGATAATCGTACGGGCAAGCAAATTTATTTTGCATGATTCAAAGTCCAGCTTAATGCCAGGGGCAAGGTTTTCCTGAATTTGTTTTTCAATAATAGTTGAGTATCTCCTGGATAATAGAATTCCTCCAACGAAGAGGAGGAAAAGAACTAGTAATGAAAATAACGCAAGAGTGACAAGCCATCGCCTAATGGGTGAAGGTCGTTTCATTCAATTGAAAGTTGAACGTGTGATTCAGTGTAGAATCACACGTTAACCGATTAAAGTCAAACGCCGCGCCCACGAATTAGCCGGAAAAGGACAGCGACGATTGCAAAGACCAACAGAATGTGAATAAATGATCCAAGACTGAAGACAAAGAATCCTAACAGCCATCCAATCAATAAAATCACTGCGATTAAATATAATAAGTCACTCATGATGCAAGTATATTTTGATTTGATCAATGTAAACAGGAAAGAACATGCCATGTTAGTTTCAGTGCTTCATGCGGGATTATTGCTTGGCAAATGGTGATGAAAATCCACACACTACTGTGGTATATTGGCCACACTTTTTTTTATTAAAATGGGCTCTCGGACGGGAGATTGCCACTCCCCGCTTGGCACCATTTTTTCGCTATTTCATCCGAATTAAGGGGTGAGTGGTTCTTTGGCGGAGGGAATTAACAGTGGGATATGAACCAGACAAATCAATTAGCACGAAACGATGCATCAGGAATGGAAAATGTTTTACTTGTCGATGACGAGGTAGAGATATGTTTATTGCTTTCCGGCATTCTTCAGCGCGAGGGATTCAATACTTCCTATGCACTATCATTAAAGGAAGCAAGGGAACGCTTGTCATCAGGCTCTTATGAAGTGGTGTTTTTGGATCTGAACCTTCCGGATGGAGTTGGTTATCAACTTATCCCAGCGATCAGGGACTTGAAGGAAGACACCAAAATAGTGGTCGTCAGCGCCTACGACGTAGAGCGAAAAAAGGCGGAGGAGAAAGGCGCGGATTATTTTGTAGCGAAACCCTTCACAAGGACAAAGATATTGGACGTATTAAAGCAGTTGGCGTTTGATCAGTAAAAAAATGGAGTTGAATAAAAATTGAAAAGACTATGCAACGAATTCTTGTAATTGACGATGACCGTGATATCTGCACACTACTCTCCCGGTTTCTCGAAAAAAATGGATACGAGGTCGACGCCGTGTGTAAGGGGGATGATGCGATAAAGCTTCTGCGGGAAAAGCCATACGCACTAACATTGTGTGACTACCGCTTACCCGACACGAACGGGATCGAGATGCTTCAACGCATTAAGGTGTTACAGCCTGACGTAGCTGTTATTGTGATTACCGGATATTCCGATGTACGCACGGCCGTTCAGACGTTTAAATTCGGTGCATCTGATTACATTGTTAAACCCTTGTTCCCTGATGAAATTCTTGTAACGATAAAAGAAGCGATTGAAAAAAATTCAGCCAGAAAGAACGTCACAACAAATAACTCAGAGAGAAAAATCAAGCAGTCGCCTGGTCATGATTTCATAATCGGCAAAAGCCCCCAATCAGAAACGGTGCAGCGCCACATCAATTTGGTTGCGCCGTCAAATATGTCTGTAATCATATTTGGTGAAACAGGTACTGGCAAAGAATATGTAGCACGATCGATTCATGAAAAGAGCAGCCGTGCGGATAAACCTTTTGTGGCTATTGATTGTGGCGCGCTGCCAAAAGAGTTGGCGGGCAGTGAGCTCTTCGGACACAGCAGGGGTTCATTTACGGGTGCCATAGCCGACAAGGTTGGAAGTTTTGAAGTTGCAAATTCTGGTACGTTATTCTTGGATGAGATCGGGAACTTATCATACGAAAATCAGGTGAAGTTGCTGCGCGTGCTTCAGGAAAGCAAGATCAGACGCATTGGCAGTACTAACGATATTGCGATCGATGTGCGCATTATAACCGCCACCAACGAAGATCTGGTTAAAGCCGTAAAAGAGGGAAGATTCAGAGAGGATTTGTATCATCGTTTGAACGAATTTAAGATTGAGTTGTCGCCGCTCAGAGAACGCAAAGATGACATAGAAATTTTTGCACTTCATTTCTTAGAGAAGGCCAACGAATCGTTAGGCAAAAACATAAAGGCAATTTCACCAAACGCAATGGATCGTATTACAAGGTACTACTGGCATGGTAACTTAAGGGAATTGAATAATGTAATAAAGAGGGCCGTTTTACTCTCGCAGGGAGATGAAGTCATGCTGGAAAATCTTCCTCAGGAGATCATTGAAGGATCCAGTGTAATAAATGGAGCCAATGATGGAAGTGGTGAATTAGGGAATTATGACTTCCTCCAGACGAGAAATTTTCTTAAGTCGGTCTCCGGGATTGCAGAACGACAGGCAATCCTGGATGTTCTTGAGAAAACCGGATTTAATAAGACCCGTGCGGCTGAGCTGCTCAACATTGACCGGAAGACATTGTATAACAAACTCAAAGCCTATGATATCAGGCTTTGATGGTTCGAAGGGGGAGATCGTAAAATGCGAAGGAAAATTAAAACAGAAGGAGCAATACTAACGGCAGATGTACGCTCCTTCAAATTGTTTTAATGTGGGTTGAGATCAAAGGCCATGTAAATCTGCGCAACGGAGTTTTTGGCATCACCAATAATGAATTTTGCAGCATCGCTGTGGGCAAGCTTTACTAATCCGTAATTGTATCGCGCGCCAACCTGGACTGCTCCAAAATTCAAACCGAAGCCACCAACGAGGCCGTAGTCATAGGATCTAAAATTGTCCCGATCCAGATTTTCGTCACCGCTGCCGAGATCGCCTTCGTAAGAAACATTTGCATGAAGCAGGTAACTTGCATATCCGCCGGCATGTATTTCGGCTGACTTGCCGAGTTTGAATACAGCCAGGACAGGCAGATCGAGATAATTGAGATTGAATTTTACGGTTTGATCGGGAAATCCGTCAAATTCATTTTGTGATCCCTTCGTGGAGAAGAGAAGTTCGGGTTGAAGTGCAAAGACGTCTGTAGAAAATAATTGTCCATAGATACCGAGGTTCAAGCCTATGCGAGGATTCTCATCATTCACATCGTCAATGTATAAATTGCTCAGGTTGAGCCCTCCCTTAATCCCCATTCGGGGAGCCGATTGCGCCGCAACAAATGATGATAAACCACACATCGCAACAACCGTGGTGACCGTTAATATTTTGTTTTTCCATTTCATAATTATTGATTTTTTAATTCTACGAAATAGATTGAAAATTCATGCCAGCGATGAAAGTTGCACTTATAGCGTTGATAGCCGAACATTGAATTCTGTTATAAGAAAAAATTTCTACAAGATGAGGATCTCCTAACTCTGCCCACTATGCGACTGAACTACACAAAAATTGTATTTGGGGGCATCGTGGTTTTATTACTTACAATGAGTTATATAACATACCGCAACCTCAACAACTACATGAATGAGGTGAAATGGGTGAGGCATTCAAATGGTGTGTTACGCCAATTGGCAGTCATATTATCAGAGATCAAAGATGCAGAGACCGGGCATCGGGGATATCAGCTTACAGGCGACTCGTCCTTTCTTCGGCCTTACTACAATACACTGAACTCAATTCGCGATGATCGCGCAAAACTGGACAGCCTCATTGATAACAACGAGATTCAGAAGGCTTACGCCGATTCATTGAATTTCCTAATCCACAAACAATTTAATGTCATTGAAACCATTTTGAAAAACGAAAAGAGCAGTGGCCGTTCATGGGATCAATTCGAAGTCGGTCTCCTGAAGCTTGGGAAGGAGAATATGGACAAGATCCGATACGTAGTTGGGAAAATGGAAGATGCTGAGGAAGCCATTCTTCAGGAACGGCTCGATATGGAACGAGACTTCCGGTTGTTGACTCCTATCTCTGGCTTGACCTACATGCTGTTGGCTCTTGGAGGGCTGACCTTTCTGTTTTCCAGGGTCAGCGAAGAACTTCTTACACGGAAAAAAGCGGAAAAGGAACTTCACAAATTGATTGGAGAAATTGCTGACAAGGAGAATAGATACCGGTCGCTGTTTGAACGATCGGTTGACCCGATTTTTCTCACAGACGAGAACTTCAATTTTATTGACGCCAATGTCTCTTTGCTTTCACTTTTTCACTACTCGAAGGAAGAATTGTTGGCCATGAGTCTTAGCGACCTTTTTCATCTCGAAAAGGATTTTCTCTTCTTCCAGAACACCATCTCCGGACAGGGACAGGTGAAAAGTTTTGAGGCGGTTCTTCATACTAATGAGAACACGAAACTTTATTGCCTGATCAATTGTGTATTTATTCCAGAGGGCGGGTCCATTTCCTGTTGTTACCAGGGAATTATTCACGACCTGACGATTCGGAGAAAAGCCCAGCGCGAGCTGGTCGCTGCAGAAAAACTTGCAATGACAGGCAAGATGGCAAGAACCATTGCTCATGAAGTAAGAAATCCGTTGACCAATCTCTCCCTGGCTTTGGAACAATTAAAGGAAGAAAATCGCGAAGATGGTCTGAATCAATACACGGAAATTATTGCCAGGAACGCTAATCGCATAGAACAACTGATCAGTGAAATGCTCAGTTCTTCACGGCCGGAAGAATTGAAACTTGATCTTGTCCCCATGCACCAAATCGTGAGTGAAGTGGGAGCGCTTGTCAAGGACCGGATCGATCTGCATCAAATGAAACTTGTAATGACAATACCGGATCAAATACCCCGCGTGTTGGTTGATAAGGAGAAAATAAAAATAGCTTTGTTAAATATCTTTATCAATGCGATTGAAGCAATGGAACCCGGAATGGGCGTACTCTCATTGGCATTGGAGAAAAGGAATGGGAAAGTGGTCCTCAGCGTTTCGGACAATGGGAGGGGAATCGCCGAAGAGGATCTTGACAAACTTTTCGACCCTTTCTACACGGCAAAGGATGGAGGGATGGGACTGGGTTTAACGACCAGTCAGAGTATTTTTAGCCGGCATAATATTGATGTTGACGTCAATAGTCAGTTGGGTGTAGGTACAACATTTTATATCACCTTTGATCTTCCTGAATAAAAAACCACCCGTAAGATCAAAGTTGTCTGCACAGCGGGTAAAAGTGAAGACAATTGTTTCTTAAACGGGTGGTGTATCCATTAGTTTATTTTCGTACGACCCCAAATAGTAATGAGATGACGAACAACACAATAAATATGAAAAAGAGTATTTTGGCAATAGACGCCGCTCCTGCAGCAATTCCGCCAAAACCAAAGACTGCGGCAATTAGAGCAACGACCAGAAATATTATTGTCCAGCGTAACATATGCGTTAATTTAAGTTTAGTATTTATTTTAGTTAATTAAATAGAAGCCTCCTTGAGTTCGCGCACGAGAGAATGCTTGAAACCAGGGAAATTCAATAGGCCACATTGTTTGTCAAGTTTAGTTAGTACACAGACCAACGTCCTGAGAACACTTATTTCAGAATAAAAGACCTGCTCATGAGAAGATTGATCTTCACGTGAGAGATTCGCTACCCATTGATCCAAATGATCATACGGCAGATCGCCCTGGTCTGAGGAGTCGCCGTAGAACAATAATGCAAGATATTTCGGCAACCTGGCCATCATCATCTTTTTTTCCGCGCCACTCAGACCATTCTGTATATCGCGGAAGACTTTTCTTATCATAATGATCACCTTCCTTGAAGACACCGGGCCTAGCTCTGATTTGATCTCTTTGAAGAAATGAGCCATCGAATTTCGTCTTGACAAATTCTCGTTTTGATTTCCCATAGTTTCAAATCGATTCTGAGTTCATCGGATTCTAAAGAGAATTTGATACCAAATCATGAAATGACGAAATTGACTTTAAAACAAAAGGATTGGACTTGCATCCGGAGTGGGAGGCGTAGAACCCAATCCACACTGTTGATAAAATCCACCTGTGTGCAATTGGGCATTAATTTTTTGTTGGACATTTCTACCTCCAATTTGTAGAGGCTCCTCCACGAGTTGCACGCAAAGAGATCTGACATATCTTCTACACTAAAAGCGATAACCCCCTGATCAGCAGTGATTTTAATATGTTAGGAAAGGGTATAAGGATTTACTGGCATTATTCTTTGTTTAAAAATCATGAAGCATAAAGAATATGAAACGTAATAGCAAAAAAGCAATGAAAAGGAAAATTCAAATGATCGGTGGTTTGCTAGTAGGGGTCGCGTTAGGAACAGCCGCTGGCATCTTAATGGCTCCTTCCAGCGGAAGAAAGACAAGAAGAATACTTTTGAAAAAATCCAAAAAGATTGGAAACGAATTTGAAAACGCGATGCGGGATTCCATTGGACAAATAAAAAGTAACTACAACAAGAAGGTGGAAGAATTTGGTGTTGACGGCATAAATTCCATTAAATCATTGAAGGAAAAAATAAAAATTTAATTGATTGTCAAACTATAAATATAAAACTATGGATAAGTTAAAAATTAAAGGAAGCTGGAATGAGATGAAAGGTAAACTCAAACAAAAATATGGTCAACTAACAGACAATGACCTCGCATTTACCGAGGGGAAAGAAGATGAGTTTATCGGAAGATTGCAGACCAAATTGGGTAAAACAAAGGAGGAAATTCGACGGGAAATTGAATCACTTTAAATAACCTGCAAATGAAAAAAATATTTTCGTCTTTGATTGTCGTCTTTTCGTTGGTAGCATTTACGCAATGTAAACAGTCAGACAAATCAGCGTCTGACAGCAAAATGAAAGACAAACTGGAAGAAACTCAGAAGGACATTGAACAGGAACGCAAGGAACTGGCCAGCGATCTTCATGACCTAAGGGATGAAATAGATCAAAAACTGGAAAATGTTTCTGATAAGATGAATGATGCATCAGAAGACCTGAAAAAGAATCTGGAAGAGTCACACCAGGAATTGCTTGACGAACGCACAAAACTTGACAGGACAATTGATGATGTTGAAAACGCGACGGAGGAAACATGGAAGGATGTGAAACGGGAAGCGGAGAATACGTTTAATGATGTTAAACAGGAATTCCAAAAGTTGACTTCTGAAATTGAGGGAACGTTCAAGTAGAATAATTTCCTTCGCAGCAATTTAGTTTCGTAGCTGTCACAATAGTTCAATTGCTATAGAATCGGTGATTACGATTGTGACAGCTTTTTTATGACCAAACTTTTTTAGAGATGAAAAGGAAACATATTTCTTTACTGATAACGGTGGTAATGCTGGGCGCTATTTTGCTCATGCAAATTCTCACGGGATGTAAAGCCAACAATACAACAAAAGGTGGCGCTATCGGAGCTGGCGTAGGGGGCGCCATTGGAGGTGTAATTGGTTCACGATCAGATAACACTGCCGTTGGCGCGATCATTGGCGCTACGGTGGGAGGTGCGACAGGTGCATTGATCGGACGACATATGGACAAACAAGCAGAGGAACTGAAGAGAGACCTTGAAGGAGCAAAGGTGGAACGAGTGGGTGAAGGCATCAAAATTACATTTGACTCAGGGCTTATGTTTGATCTTGATTCTTACCGACTAAAACCTGCTACCAGGGATAACCTCACGCAATTATCGAAAACACTCAAAAAGTATGACGACACGAACATACTCATTGAGGGTCACACCGACAATACAGGCACTGATGAATACAACGTCGATTTATCAGAGCATCGCGCCGCAAGCGTGGCTGACTTCCTTCGGGATCAGGGTGTGAAAAACAGCCGATTAACCACACAAGGTTACGGTGAAGAACAGCCTATCGCTTCTAATGAAAGCGCAGAAGGACGACAGAAGAATAGAAGGGTGGAGGTAGCGATTTATGCGAATAAAAAAATGAAAAAGTTGGCAGAGAAAGGTGAGTTGTAAAAATGCCAGAGCCTCTACCGGTCTGCAAGGCTGGAGAGGCTCTGGTTCTTACATTTGATTTTTATTCAATCTATAGGCATCGACATTCTCTTTACTTATATTTCGCCTGCTTTAAAAATCAGTCCTATTGCATGGCGAAACGGATACTCAAGGATTCCACACTCCAGAATAGATTTGCTGAACTCGACAGGAAAAACCAGGAGGCCCTTATCGGCGGGGGTGAAAAACGTGTTGAGCAGCAACATAGCAAAGGAAAGCTCACGGCGCGGGAACGTATTCACCTCCTGATGGATGAGGGATCTTTCGAAGAGATGGGCAAGTTTGTCATGCACCGCTCAAAAGACTTCGGCCTGGACAAGGAATATTATCTCGGTGACGGCGTTGTCACAGGTTATGGAACTATAAACGGCCGGCTTGTATATGTCTTCTCACAAGACTTTACAGTTTTTGGGGGGTCTCTCTCTGAAACACATGCCGAAAAGATCGTAAAGATCATGGATCTTGCCATGAAAAACGGTGCCCCTATCGTTGGGTTGAATGATTCAGGCGGAGCAAGAATACAAGAAGGTGTCGTTTCACTTGGAGGTTATGCTGACATTTTCTATCGCAATACTCTTGCATCAGGTGTAATCCCCCAGATATCGGCGATCATGGGCCCTTGTGCAGGTGGCGCTGTTTATTCTCCGGCAATTACGGATTTTATTTTTATGGTGGAGAATACCTCCTTCATGTTTGTCACGGGGCCAAATGTGGTGAAAACTGTGACACATGAAAATGTTACGGCTGAAGAACTCGGAGGGGCCATTGCACACAGTACGAAAAGTGGCGTTACGCACTTTGCATGTGCCAATGAAGTAGAGTGTATAAAACAAATCAAAAATCTGCTGACATACCTTCCACAAAACTGTGAGGATGACAGTCCGGAAATTCCTTACTCTCCCGGCGATGAAACGCGGTCATCACTGAATAACATTATCCCCGATAATCCCAATCAACCTTATGATATGCGGGATGTAATCACAGGAGTTGTGGATGATGGGAGTTTTTTTGAAGTGCACAAGAATTTCGCCGAGAACATCGTGGTTGGTTTTGCTCGACTCGCCGGCAGGAGCCTGGGCATTGTGGGAAACCAACCGGCGTCACTTGCCGGCGTGTTGGACATTCATTCCAGCGTGAAGGGCGCCCGCTTTGTGCGGTTCTGCGATTCCTTTAATATTCCCCTACTTGTTTTTGAGGATGTCCCTGGTTTTCTCCCCGGCACGGATCAGGAATGGAATGCAATCATCACCAATGGAGCTAAACTTTTGTATGCGTTCTCAGAAGCAACGGTGCCGAGGGTGACCGTGATTACACGTAAAGCCTACGGTGGGGCCTATGATGTGATGAATTCGAAACACATCGGCGCGGACCTGAATTATGCATGGCCAACCGCGGAGATCGCAGTAATGGGAGCCAAGGGTGCAGCGGAAATTATTTTCAAAAAGGAAATTGCAGAAGCGGAAAACCCTGAAGGAAAGCTACAGGAAAAGGTAGACGAATACACCCGGAAATTTGCTAATCCTTACCGCGCTGCCCACCGAGGTTACATTGACGAGGTGATTTATCCTGATCAGACGAGGATTAAATTGATCAGGGCCTTTTCGATGCTCAGGAACAAAGTGGCCTCACTGCCAAGAAAGAAACACGGTAACATTCCTTTATAGATCGATCAAATTAAATCAAGTATGGATAAAAAGAGCAAACAGTTTCTATTTGAATACATTAACAATGCTTCGCCTACGGGTTTTGAATCATCAGGCCAACAAATCTGGTTGAATTATATCAAACCATATGTTAATAACCATATCGCGGATGTGTACGGATCAGTAGTGGGTGTCATCAACCCCAAGGCCGCTTATAAAGTTGTAATTGAAGCGCATGCTGACGAAATCTCATGGTTTGTAAATTACATTACCGACGACGGCTACATCTATGTGAGGAGGAACGGAGGGTCAGATCATCAGATTGCGCCCTCTAAACGCGTGAATATTCATACCGAAAAAGGAATGGTGAAAGGCATCTTCGGCTGGCCCGCCATTCATGTAAGGGATGCAAGCCGGGAGGAACCTCCTACTCTCAAAAATATTTTTATAGACATTGGTTGTGAATCCAAGAAAGAAGTAGAGGCCATGGGCGTTCACGTTGGTTGCGTGATTACTTTTGAAGATGAATTAGTTGAGCTGAACAGGAATTGGCTAGTAGGACGCGCGTTAGATAACCGGATGGGTGGTTATATGATCGCTGAGGTTGCCCGTAAATTGCACGAGAACAAGAAGAAGCTGCCCTTCTGTTTATATGTTGTTAACGCCGTTCAGGAAGAGATCGGCCTTCGCGGTGCCGAGATGATTTCCAGAAGGCTAAAACCAGATGTTGCCATCTGCACGGATGTTACGCACGACACCTGTTCACCTATGTATAATAAGAAGGAGAGTGGATATCAGAAATGCGGCGCAGGTCCTGTGTTATGCTACGGCCCGGCAGTACAAACCAATGTTCTCAAAATGGTACTGAGTGTGGCCCAAAAAAGGAAAATTCCCTTTCAACGTCAAGCAGTATCCCGCTCCACGGGAACCGATACAGACTCTTTTGCTTACTCGGCTGAAGGAGTCGCTTCTGCCTTGATCTCCCTTCCATTAAAGTATATGCATACCACTGTAGAGATGGTTCATAAAAATGACGTTGAAAATGTCATTGCACTCATCTATGAATTCCTGTTGCAGTTAAAACCAGGGCAGGATTTCCGTTATATCAAGTAGGCGATTACTTTTTCCAGTAAATCTTACATTGGAAAGTTTGCATGACTAATAGGCGCTTCCACTGAAAAGGGAGCGCCTATTTTTGTGGACTTACAAAACTAATTTTTAAACTTCTAGGGGATATGAAGCGATTTTCTGGCACACTTTTACTCACACTATTTTTAACTGGCAGCGTTTTTGCCCAACAGAGACCAATACATGAAGTCTATTCGATGATGATGTTCAATTTCATAAAATACGTTCAGTGGCCCGAAGGAGGATCCGGCGAATTTGTAATTGGCATCGTAGGTAACGCGGATATTCTTAATACTATGAGCACCTATTATAAAGGCGCGAAGATTGGAATGAAAACTATTGTGATAAAGAAAGTACAAACACCTACTGATGCAGATGACTGCCAGGTGGTATTTATTGACAAAACGAAGAGCAGCGAATTTGACGGGTATAATAACCGTGCGAAAGGGAAAAGTACGCTCTTAATAACAGACAAGAACGGACTAGGCGAGAAAGGAAGCGGAATAAATTTTAAGGTGGTTGACAACAAGTTGAAATTCGAGTTGAATCAAAAAGCGATTGAGAGCGCTAACCTTAAAGTGGCTAATACGCTTTCGTCCATGGCGATACTTATTTAATGGGTTGTTTGATGGAAATTCCCCCCAGCGTTAGTTGGGGGGCGTTTTCTAAGTGGGCTGATAAATTTGTAGACGATTTTTCAAACATATACAAAACCTATAGAGCCTATGAAAATGATCGTAAGAATACTGTTGGTTATGCTTATTGCAATAACTACAGTGAACGCTCAGGAGAGGCCGACACACGAGATTCACGCCGCGATGCTATACAACTTTATTAAGTATGTGCAATGGCCGGATGAAGGTGCCGGCGGTGAGTTTGTTGTCGGTGTTATTGGAGAGGATGATGTTTTTAATACCTTGAAACAATGGTATGATGGCAAGCCGAAAGGAAGTAAAAAATACGTCATCAAAAAATTGACGTCCTCTGCAGATGCGTCAACCTGTCAAGTTGTTTACGTTGGAAGATCAAAAAGCAGGGAATTCGAAAATGTAAAGAATTCAGTGACTGGAAAATCTGTGTTGACAATAACCGACGGGAACGGGTTGGCAGAAAAAGGAAGCTGTATCAACTTCAAGATCGTCGATGGGAAATTGAAATTTGAGCTTAATCAAGGTGTTGTCAGTAGCTCAAACCTCAAGGTTTCCGGACAATTGAGCAGCATGGCGATTTTAATTTAATGTTTGATCACTTTTAATTTTAACGAGAGGAAATTTTTGTTTTTATGATGCTTGCGAAATACTTAAAGCTCGTTACATTTGCCTCAGAAGGTATTCTTAATCTACCTTATTTTGAATCCCTTTTAGTCAAAATATTTTTGGAGCCAATTGCAAACCTTAAAACAGCAATAATTTATAAAGAAATGAAGCCGCTCTATATTGCGGCCTGTTGATATACGCGCGGGGGCACGGAGTTTTTATTTGAGAGGGTCTTTTCTCTGTGTTTCCCGTGCGTTGTTTTTTCACATTGATCGTCTGGACATGACCAGAAGTGTTAAGGATCAACTCAATCATTTCATCGACGTCTCATTTCCCCCAATCAGGATTATTTCCCTGGTGCCTTCACAGACAGAGCTGCTTTACGACCTGGGTCTTGATCATGAGATCATTGGGATCACCGAATATTGTGTTTTTCCTACGCATTGGGCCAGGTCCAAACCGATCGTCGGAGGAACAAAAGATTTTGACATCGAAAAAATCAGAAGCCTTCAACCCGACCTGATTATTGCCAACAAGGAGGAAAATTCCCGTGAATTGATTGAAAAACTGCAAACCATGTTTCCGGTTTGGATTAGCGACGTGGTATCGTTGAATAATGCGCTCGAAATGATCCTGGCCGTTGGCGAATTGACCAACCGACGTGATCGGGCTGAAATAATCTCGAAAAGTATTCAAATTGCCTTTGATTCACTCGATCCTTTAGTGTGTGTGAATTACACAGTGCTCTATCTGATCTGGAGAAAACCGTGGATGGGGGTGGCATCAAATACTTTTATTGATTGCATGCTGAACAAGCTAGGACTTGAAAACTCTCTTAAATCAGCCGAACGTTATCCGAAACTTTCCGAAGCGGATATATTAAATCTTAATCCCGATTATATTTTTCTTTCTTCCGAGCCCTATCCTTTCAAAGAAAAACACGTAATGGAATTGCAGCAATTATGTTCAAGTTCCAGGATAATTCTTGTTGATGGAAAAATGTTTTCATGGTATGGAAGTCACCTTATGCAGTCTCCCACTTACTTCAAGTCATTGAAACTTTAGTTCAAACTCCATTTCTTCCAGGTCTCTCCAGAAAGACGGGTATGATTTCTTTACAACTCCGGGACTTTCAATGATTACATTCATGCGGGTTGCCAATGGAGCAAACGCCATAGCCATTCTATGATCGTGATAAGTCTGAAAGGTTGCTACCGCTGGCAATGAATGTGAAGGTTTTAGAGTCCACTTGTTATCGCCTTCAAGGAGATCGGCTCCAATTTTTTGCAGTTCGGTCTGAAGCGCTGATATCCTGTCGGTTTCCTTAATCCTCAGACTTTCCAGTCCCGTAAAGTATCCCGTGATTCCTTTGGCTGCACAAACGACCGCGACAGTTTGTGCCAGGTCCGGGCAATGTGTGAAATCCCATTTAATCTCCTTCTCAAAATTTACTTTTGAAAGACTCAGCATTTCACCGTCCATCTTTTTTCCCTGAACACCAAGAGGCACCATAATCTCCTGAATAGCCTGATCACCCTGCAGGGAATCGTCAAACAAAAAAGGGAGTATGATGTCTGCATTTTCCGCCAGGGCAGTAAAACCAAACCAATAGCTTGCGGCCGACCAATCCGACTCAACTGATAATTCAGTCGGATGATAATGGGTCGGTTCGATTGTTATGACATTGTCTGCGAAGGTACATGCAGCACCAAATTCTTTCATTAACCGGCTGGTCATATCGATATAGGGTCTGCTCCCAATCTTTCCTGTGAGTCTAATCTTTAGTCCAAGAGGAAGTGTCGGAGCAATCATCATTAAGGCAGATGTAAATTGGCTGCTCACATCGCCGCGAATTACAATTTCATTAGTCTTTTGAGAACCGAACCCCTTTGTCGTCAGGGGCGGATAACCCTCCTTATTTTGATAGCTGATTTCCGCCCCAATGGCGCGTAGTGCATCTACGAGAATGCCAATTGGTCGTTCCTGCATTCTGGGCGTGCCGGTGAGCGTTTTGTGCTGCCCTGTCAAGCCAAAATATGCCGTGAGAAAGCGCATGGTGGTGCCGGCGTCTTCAATATCAATCACCGATTCTTTTGAGTTGATGAGCCTCATCATTAGCTGGGTATCATTGGCGTTAGATAAATTATGAAGGATGGAAGTGCCTCCCGCCAATGCATCGATGACAAGCACGCGATTGCTGATACTCTTTGAAGATGGAAGGTTTCTGATCGTTCCTTCCAATTTGGATTTATGCCGAATGAGAACGGAGTTATTCAAGCTGATAATGGTTTGGCCGCGAAATTACGTTTTATCCAACATTTTTCTTTAGGATTGAAACATTTCATAGTAAAATGAAGTTAATCTGTTTACGAGATGAATGTCATGAAGAAAATAGTTTTAGGATTGGGAATTGTGTCAGGAGCTGTGCTGGCAGCCTACTTGTTTTCGGGCGATCGAGGACAGAGGACCAGGAATTACATTGTACGCAGGGTTCGTGCGCAGAAAGAATCTGTAGAAACAGATGCTAACAGTACTGCCGATGACACTGAGATTCACTATGTCTGATCACGGTAAAACAAAAGTGATTCTTTTATCTCATCAACACTGATCTCAACATCCCAGCGTGCTCGACCAATACCTTCCAGGAGCACGCATAAAATTTTATTGCCTCTGTTTTTCTTGTCTTGAATAGCAAGTCTGCTGATTTGCTCGATTTTTTCTTCCGACAATTCAACTTTGTCAAAAACAGACCGAATGTAGTGCTTGATAGAATTCAACTCATCTTCCCTTAAAAGACCTTTCTTAGACGCAATAAAACTTTCGGCAATCAGGCCTACTGCAATAGCTTCCCCATGCGATATCGCGTGGTCCAAAGCAATGAAATGACTTTCAAGGGCGTGTCCAATGGTATGACCTGCATTAAGGATTTTCCGGAGTCCTTTTTCTTTTGGGTCTGTCGTCGTTACCTGTGCCTTGAATTGCACAGAGTGGAGCACGAGAGGTTCCCATTCTTGTTCGCTGATTCTTTTTGCCGAGAGCCTCGCCCACATTTCTGAATCCGATATGAGTACGTGTTTGATTACTTCTGCAAAGCCTGATCTAAGTTCCCGCGCCGGCAGGGTCTTTAAGAACCCACTAAATAGTAATGTAAGGGCGGGTAGTTGAAAGACTCCAATATGATTTTTGTAACTGCTGAAGTCAATACCCAATTTTCCTCCGATGCTGGCGTCCACCTGTGCCAAAAGCGTAGTCGGTACCAAAATAAAGTCAATTCCTCTCTTATAAGTTGATGCACAAAAACCTCCCATGTCGCCCAATACTCCTCCTCCAAGAATTATCATTAGCGAATGACGATCCATTGTGAGGTCGGTCATTTTTTGCCAAATGGAAATACAGGTCGATATGTTTTTGTATTCTTCCCCACTTGGAATAATAATTAATTCGTGATCCGGAAGTTGCTTTTCAATTACCGGCAAGCAGTTTTTTCTGGTATTCTCATCCACGAGAACAGTGATCATGGAATACTGGCGCGATGAAATGAAATGATTTAGATCTGCTGATGGATCAGAGCTGAAAAGAATATTTTCCGGAAGCATTTTTTAGCCTTATAAAACAGATTAGGAAAAAGATTTTTGCTGCGTAATCACATATTGACAGACCGGCTTACGTTCTACAATAAATGCAAATCAAGGGTCGAATATAGGTACATTATCTATATTTACCCCACTAATTAAGGTACTGGCTATGGGGGCAAAAGGAACCGTTTCAGAAATATCTTTTGATGATACTAGTGTTGCATTTTCATATAAATCTGACTGGGAGTTAAAGAAGGCTCACTTTATTTTCTCCGTAGTAAATCATCCCTGGATTGCCGCCGTATCCAAAGGATTGGTCAAAGTTGCATTAGGTCTTGGTCTGCCAATAACCGGGTTAATTCGCAACACGATTTTTCAACATTTTTGCGGAGGTGAAAGCATTGAATCTGCCGAGAGTACGATTTTTCATTTGGGGAACTACGGCGTCAGCACTATTTTGGATTATTCTGTTGAAG
>DASUGQ010000287.1:0-7962 GCA_036273935.1 Cyclobacteriaceae bacterium | reverse complement strand
CAAGTCCCGTGAGAATTGCTTTGCGTCGCGTGATAATCTGATTCTTTTTCATATCATTTTCCGAAAGTCATAGCCTGCATCTGTTGTCTGAATCCCGACTTGATCACCATTACTACGTGCACAATCAAAAAGAGCTCAACGACAACAGATGAAAAAAAGTGGATCGTGCGCGCGGATTGACTTCCTCCAAATACCTTAAGGAGGAATGGATAAGCGGCCGCAATCGCGGGTGACATTGTCATACCAGTCAACACGATAAGCGGGAGCAAAACAAATATCACCACCATATAGGCGTATTTCTGTAGTAAATTATAACGGGCATTGACGCCGAAAGGAATTTGCATGCGCAGGTGGTTGATCAACTCACGCCAGAATAGACGTACCGTAAGCTCGTTTCGCTTTGGCCATATACGATTCCTGAAATGGCCTGTAAAAATTCCCGCCAGGAGGTAAATCAACCCCGTCACTACGAAGACCCATGCCGAAAGAAAATGGAGACTCCGTCCCCAGCCATTCTTATTGAAAATATCATAGGTGCGATTTGCACTGATCGGGGAATCTCTCTCATTAAAAAACGCTGTACGATCCTCCCAACCCCCGTGCTGATAGTTCCGGCTAATCGGTAATTCAAACAAAGCAGGAGTCAGATCGTTTCCAACCTCCCCCCAATAGAGTCGTGGATGGGCCATTAAGATGACAAATCCTGTAAAACCCAACAGGAGAAAACTCACGGTTATGATCCAATGAGAGATTTTCACCCATCGCTGGTGTCTGGCACTTTCCGTTGGAATGTGGTGTGGAGTCATTTGTAAGAAATTACCATTGGCATGTTAATCTACATCTTTTTGCCGAATGTCTGACGGTATCATCGCGCCTGTTGGTTCCCGTCCTTATTTTTGGATCTCAAATCCATCCCGCTTTCTTAAACCGGTAATAAAGCACCACGCATACGGCGAGTGTCGACGAAATGACCAGTGGATATCCCCATCGCCAGTTCAGCTCGGGCATGAACCGAAAATTCATTCCATAAATTCCGGCGACCATGGTTGGAATTCCAATCAACGCCGCCCAGCCGGCAAATCGTTTTGATACTTCACTTTGTGAGATGGAGATCATAGACAGGTTTGCTTCAAGGGCTGCTGAAAGAAGTTCCCTGGAATTGTCAACAATTTCATTGATGCGAATCGTATGATCGTACACGTCCCTGAAGTATGGCCGTGTTTCGTCATCGATCAACTTCAGATCAAAGCGCATCAGCTTGTTGCAAATATCAACAAGGGGCGATACGGACCTCTTCACCTCCAGAAACTGACGTTTGAGTTTATAGATCTTGGCCGTCGTATCACGTCTGAATTTCTCGTGAAAGATTTTTTCTTCGATCGCAGTGAGATCATCTTCCAGCACGTCGACTACGGGAAAGTATTGATCCACGATCGAATCCATGACTGCATAAAGTGCAAATCCAGGACCTTTCCTAAGCAAATGCGGCGCGCTCTCGCATCGCGCCCGAACATCCACGTAACCAATTGACGATCCATGCCGCACGCTCACGATAAAATTGGTTCCGAGAAAAAAGTGAGTCTCGCCAAGATCAATACGTTTGTCTTTCATCTGAATGGTGCGTAAAACGATGAATAGTGAATCGCCATAGGTCTCGATCTTGGGTCGTTGATGGGCGCGCAGGGCGTCTTCAATGGCGAGGTCGTGAAGACCAAATTCTTTTTGAATCCCCTTCAGCATCTCTTCATCGGGTTCCTGCAGCCCGACCCATATGAACCGGTTGGGTTTTTTAAGTACCTCGCTAATGTGTTCCAGTTTGACCTTGGCTACACGGCAGCCTTCGAAGTACTCAGCACAATCAACGACCATAAAAGATGAGTTAGCTCTCCGAAGTTAATCAATCGAAATTTGAGAAAGTATTTTTTTCTGCGACATCTATTCACTTTTTCCCGTCTGCAGAAAGGCCAGCAAGTCAGCCATGTCTTGAGGTGTCATGTTGGTTTCCAATCCCTCCATCATCAAAGAGGTGCCCAATGATTCGAAGTTCTTAATGTCCTTCTTATCTACGGTCACACTGGCGCCGCCCATTTTCTTAATGGTGATAAACTGATCGGTTTCCACATCCACGATACCCATATGCACTTCGCCCGACTTCGTTTCCAGCCGGTGGTTAATGTAGCGCGTATCGACTGCCGCGTTGGGATCAAGAATATCGTGCATGAGCAATTCCTGGCTCTTTCTGCCGATCTCTGTCAATACCGGCCCCACATTTTCGCCATGTGATCCGTAAACGTGACAATTAATACATACTGTTTGAAAGATTTTAACGCCACGATCCGGCGACCCCTTTAACGTAAGGGCGTCTTTCATTTTATCAAATGCTTCCTGACGGGTGAGCACCCCAGCGTCGGAGAACAAGGCTTCCGCCCTTCGCTTCGTGTCATCGTTGTCTGACCACCAAAGTAGTGTCCGCCGACGTTCGAGGTCGAAATTCATCTCGCCAATATTGATGACTCCTTTTTCCAGTCCCGTGAGCAGGGCATCGTGGTGAACTTTCTTGAAGAGTAATACGTCGCCAGCCAGTCTCCTGGTTTGCGGGCCAAATTCTTTCCAGTTCTCTACCAGCCTTCGGCCAATCCTGGGATCGTCAAAGGTTGACAACTGGTGGATGGCTTCCTTTTGAATTTTTAACGGCTCAGTATTTTTCAGGCATTGAAATAAAACATCCGCTTTTGCCTCGTAGGGCAAGAATTCCAAAAGGGGCAATTGTTCTTCCCGTATACTGTCAGGCTGCGAGTGATCGAGTACCTTTTGGAGGGCGTCTTTGCTGTAATTCAAAAATTGTGGCGATGCAGGCAACCCGATTTTTTTTCTCAAGTTGGCCAGCGAGGAGACGAGCGTAAGTCCACCCGTCGCCTCAAGGTTTTGAATAAAAGGGACCAGTGAACGAACGGATAAATTTGACGTAACCCCTTTTGCAAGCGAGTTAACAATCTCACTTTTTCCACCCTCGTTAAGATTAATGTGACTCAGCGTTTGAAGGACGGTTGTCATCCCTCGTTGATCACCGCCACAAACCATCGCCAAAGATGAAAGAAGCAGGACATGGTTATGAACCTCCTTTAACCGTGACAATCTGTTGAACAGCTCTTCCGGCGCATACCTGGACGCCAATGTTATTGCATAAGTATTCCATTCATCCATGGACTTCGCTGCGGATTGCGCAAGCCCCCCCAATATTTTATCGCTGACTCGTTCGAAGTCGTTCCTGCCTAGCGTACTAAGGGTCAAAGCCACCTGCATTCTCACACGCTGATCAGGATCCGAACAGAGGGCAAGACATTTGTCGATCAGGTTTTCATTCGCGCTCAGGTATTTCTCTGCAACGATCAACGCGTTTTCCCTGACGCCCGGAGATGAATCATCCAACGCCGTAATCAACTCCGTTCCTTCAAGTTTTTCTTTGGCATTTAAAATCCACAAAGCATGCAATCGGGTAAATGGTGAAGTGTTTTGCAGAAATTTTTTCAAGTTCTGTACCTGAATATCATTCATCTCGCCGTCGACAAGCAATCGCTGCGCCGTCATTCTTACCCACTGGTTCGGACTGTTCAAAGCTTCCAGATTTCCTTCGACGGTCTTGAATAAAGTAAGGTCCGGAGAATGAAGACCGGAGTTTATCTTACTGATTCTGTAAATCCTTCCTTTATCTTTGCCTGCATTGAGATCAAGTGTTTTTTCGATCTCGTCGGGAATCCATTCGGGATGTTCAATCACCTTTCGATACATATCGACAACATAAAGTGAACCGTCGGGACCGGTAGCAAGATTGACAGGGCGGAATGAACGGTCAGTGCTGGCCAGAAAATCCCGCTGCTCCATTACCCGCGATGCTGTAAGCGATGCGCCGTTGTCTTTGATTTTATCTACATGAATAAGGTTTAAAACCACATCAGCCACCCACACGGTCTGTTCATATTCAGGGCCAAATGAACGTCCGCCATAGTAGGTGATTCCACAAGATCCTGAGAAATATCCTGATTGTTCCGGGTGATTTACCCGTGACTCCTGCTCGCCGATCGGGTAAATACGGGCCAGTCCATTTTCTTCATGATCAGAAATATTGGAAAGTGTATGATCACGCATTAGCCTCGTGCCATCGATATACCGATCCTGAAAAACAAGGTGAGACACATGACGAAGATTATGGGTTTCAAAAAAGTGCCCCCAATCATCCATCGCCAAACCAAAACCGCCGGAAGACTTTCCAACCCGCTGCATTACGCGGCGATCAGCGTCAAACCGTAAATCCTGTCCGTGCAGGCTCATGACCGTTGTTGTATCATTCCACCAATAAGGATCGCCAGAATTGCCACCGTTGGCTGCATAGATCCAGTTGTCTACCCCGTACGTGAGGCCGTTGTAATTGTGTTGCAGGTTACCTGTCGAGAAGCCGGCCATGAGGGTGTCGGCAGCGTCGGCATGGTTATTTCCATCCTCGTCTTTCAGATACAACAAGAAGGGCGGGGCAGCAACCAGCAACCCTTCCCTGAACGGTAAAATTGAAGTCGCTTGCAATAAGTTCTCAGCAAACAGGATGCGTTCGTCGTAAACACCGTCCTGATCATTGTCTTTTAACATGACAATTCTGCCTTGTTGATCACTGAATGGATAACCGGGCATTTCAAGAACCATGGCGTCGCCCCTTTCCGTAAATTCAAGATCAATCGGATCTATGATGAGGGGTTCGCTGGCAACCAGGGTTAATTCAAATCCCGGCTCAATCCGGAAACCCGGGGGAACCGGTTCTTTTTCAGCGCATGAAAACAAAATGAAGAATATAAATGCAATGGGAGGACCTGTTCTTTTGTGTATGAAACGTTTTTTCATTTCTGCGGCTTAAATGAAGCTCAGTTCACGCGACCGAATTTAATTCATTTTAGCCTTATAGCATTTATGCAGAAATAAATCCTGATGGAATTTCTAGTCTTCCAGTATCCTCATCTCAACTCTCCTGTTTTTCGCGCGCGCTTCGGGGGTCATTTCGTTTCGAAGGGGTTGTGTGCCGCCAAAGGCTTTTGTCTTAACCCGGTTCTTTGCAATGCCCTGGGCGACCAGATATTTTTTTACAGACTCCACTCTTTCCTCGGATAGTTTCATGTTGGCGTTTGCACTTCCCACATTGTCCGTATGTCCCTCAAGCTGAATGACAATTTTTTGATTTTCCTTCATCATCTGTGCTACCTCATCGAGCTCGGGGTATGATTTCGGATTGATGGTTGCCTTGCCCTGGGCAAAGATCAGGCTGTTCAGAATAACGGTCTGTCCTTTTGGCGTGAGGACAATATCGCGATGAAGAGAGGAAGGATCTCTCGGGTCGACAATAACCGTCTTGGCATTGTACCCCTCTGATTGCGCCGTGATCTGATATTTGGCGGAACCAAATATTGAAAAAGAAAAAGTACTGTCATTAAATCTTCCGAAGAGACTTTCTGTGGG
Source organism: Cyclobacteriaceae bacterium (assembly GCA_036273935.1). Taxonomy (GTDB): domain Bacteria; phylum Bacteroidota; class Bacteroidia; order Cytophagales; family Cyclobacteriaceae; genus ZC4RG29. The sequence goes on along the minus strand of DASUGQ010000287.1, from coordinate 2,463 downwards.
TATGCTGCTGTACCTTATGCTTGACTTAATTCCTTTTCCCGTTGATGCGTCCAGTATTTTACCATGCACCAGGAGTTCGTCTTTTTGGGCAAGAGCAGTAGTTGAGAATAACGCCAACACAAACAAGAAACTGGTTGATTTCATTACTTTTTGGTTAGTGGAAAATAATATGCTCAAATTAATGCCAATGCCTAGAGTTTAAACTCAATCGTATCTCCTACTTCAAATGCCTTGCCAACATTCTCACCCTCATTATCCGCACCATGTTGTGGTTTCGGCGCTATGTTTTCACTTTTTTCCTTTTCCCTTTGATCGTCGAAGAGGTTTTGCTGCCTGACGCTGACTTTTGGTTTTGGCCGACTTTTTTGCTGGTGGTTTTGCGCGTGGCTTTTTGGCGCCTCGCCGAAGAGGCTTGCTTGCTCTCCCGGACTGAGTTGTTGCTCCGGCTCCTCTTTTTTTTTTAGCCCCTGAGAACTTGAGGCCTTGCTGCCCTCGGTTTCAGACGCTTCTTCCTCAGCCTCCACTTCGTCCGGTGTGTATTCCTCCGGCTCCTCAGTAAGCCGGACGTTGAGCACTTTGTCTTGTGTCAATCGGTTACCCAATGCTTTCCAACCCTTCACATCTATTAATTCTTCGAGATTAATCAACTCCGTTTTCCGGTCCTTGCCTTTGCCCTTTGAAATTTCCATTTCCACTTCCGGCGTTTCACTTGTCGTCACCAAAACAAGACGTGACCCAATAGCCTCTGTGATGAAATTGAATTCTTTGTCCGGCGTACTCGTCTCGATCATGAACCGCTTCACCATGTGCTGCTTTGATTCTCCGTCAACATAAATAGCAGACACGACGCGATTGGGATGAAACTTCTCCACCCACAACGTCTTCTCCGGCTCATAACGATTGGTCAGATCATAATTGGTAATCTTGTACGACCCATTTCGCATGAATGCAATGACCTGGTCATCGGCGTCGAATTTCCCCACGTATTTACCTCGTTTGTCTTTATTCAATCTTCCTGCAGCGTCATCATACCACAAGTCAAGCTTGCTGAGTGTTGACGTGCCACCCTTGAGGAAGTCAACTTTGCGAATCGGATATTTGGTGATGGTATTTCCCCGGGACCCTCTTCCCTTTATTTCGAGTTCAGAAAAATCGTATTCGAATACTTTCTTACGGGCTGTGCTGGATTGTGACAATTTCACTTCAACGATCTCGGCTTCTCCGTTTGGATTGCCGCTCACATAATGGACTTTTGAATTCGGATTTCCCTGGGTCAGATCGTACTCCTTGTCACGCGTAATACCTGGCATTGCAAAACGCTTTGCAAAACCTTTTCCTGTTTTTGCATCGGTGTAAATCACATTGTAAATCATCCTGTCGTCGCCTTTCTTCCAGACGCCGGCGTAAAGTATATCCTTGCCCATGAACACTTTCTCCTGGATTCGCGATACCCTGGCTTTGCCATCCTTGCGAATGACCATCACATCATCGAGTTCGGAGCAATCGCAGATGTATTCATCTTTCTTCAGGCCCCACCCGATAAATCCATCGGTGCGGTTAACATAAAGTTTTTGATTGTTGGCGATTACTTCGACCGCCGTCACCGACTGGAAGGTCTTGATCTCTGTCTTTCGCTCGCGACCCTTGCCATACTTCTCCAACAATTTGCTGTAGTAGGATATCGCATAGTCAACGAGGTTACGCAGGTGATGCTGGGTTTCCTTCAGCTCTTTTTCGAGATCTTTTAACAATTCATCGGCCTTGAAGGAGTCAAACCGGGAAATTCGTTTGATTTTTATTTCCGTCAATTTCACAATATCATCCGTGGTGATCTCCCGGTAAAATTTCTTTTTGTGAGGTTTTAAACCTTTGTCGATTGTCTGGATGACTTCTTCCCATGATTCACACTCCTCGATGTTTCGGTAGATGCGATTTTCAATGAAGATCTTTTCCAACGAGGAGAAGAGAATTTTCTCCATCAGTTCTGCCTTCCTGATCTGGAGTTCCTGTTTCAGGAGTTCAAGGGTCTGGCTGGTGTTATATTTCAGGATATCATTCACCGTCATGAACTGCGGTTTATCCTTCACAATGACACAGGCATTCGGTGAAATGGATATCTCACAGTCAGTAAACGCGTACAAGGCATCGATGGCGATCTCGGGCAACTGTCCCGGTTGAAGGTGGATCATAATTTCAACGTCCCTGGCGGTATTGTCGATCACCTGTTTCACTTTTATCTTTCCTTTCTCGCTGGCCTTTACAATGGATTCAATTAATGAAGTCGTTGTCGTGGAGAATGGAATTTCCCTGATCACCAGAGTTTTTTTGTCAACAATGTCGATGCGCGCCCGTACTTTGATCTTTCCGCCCCTTTTACCCTGGTTGTATTCTTCAAAGTCCGCGATGCCGCCGGTTGGAAAATCCGGATATATCTTCGGGTTTTTTCCCTTGAGGATATCGATT
>DASUGQ010000286.1:0-25636 GCA_036273935.1 Cyclobacteriaceae bacterium | reverse complement strand
GTGCATTGAGTCTGGCAACCCCCAGCATTGAAAGTACCAGGGTCAATACATTGAATTTATTGAGGTAAGTAAAGCGCATAAGAAATTGTTTTTGATTCAAAGTAACGGTAAGGCTGGAACTATGTTTGTCATGGAAATTGCAGGGAATCGTTTATTGCTTGGATATTTTTTTAACATGATCCGTTTCTCTAGTATTCTATCGCCGTTCAAAAATTCCAACGACATGCCCATCAGGGTCACGAATATAGAAACCGCGATCGTACAAATATTTCTCATCTCCAATGGAGACAATTGCGGGTGATATGAATTTCACATCAGTTGATTTCAATTTTGCAAAGAGCTGATCCAACTCATGTGTTACAAATACGGTCTCCCAGTGAACGAGGTCATCCGCGCGTGAATCTTCCGGATATGGTCGTCCCGTTTTTGGCGTCAGATATTCCAGGAATTCAACTCCTGGTCCGCTGATCCCTTTGTTGCCGGTGATATGTAAGCTTGCACCGAATACATTATTGAGATGTTCCTGTTCAACGCCAAAGTTGAAGCTGTCACCTGCACGCGTCAATCCCAGCAGCTCATCATAAAATTGTAAACTTTGTCGTGTCGCATTAATGCCGATAGCCGTGTGATCGATACCCAGGAAGACCTGGTTGGTTTTTGTATGCCATCTTGGATCCCCTTTACCTTCAGGAAAATAAATGAGCTCAAGGTTATGTCCATCCGGATCGCGGAAGTAAAACGCCTTCACTCCCGCTGCTGCGGGAATTGTTTTTGGCAAAGTTTGTGGCGCTGTTGATACATGAAGTATATTATGCTTTCGCAGGCGTGCATATGCTGAATCCATATCGCTTACAACAATGGCGATATGCTGAAACCATAGATCATTACTTTTTGAATCTTCTGGGATGGCTCGTCCCCCTGATGTCAGGTAATCGGTCAGTTCGATTTCTTCCTCGCCCAATCTCAGCCTGACTTTTTTATATCGAATGCCAAACAAGCCTTTCAGATGTTCATAGGATTCTCCACTCACTTCAGTTTGATCAATGATTGTAAAGGGAAGAACTTTAGTATAAAACGCCAGAGCGCTTTCCATATCGCTTACGGTAATACCGATTGCATCCACCCGATCAACCTTTTGCGCGAAAGTGATTTTCGCCGCCATCAAAAAGATTACCATCAATAGTTTCTTTTTCATCAGTGTGCTTATTTTAAAGTTTATCCCGGGTGTTATTATTGGATTCGGCCCTGAGGTCATGTTGTATTTCCAACTCGCGCTCAAGAAAATAATTCAGCATTGTCCGAAGCACGGCAATCGCCGATAGCTTGCCAATCTCATCCCACGTCGGTGCCACAGCTGTTCTTAAGATGTCCGCGGCCAAAAGGAATTCAAGTGCAAGGGCAAGTTTTTTCCCGAGGTTCAATCGTATAACGAGATAATCAAGGCCATTTCCCTGAAATGAACTTTTCAGATAAAGGAATGCCGATTTTGATATGGCATGAGCTATGATCAAAGCAGCAATTCCCTCCACCAAACTTCCAAGGGAAAGGGTTATCACCTTGACGGTATACTCGATCTGTTCCATAGTCATAAGTCAAATAGAAACCCTGCAGTCAAGTCTGCCTTGCTAAAATGAAAGACATATTTCGATTCTACGAACAATCGAATCCATGACAGCTTCAACTCCAGCCCTCCACCTGCATTAAGTCCGGTAACCCAACGGTGCTGCGGCTCTTCCCGATCCGGATGATTTGTAACCTTCGAAACATTCATACCCACGAGCGGATAAAGTCCGACGCGTTCATTTACTTCAAATAACTGATGAAGATTCAGATTGTATTCCACTTCCTTCCGCCTGATCACCTTTCCTGCTTCGTTTACTTCTCTTGTCAACAGTGCTGAGAAATCCGGACCAACGTAGAGGTTGCCAGCAAGCCGGTAGGTTACATTCAAATTAATTCCTGGGCTGTCAACATAACTGCAATAGGTAACACCACTCCCGACAACCCACCGCTGGGAAAATCCTTGCTGAACAATCAAGAGGAGAAAAATCAAGAGTAACGATCGCATGTCACATCCTTTGCAGTAAGTGATCACCTACTCGTAGTGCGTTAGCCATGATCGTAAGAGACGGATTGAATGCACCTGAAGAAACAAAGAAACTCGCATCCACGACATAGAGATTGTCCAGGTCATGTGCTTTGCAATTAACGTCCAGCACAGAACTTTTTTTATCCTTGCCAAATCTCATGGTTCCCATCTGGTGCGACACGCCGCTTACCCCCAGATCATACCCCACTTTCACGTGATCTTTTAAGAGTGGATCGATTGTTCCTAATTCATATAACATTTTAGAAAGCTTACGCTTTATGCCATTATACGCTTCGCGATTATTCACCACATATTCGGTCCTGATTGAACCATCTGATCGAAGCGTCACGCGGTTATCCGCATCCGGAAGGTCCTCAGCCGTAATCCAAAAATCGATGGAGTGCTGAGATAATTCTTCAAATGATTTTCCGGGAAAATGGTCTTTGGCCAAATCGAGTAATGTGTCAGGATCATTTTTACCCATAAGCTGAATAGTCCCCAATGGAAAAATTGAATCTTCAGCTCCATTATAAAAATCTGCAATGGCAAATGACTTCTGGAACTGCGCTGAATTCGGTTTGCGGGAAATCGCGATGACACAACCATTCTGGTGCAGCATATAGTTTCTTCCCACCTGGTCAGAACTATTGGCCAAACCATTTGGATGGCGATGATTGGCGGAACGCAACATGATTGCGGCAGAATTGACGGCGCCGGCAGCCATGATTACGATATCACTTTCAAATTGAATCCGTTCTCCATCCCGTGTCACTTCGACCAGCGAAACCGATCGTCCGGACCTGTCCGTGATAAGTTTATCAACGTGGCAGCGTGTGACAAGCGTCACGTTGGGATGTTTCAAAGCTTCGTGCAACGCAACAACCTGCGCATCGGCTTTTGCCTCGGTGGGATCAGGGAAACCGTCGAAGTTACTCAACTTTACAGGTGACGATCCGGTCTTGCCGTTTTCACCCAGCCTGACACCGATTGGCAGTGGAAATGGTTTATATCCCAATGATTTTATACTGTCGTACAATTCCTGCATACTTGCCTCATGCATTAAGGGAGGGTTGGGATAGGCAGACGCTGTTGACGGCTCCGTGGGATCAACGCCCCGTTGTCCGTGAACACTATAAAGTCTCTCCGCTATTGTGTAATATGGATCCAACTCCTCATAACGTATGGGCCAAGCCGGAGAAATACCTCCATAGTGCCTTACTTCCCTGAAATCACTTTCACGCAACCTGAACATTGCAGCGCCATACATTTTTGTATTTCCACCTACGCAGTAATGTGTAAAGGGACTGAACGGTTTGTCATCCTTATCAAACCATTGTTCCGAAGTGCGATAGCGCCCCGCCGTAAATACCTGGTATGGGTCCCAATTCTCGCGTTCTTTTGGAATGTAATCTCCTCTTTCAAGGATCAGGATCTTTTTCCCCGATGGAGCCAGCTTCCAGGCTATTGTTCCTCCTCCTGCTCCAGATCCGATAATGATAATGTCGTATCTCATATGATATCTCTTTTTAGATTTTAAATAGTCACATTACTTCTGTTCTTGCATACGCAAAGTTTACCTGCGCGACGAAGTTGAATTGAATGGAAAGTGACAGGGAAAGGAAGAAACTGCTAAAAGTTTTCAGCAATAAAAAAGCAGAGAAGATTAGCCATTCTTTTTATAGTCGCAATTAAAAATGCAGGAGAAGCTGCGGCTATGAAAATATTTTGCGCAAACTACTTTGGCACTTAATAACCTATAAAGAAAAGCTCCCGAAAACATCCCGAGAAAAGGAGCTGTCAAATAAATCCACAAAGCGGTATAGGTATTTGCCGGAATAGCTGAGGCTAGGGTTCTGGCCGGGTTCATGCTAAAGCCAGATATGGGCGCCGTTATAATAACATACATCATAACAAAGAAACCGGCCATGTAGCCAGTGTAGCGCGAAAGTTTTGCGTGATTGGTGGTGAACAAAACCATCAATATCATCAGGAAGGCAATAAATGTCTCTGTCCAAAAAGCGACAACAACTCCGGGCTTCCCCGGTACAGTGACAACATAGCTGATGGGTTCCATTTCAAACGGACCCCCCAACACCCAGTCCATGATGTAAACCGCCAGCGTCCCGCCCATGAATTGAAACAACACATAGTAAACGGCGTCCCATTTCCTAACTTTTCCAAGCCCGAAGAAAGTAAGTGTAATGGCAGGGTTCATGTGTGCTCCCGAAAGTTTACCCATTGGTGAGTAAATGATAAGCACACAGGTTATTCCCATGGCAAGTCCCATGAGACAAAGTCTGAGGAAGCCATTTGGAATGAGGTGATGAATTTGTGAATCCGGAAATTCAAGTAACGTTGCAAACAGGGAAGCGGAGACCATGAACAAGCCCAGGCAAATCCCTTCCATAAAATAGACTTTCCAATTATTTCGCAATGTCGTAATCATAGAGCATCAAAAACTGATACTCAACATTACGGCACTTCCAACTTCATGTTTGTCTGATTAATTTCAATTGAACAAAGTAGCTGATGGTTTATAAATGCACGGCCGATGGTTTCTCAACTAACTTTTTTTTAGAACCTAGGAGATCATAAGTAGCCGCTACTCGTAAAATCTCTCCCACACCCCAAGCCTGGGCAATGCAGCCTCGCGGAGTGTGAGGAGCGTCAGCATCGAAGATCTCCGAAATACTTCCGACGCAAGCTTCATCAAGATGGGTAAGAAAGATATTCAGCAATCCTTTGGCACTTGAAAGGCTGCTTTCCCCTTTTACTCGTATCATGGCATCAATAAAAGGTCCAAGCAGGTAGCTCCATACGGTCCCCTGGTGATACGATCCATCCCTCGACCAAACATCTCCCCCATAAAGTGGTTTATAATCTTTATGTGAGGGACTGAGACTTCTCAGACCTCTTGGCGTGAGAAGATTATTCTCGACAACATTAAAAACTTTTTCGGACTTTGATTTTTCAAGCAGTGGGAAGGGCAGGCTTATGGCATAGATCTGGTTGGGACGGATATCGTCATTCTTATATTCCCCATCGACATAATCATACAAGTATTGTCCCTTCTCATTCCAAAAAAGTTGATTAAAACTTTGCAGTGCTTTTTCAGCCCGGGCCGCATAAAGATCCGCATCTGCTGGTTTACCTATTTCGTTGGAAAAACCTTCCAAAATGCGGAGCGCATTATACCAAAGGGCATTGATCTCAACAGGTTTACCCTTCCTGGGTGTCACGACCCATCCTCCGACCTTCGCATCCATCCACGTCAACTGCACATCCTCTCTTCCTCCGTAAAGCAATCCATCGTCGTCAACATGGATATGGTACCGGGTCCCCTTGTAATGCCATTCGATAATATCTTTCAACACCGGCAGCACTGATTTTACAAAGCGCTTGTCACCGGTGAACTGGTAATACTGGTAAATGGCATAGAAGAACCAAAGGGTAGCGTCGATTGTGTTATATTCCGGCGCTTCATCATGATCGGGAAAACGATTGGGCAACATTCCATCGCTGACACTTTCGGCAAATGCCTTAAGAATTTTTTTCGCGTCGTCAAAGCGGCCGGTGGCGAGACAAATGCCGGGCAGGGAGATCATTGTGTCGCGGCCCCAGTCAGAAAACCAATGGTAACCGGCAATGATTGTTTCCAACCCGCTTCCACGCTTCACAACAAATTGGTCCGCTGCCAGAATGAGGCGTCTCATTTGATCATTACCTGCATCCATCACCAGTGCCTCCCTTCGCTTGCGTTCCTTATTGAACAATCTGATTGCGTCTCGTCCCGAAGTGTCCTCAGTCGAAAGAATGATTCCCAACTTACTCCCTTTCTTTAGTTCGACCGAAAATTTTCCATGCGAAAACAAATCTTCCCTGAAGTCCAACCCGCGGTCTTGTTCCTCCGGGTATTCAAAATTATAATGCCAGTTCTGTTCTTCAGTAAAAGAAGAAGCAGGAACGTGAATAAATATTTCAGGCAGGTCTACATAATTCTTTACCCGCAGCGTATGGTCGCTAAAAACATACTGCCGATTGATTGCATCATTTGCGTGTGAAAGACTATGGAAATCACGTCCCGAATATAAAGGTAATAACTCCAACGTAAAGGTCTTCGGTGCGCTGACTACTTCATATAAAACCAACGTGGTATTTTCGCCACGAATGGCGACAATCGTCTTCTTTAATTCAATATTCCCTGCTTTGAAGTAAAAGACCGGAAACATATCATGTTCAAAACGATCAAGATATTTAAAGCCCTGGGGATGAAGTGTACCCGGAAACTGATTTGTGCTAAGTTCAAATCGATCGGCCTCTTCCAGATTGGCAGGTTTTGTGATGATCGTCTCCTGCAATCTTGAAACCATAACTTTTCTCTCCACGGGTGGATGGAGGGAGGCAACCAGCAATCCATGATATCTCCGCGTATGCGCGCCGGCAACGGTTGAACTCGCCCAGCCCCCCAGGCCGTTGGTCTCAAGCCACTCCAGGGATCGCGCAACTTCATAGCGTTGCAATTTTTCATTTGATACTGTTGTCATTCCACAAAATTTTTACCTCACATCCGTCAGCTAATTTACGACCTTCTCTTCCTTCATTTCAACCCCGGCAGTCTTTTTCTTCTTTTTATCCAACCGCTCATCGTCTCCGTAAGGTTGGATGAGTTTTGCGATCAGACCCGTCCATCCGGTTTGGTGGCTCGCACCAATACCTCTTCCATTATCGCCATGGAAGTATTCATGAAACAAAATGTGTTGATTAAAGTGCGGATCCGACTGGAGTTTTTCGTAATGACCAAATACCGGTCGTCTTCCGTGGCTGTCCTTGCGAAATATATTGACGAGGCGTTCGCCAAGATCATTTGCAACCTCACGAATAGTCTTCATTTGCCCAGAGCCAGTCGGGTGTTCCACCTTGAAATCATCACCATAGTAATGATGAAACTTTTGCAGCGATTCGATCAACAAATAGTTTACGGGAAACCAGATCGGTCCGCGCCAGTTTGAATTCCCTCCGAACAGTGACGTATCACTCTCACCCGGTGTGTACCGAACGCTAAATTCACTTCCGTTGACATGAAACCTGTACGGATTGGATTCATGATGTTTGGATAACGCACGAATTCCATATTCGGAGAGGAACTCAGTTTCATCCAGCATGCGATGCAAAAGGCGTTTCATGCGGTGGCCTCTCAGCAGGGACAAAAGATGTCGCTCTCCTTTACCAGGTTCCGTCCAACGCGAAACAAGGCTTGCAAGGTCAGGACGATTTTCGAGGAACCATTTAAGACGTTCTTCAAACTGGGGCAAGGCCTCAAATAGTTCCTGGTCTAACACCTCGACTGCAAACAGTGGAATAAGACCGACCATGGAGCGCACTTTCATTTGCACGCGGTGATCATCCGGTGTATGCAGTACGTCGTAAAAAAATTCGTCTTCATCATCCCAAAGGTTGATCCCCTTGTTGCCGATATTTGCCATCGCACCCGCGATGTACAGAAAATGTTCAAAGAATTTTGTGGCCAGGCTCTGGTAAACCGGATTGAACGTTGACAACTCCACTGAAATGCGCAGCATGTTCAAGGTAAACATGGCCATCCAACTCGTTCCATCGGATTGTTCCAGGTATCCGCCGGTGGGAAGTTGGGCGCTGCGATCAAAGACACCAATATTGTCCATTCCCAGAAAACCACCCTGGAAAATATTGTTGTCATTAGCATCCTTCTTATTTACCCACCAGGTGAAGTTCAACAACAGTTTGTGAAAAACTTCCTCAAGGAATTTCACATCGCCGACACCGGAATTTTTCTTATCAATTTTATACACCCGCCACGAAGCCCAGGCATGAACAGGAGGATTGACATCGCTAAAAGCCCATTCATATGCTGGCAGTTGCCCGTTGGGATGCATGTACCACTCTTTCGTGAAAAGTAACAATTGCTGTTTTGCAAATTCAGGGTCGACAATCGCCAAAGGCAATGTGTGAAAGGCAAGATCCCACGCGGCATACCACGGATATTCCCATTTGTCAGGCATGGAAATGATGTCCATGTTATTGAGGTGTAACCACTCATGATTCCTGCCGCTCTTCCTTTCAACCGGCGGAGCGGGCTGCGCCGGATCACCATTCAACCACTGAATCATATCCAGGTAAAAGAATTGTTTGCTCCACAGCATTCCGGCAAAAGCCTGACGCTGGATCATTTGCTTTTCCTCGTCGTGAATATCATACTGGATATCTGCATAAAATTTATCCGCCTCCTTTTTCCGAACACTGAACTCTTTTTCAAAATGTTCAAAGGGCGCAGTGAAGAAATGTTTTGAGATGCGGAAGCGAAATTCTTCAGACCTCCCTGAGGGGATCATCAAATCATAATTAAGAGCGCATTTCGTCCCTGACGCTTTTTTATTTACAGCATGCTCATTACCGTGAACTATAAAATCGTTCACACCATCCTTGGCGGTTCCTTGCATGGGAAAATTATACAAGCGCGACGTGTTTGTTTCATTCTCGCAAAACAGCGGACGTGCGTTTCCCTCATAGAAAAGGTATCCTTTCAGTTCGCGATGATTGATTTCAATAACTCCACTTTCGTCAAAGAACAACTCGGGTTTGTAGTTATCATATCCCCATGACCATGTATTTCTATACCACAGCTGTGGCAACACATTCAACGCCGCTTCTTCGGGGCCTCGATTGTGCACAGTGATCTTTATCAAAATATCCTCGGCATCAGCTTTTGCGTACTCAATAAACACGTCAAAGTAGCGATTGTCATTGAAGATGCCGGTATCAAGAAGTTCAAACTCAGGATCCTGTTTACCCCGTCGTCGGTTTTCATTAACCAGCAAGGCGTAAGGAAATTCCTGTTGGGGATATTTGTAAAGCATCTTCATGTACGAATGGGTGGGCGTGCTATCGAGGTAATAATAAATCTCTTTGCAGTCTTCGCCGTGATTTCCTTCGTTACCGGTTAGTCCAAATAATCGCTCCTTTATGATGGGATCTTTTTTATTCCACAACCCAAGGGCAAAACAAATCAACTGCTCATCATCGCAGATCCCACCAATTCCTTCTTCACCCCATCGAAATGCCTTACTGCGTGCAGCGTCGTGGGATACATATTCCCATGCACCCCCATACTCACTATAGTCTTCACGAACAGTTCCCCACTGGCGTTCGGTAATATAGGGACCGAATCTCTTCCAATTCTTTGTCCCGTTCTTTGTTTCAAGGAGTCTTTCTTTTTCTGCGGACATGTTGTAGCGTTTGAAATGTTGAAGTATTAATCTATTTGAGTATGCTGATGCAGTTCGTTATGATTAACCCTACTAGTTATGATGCGATGATATGCCAAAGGTCACGGGGCAACCCCATCGGTAATCATCACCCGTTGTCTTCGAATCCTGGATACAATAGCATGCCGCCATCAACAAAGAGCGTAATCCCATTCACGTACTCTGAGTCGTCGGAGGCTAGCCAAACCGCCGCGCCGCCGATGTCTTCCACTTCTCCGATCCTTTTAGAGGGGATCAGTTTCAGCAAGTTCTGATACGACTCGGGTGTTTGCCATGCAGCGTGGTTGATTGGCGTGCGTATTGCGCCAGGGCCGATACTGTTCACACGAATTCTTTTTGGAGCGAGTTCCTGGGCGATGGTCTTCATCAGCATCATGACTCCCCCCTTAGAGGCTGCATAGTTGGCATGACCTGCCCAGGGAATTACCTCGTGTACAGAGCTCATGCAAATAATTTTGCCCGCGGACTTCGAACGCGCGGGAACGATGCCCCGACGCAAGAATTCCTTCACGGCTTCACGGGCGCAGAGAAACTGACCGGTAAGATTTATACCGATCACATGGTTCCAGTCTTTCACTGACATTTCATGAAACGAACAATCTTTCTGAAGCCCGGCATTGTTCACCAGAATATCAACTGTCCCAAAGTCGTTGATCACTTGTTGAAACATTCCTACGACATCTTCCTCTTTGCTGACGTCAGCTTTGATAGTAGAACCCGTTCCACCATTTGCTTTTATTTCGTCCAGAACAGCCACGGCCTTATCGGGACTGCTGGCATAATTTACAACTACGGTGGCGCCTTCAGCAGCGAGCGCTTTTGCAACGCCTGCACCTATACCTGAACTTGCGCCGGTGACTATTGCTACTTGTCCTGTTAATTTACCATTCATTGCGGTGATGTTTTTATATTCTGTTAATAAATTTCTTCTTCAAAATTAAGTGTCTCTTTGAAGACTGAATGTCTTAAAAGTTACGAATTCGATAATTCTCTAAGCACCTTGGAGATTATAAAATTCAATTTCTTTTCGGTTGTATTTGATTTGTCCGGCTTCTTTCAATTCATTCAGAATTACGGTAACGGTCTGTCTTGACGTTGAAATAAGATTCGCGATGTCGCTGTGGGTTAGGTGATTGCGGATGATAATCTTATCACCAAGCCTTTTACCCTCTGTCTTTGCCCACTCCGTGAAGTAATACAGGAGGCGGTTTTTCACATCTTTGGTTACCATGTTTACATAGCGATTTTCAAGACGCTTGAATTTCTCACTCAACATATTCAGATAATTCACCGCAAGCGACGGATTAGCTTTCATCAATCGCTGAAATTGATCATAACCAATGGAAAGGAATGAAGCGCGTTCAGAGATCACTTCCGCAAATTCATAGTTCAGCTGTTCAACCGGAGTGATATCACCGAATAAATCGCCAGGGTGGATCAACTCTTTGATCATTTCATCGCCGCGCTCGCTGATCTCTGCCAACTTTATTTTCCCACTGATGAGAATGAAAATTTTTTTCTCTCCCCCTTTCGCGTAAACGACTTGCCCTTTGCGTGATTCCTTTTGATACGTAATTGCACATAAATCGGTCATCTGTGCTTCGCTGAAATTGGATGCCAGATTGAAATTCTTAAGATAAAATTGCTTGGTTTCCATAAGTGTTAAGGTGTTTAAAGTTTCTTTTTACCGGATTATTGATTGAAGTCTTTCATTGAGAATGCTTTTGTGAAACACACCGCTAAGCTGATCCACCAGAACACCCTGTCGAAAAAATAGAAGCGTGGGGAAAATGTTGACCTCATAATACCTCCTCACATTTGGGTCGTTATCAAAGTCAACAACATAGAATTCGATCTTACCGGCGAATTGTTGAGCCAATTCATCGATCAGTGGCGATACAATATGCGATGCGCCACTCCAGTTTGTTGTGATCTTCAGCACTGCGTTAATGTTCCGCCGGATAACCTTGTCGTTGAACTCTTCAGATGCTATGGGCGTGAAAGTAAAATTGCTCATGACGTTAAATATTCTGTCAGGGCGCATTCCAAAGCATATGCCAATGATTTAATGTATTATAAACCAGTTGGTTACAATAAAAAATAAGAAAGGATTAAATGGAAATCTCCAATCGTTTGGAGATTGTCCTCCAACATATTGGAGGGCGCCGGGATTTCATGCGAACGTTGGTGCCGGAAAAGATTTTTGTTATTGGGAGTCAGGCGTTATTAAAGCACATAGATGAATTGAACTCAATAAGCCATGAGAGAGGTTTAAGCTTTCTGCTTTTTTATCCCGAGTTTCTTCATTCGCGCTTCAAGTGTCGTTGGATTAAGGCCGAGTCTGGTCGCCGCGCCATCTTCGCCCCTAATCTTCCAGTCGGTTTGGTCTAGCACTTTAATGATATGCTCCTTCTCAATGTCTTCCAATGTCAGCGTCGAAGCTGACGAAGCATTTCCATTGGTGTTCGCCCCAAACGATTTCCGCTGCGTTGATGGCAACCAGTCGCCTAACTCAAGTGACTCTCCCGTTGACACGATCAAAGCGCGTTCAATAATGTTTTCAAGCTCACGAACATTTCCAGGCCAGTCATATGCCATCAGGGCATCCATGGTCGCCCTGGGAATGTTACGAATCTGCCTTCCGATTTTCATTCCATGTTTTCGGCAGAAATGGTTGACAAGCAAAGGAATGTCCTCCTTGCGATCACGCAGGGGTGGCGACACAACCGGGAATACATTAAGGCGGTAGTAGAGGTCTGCACGAAACTCCTTATCCGCAACGGATTGTTCAAGTTCACGATTAGTGGCAGCAATGACGCGAACGTTGACCTTGATAGTCTTGTTACTCCCCAGTCGCTCAAACTCACCTTCCTGCAAGACGCGCAACAGTTTGGACTGCAGCTCAAGAGGGAGTTCACCAATTTCATCCAGGAAGATGGTGCCTTTGTCTGCCAGTTCAAAGCGGCCGATCTTTTGCGCCAGCGCTCCTGTAAATGCGCCCTTCTCGTGACCGAACAACTCACTTTCAATGAGATTCGCCGGCAGCGCGGCACAATTAATTTTCACCAATGGTCGGTCAGCTCTGCCGCTTGTGCTATGAATCGCACGTGCTATTAATTCCTTACCCGTTCCAGACTCACCTAAGATTAAGACCGTTGCATCAGTGCTGGCAACTTGCTGAATTTTCTCCAAGACTTTTATCAACACATCACTCTTACAGACGATTTCATCAAAATTATGTTCATGCTTTATCTCTTCCTGCAGGTAAATGTTTTCGGCCTCAAGTTTCTCCTTGAGAAGTTTGACTTCCGATAAGGCGTGTTTAAGGTTTTCCTGTACTTGCTTCTGGATCGTTATGTCAACGCAGGAAAGAATGCTCTTCGACCAGTCCTTTTCTGTACCCGAAAGGATCACTCTTTTCACATTCACGTATTTCCTCTCCCCATCGGCTGCTTTGATTTCAATCTCTCTTTCAAATACCCTTTGACCACTTTCGAAAACCAATAGGAGATTCTCAAAGGCAGCGGGCATAAATGTTTCCTCCAGGTAATTAAAATACTGTTGCTGCGATTGAACATTAAAAAGTGCCACCTGAGATTTGTTGGCATGAAGTCTTTTTACCTTTTGCCAGCAGCTCCTTAATTCATTGGGATATTTTTTGAAAACGGTCGCCAGATCAGTACCGTAATCCTTCTTGATTTTATCTATGTATTTCTTGACCTCTGAAAAATCCTCTTCACATAACCCTATGGGAGAATCTTCGAAAAGATTTTGGTACCGGATCATATCGTCCTCAATCACCATTTCCTTGAGTTTTCTATCCATTTCAGCCCCGGCCCTGTTCGCAAAAATCTGGAGGATACTCAACTGTTGTTGCGACACCTTCATCGGTTTGGTGTCGAAAATAGCCAAGTGTCCCACGATCTCTCCGTTATGCAAGTAAATGGGAACAGCAAAGTACGCCTGAATTCCTTCCTCCTTGGGAAAAATTTCCTCCAGGCATTCTTCACAGTAATAAGCCCTGCCTTGCATCACTAATTCACATGGCGTTCCGGCCAATTCATATTCAAAATTATCGAGGAAATTTTCACGCTCTATATAGACGAGCGTGCGCAACCGCGTCTTGGCAATATTCGCACACTCCGTGATGATCGCGTAGCGAATGCCGATCGTGTTTACGAGGTGGTAGGCAAGAGAGCGAAAGAAGTCACCGCCAATAACTGACGCTGTTCCTTGAGAAATGATCCGCAGCATTTCATCAGGATCCTTTGCTGATTTGCTTTGGTCGATATAAATAACAAGATAATTCGCAGACGCCAGTGTCACCTTCTTCACGATCACGTTGGCGAACGACGTCTCTCCCGTCTTACTTACAATCGACCAGCGCCGATGGAGTTCTTCGTTGGTTGAAACAGACGTTAAGGTGTCGTTCCATTCCGTCACTGAGCCTGGAGCAAGAAGTTCTTGAATGTTCCTCCCGGTAAATTCATTTACCGTTGACTGAAAAAGTCTTACTGCCGATTCAGTCGCGAACAAGATATTGCCAGCCTCATCTGTCCAAATTATTCCAAATGGACTATTCTCACACGAAACCTTAAGGTAGTCTCCAGTCCGTATATCGGTAGGGTTTGTCTTTCCCATAACCATGATTAATCGGAAGAAAAGTTACACATTTTAATGAGATGGACCGTAAATCCATCCTTTACCTTAATCCGGCCTCTATTATCTCTTTATAAATTAAAATGATTTGTCAGATTTCATTCCAGAAGCGTCGCAATGTTAAAAGGTTTGCCGGTAAGCGGAATGAAATGTCACGTTTCTCGCAAACAGGATTAAATCGGCCGCCAATCCAAATGAGATTTAAGGTAAACCGATTATTGGCTGACGCTTGAAATATTGCAAACGATAACATATCTTATGATGGCATACCGAAATGAAAACTCCTCAGATTACTATCCGCGACCTGGCTCACAGGCTAAACATTTCCGTCTCCACGGTTTCCAGGGCATTGCGCAACGCACCAGATATTAACGAAGAAACAAAACAAGCTGTGTTGGACATGGCCCGTCAGCTCAAGTATGAGCCCAACCGGGTTGCACAGAGTCTTCGCAGTAATAAAACCAATACACTAGGGGTAATCGTACCCGAGATCGAACTTCATTTTTTTTCAGCCTCCATCAGCGGAATACAGGAATATGCCACGCAGCAAGGGTATACCATTATGATCACCCAGTCGCTTGAAACCTATGCGATGGAAAAAAATAACCTGCAAATGCTGGTCGCAAACCGGGTGGATGGGTTAATCATTTCTCTTTCCAGCCAAACAAGAAATGTTGAACATCTCCGCGACCTCCTGGAAAGAGATATTCCTGTTATTATGTTCGACCGGGTGAGTGATGAAATCAACGTTTCCAAAGTGATTGTTGATGATCATGACGGCGCCTACAAGCTGGTAAGTCACCTGATTGAGACGGGCTGCAAACGCATTGCCTTTCTTGGTGGACCAGAGAACCTTTATATCAGCCAGCAGCGAAAGAAAGGATATCTTGATGCTTTAAGGAAACATGGCTATCCCATAGTGGATGAAATTATCGTTCACGCCAGGGATATTCAGTATAACTCAATACACGGCGCACAAAAATTGCTCGACCTGAACGATCGTCCAGACGCAATCTTTTGTTTCATTGATCCCATCGCCATCCCCACGATGCAGCTTGCCAAAGAAAAAGGGATAAGCATACCCGACGAACTTTCTATTGCCGGTTTTACAAACGAGCCAGTATCTCAGTATATAGAACCCTCTCTGACAACCGTGGCTCAGCCGGCGTTTGAACTTGGAAAAGAAGCCGCCCGGTTATTCTTCGAACAAATGCGTGACAAAGAAAACTTCGAGCCCGTTACCAAAGTTGTGCCCACCGAACTGATTATCAGAAATTCGACACGGAAGACCAGGAATTGAAAAAGAAGGTGATTGAAACACCTGTCGAAGGTTTATTGTCTTTTGACTCAAATTGTATCTCTATAACCTTTAAAACCAATTCCTATGAAAAAACTAGTCCTTTTTGTATTCGCGTCATTGATGGCATTTGGATGCAAGCAGAATCAACAGCCAGTAGAACAAGTAAACACAAAAGAGAATGATTCGAAAGCCATGTATGAAAAAAATCTTAGCACCCTTAGAGCGAGTATCAGTGCATTTGAACGCGAGGACCTGGACAGCTGGTCGTCCTATGTAGCCGACAATATGGTCTTCTCACCGGCGGCATACGGATCGAAACAGGGTTCAAAAGAAGATTGGCGGAAGGAACTTGCTTTCTTCAACTCAGATTGGGACAGCATTAAATTGACTCATCCAAATTTCCTTCCTGGCATTGATTCGGTTTCTCATGAGTTTGATGGCAGTGTCCGGTATTATGGAACATGGACCGCCGTGCATAAGTCAGGAGTAAAGACAGCTGCCAATTTCTATGGAACTTATGAATTCAACGCAGAAAACAAGATCATATCAGCCGCCCATTTCTTTGATATCGGGGGGCTGATGAATGCCGTAGCAGCAAAGAAGTAGTAATCTTTAGTTATCGTTCGCCATAGATGTCTGCATAAACCTATGGCGGACGATATCGTCACTCCCAACACCCTCACCGGAATATTGTCGGCGCAATTTCTTTAAAAGAATGCGCTCTTACATTAATCCAAACTTCGGTGCAGGAGGATCACTTCTCGATGTCTCTAGTGAATCCAATACACAGACGGACCAGACTTTCGTATCGGTTTGAAATGAATTATTTATTGACGTTGGATTCGTCTTTGTTGATCAATAGTATTCACCCACTCTGATGCACTGTTCACAACAAATTTATGAACATCGTTGTTGACTAACTGAAGTAAGAGTCCATTGTTAATAATGTGCCAGGTCTTTCTTCTCTCGACTGTTTTTATTTGGCCCAGGCCAATTGACTCTTCATGATTTTGGATATTGAATTTATGCGATTTGAAAATGAGCCGCTTGTTAGTCAATACTAATTTTCCCCCAACACCCTCGGCTCCTTTGAAGTGATTCGCTCCATCTTCCTTAATGATCTTCTCATCTTCCGGGTTGAGTTCAATCTGAATTTTTTTAAGAGATGATTTCGTTAGGTACTTCGCGAATAGAGTAAAAAATACAGCAAACAATAGTGACGAGAAAGCAGATGAAAGGACTACCTGTGAATTTATTACGTCGTCAAATGATTTCCAGGCAATGGTGAGTGCAAAGTAAGGCAGGCCCAGGTAGAGTATAGAGAGGAGGATTTTTTTCATCGACTGTTTTACTTAACACATTCGTTCATTGCCGTCAACACTAACAAATCAACGAGCGGGAAACGGGTCTCGAACCCGCGACCTGCAGCTTGGGAAGCTGCCGCTCTACCAACTGAGCTACTCCCGCTTTTTTATCTCCGGACGTATGTCCGACGGAATTCTATCGTGAAATATAGATCAACCACGATTAAAAACAAAACCATCGGCAGAAGGAAAATTCGGCATTGAAAAAATGAGAAGATGTCTTGTAAATCAACATGATCAGCCTAAAGCAAGAATCCCCAATTATTAATAGGGGATTCTTCGTTCGTTTAGCTCTGCAATTGGTGAAGTATGTTCTACTTCTTCCTCACATAGATATCTCCATTATAATTCTTGAGGGTAATCTCCGGACCGCCGCCATTCACATCGCCCTTCATCCATTCGTTGATGACTAATTTATAGGTCCCGGGTTTTGTATCCTTTTGCTGAACGGGACTACTCTTTACAAGGGATACATCAAAGCCGGTGTAAATATCACCACGCTCGGTTTTCATTTTCAAAGTTGCCTTCAACGAAGCCGGAAAAGTGAGGTCAATGTCTCCATTGTATGTAGAGAACGACATGGGTGTATTTTCCGTGACTTTATCGAAGGTCACTTTTATTTCGCCATTATAGGTGGTCGCGATCACCGAGCCGGAAATATTTTCAGCACCGATCTCCCCATTATAATTTGTAAGCTCAACCGTCCCCTGGATGTTCTTTACCATCAAGTCCCCGTTATTGTAGGTTTGAACCTGAAGATCAGCTCCGGAAGGTACTTCAACCGTCAGGTCAAGCTGGTTGCTCCATGAATCAGATTTAATAACAACGTTGTTGTCATTTTGCGTGACTTCAAGATCAAGTGTTCCTCCGGATATTCGTTTCAGTCCGGCAGTGCTTTTCTTCTTACCATCATCTTCATTGCTGTCATTATTAACATTGACATCGACATTAATATTCATATCATCGTCATCATCGTCGTCATGATCAGCCTCCGAATTATAAGTGACTAAAATATCCTTACGTGCTGTTCCCTTTACCGTCACTGAACCGGAGTTCAAATGCACTTTAATTTTTGATCGTTTGCCCGGATCACTCAGCGGCACCGTGAAATCACCTTTGTTTTGTGCGATAGAAAAAGACTTACTGATAAGAATTAATCCGAGGGTTATCAAAGCTATTGCAATGATGAGATTCCTCCTGCTAGTGGATTGCTTTGCATCGTTGATTGATTGATGTCCTATTGCGTTCATTTTTACTCAGTGGTTAGATATTTTATTATTAATGAATTCAGATTATTTTCTCTCTTTTAAATAGACATCTCCGTTAAAGGTCTCAAAATCCAGGTTAGCGCCACCATTTCGAATTTTGTATCGGTTGCCTTTTATTTTATACCTCACGCCAGGCTTATTATCAACTTTCTCAACCGTTACGGGGAGTAGTTCCATCTGTTCAAGGTTAGTATAAAACTCACCATTGAAACTTTCAAAACTCAGGTTGGCAGCAAGTCCTTTTGAAAAGTCAGCGTTAATATTTCCGTTAAGGGTATAAAATCTACAATCGTCGGATGGGTTGACGTCATAGCTCAAGTCAAGATTACCGTTAATGGTATGGGCGATCGCCTTGCTTAAAAGGTGATCGAGTTTGATGCTGCCATTGATATTGTTTGCTACAACCTCACCCTTTACGTCCAGCACGGTGACGTCGCCATTGTTTATTGTTGAAGCAACCACGCTGATCCCTTCCGGAACCTGGATGGTAAAGTTCATGGTGTAGTCAAAAGACTCATCCTTGACCCAACCGTCACCATCATGGCAATTTTGCCAGTTGTATCCCCAGCCATTGTGGTCGCTGTTGTTATGGTCTTTTTGTTTTCCGAATGAATAACACAACCCATCAATGTAGAGGATCAGTGTATCCGACAAATCTTTATAACCAAAGGCCAACTTCTCCTTCGCCCGTTCCAATTGACTTTCTGTTTTCGCGTGAATTGTCTTTTCTGTCTCGACAATGATCTTGTCACCTTTATATCCTTTCACCTCGATGGACCCGTTTATATTTAGAACCATTAGAGTATTGTTCGGTGAACTTTTTGAAAACGTGAATTCCTTTGTTGATTTTTCAGTGAAAGTTTGCGCGTCAACTCCAGTGATTAAGCCGATAATTATTGTTGTGAGTAAAATAGTTTTCATCGTTAAATCATTACGTTAATAGTCTCCTGAATTTTCTTCCTGACATCTTCAGGTGTGTTTTTGTCTTGAATTATTTTTTCCAATTCACTAACCGATTTTTTTTCCTGAATAGCGGCCATGAGTTCCGCCAAGGTCACCTGGACCAGGGGCGACTCTTGTTTTGAAATAGAACGAACCAACTGCTCGCGTATCCCGCTATTGTTAACATAAGGTTTCAACGCTTCCAGCGCAGCAAGTCTCACATTCACATTGCTGTCATTGTTCAGCGTCTTCACCAAAGCCTCGGTCACTGCTGAACTTGCTGAGTTCATATCTTCTGACAGGCTCACAGCTTTCAATCGTTCGGTAGCTTCATCCTTTTCAAGCAGGGAAAGCATCATCATCTCTTTCAAATCGCTGATCTCTTGTGTCAGGTGTTCGACCTGGTTATCGTTGGAAGACGCCGGAAGGAAGTAATGTCCTATACCAATGCCTGTAAGAAGCAACAAAAGAGCCGCTGCCACACGAAAAAGCATTTGAGGAAACATAAAAACATCTTTGACGGGAGATGTTGTTTTTTGATCTGCTTTGGCTTCGCTCAACATCTTGTAGAAACCTTCATCCAATGATGACGATGGAGACGGAACGGACAGGTTGATGACTTCATGAAGCAACTTCGTTTCACCAATATCTTCCAACTGAATCAGTCCCGCCTCAAGCAAGCGCTCCAACTCCATTTTTTCCTCTGCAGTTGCAACGCCCTCGTTGTGCTTCTTGATCAGTTCCTGAATTTTTGTTTCGCTCATAACTTTCAAATTTTGCGTTCAAGTTGCTGGTACGTTTCCTTCAATTCCCGGAGAGCTCTAAAAACTTTCACTTTCACTGCGCCTTCCGAACAACCGAGGATTTCACCGATCTCTTTGTACTTCTTTTCATGAAATTTGCTCAACAATAAGATCTCACGCTTTTCCTCAGGCAATCGCTCCATCGCGGCAGACAGGATCATCATCTCTTCCGAGTGTTCAAATTCCGTATACCGGTTTGTCTCATCTTTCAACTTTTCCTGCCAGTGATCAACCGATTCCTTGTTTCTGATCTTGTCTTTCCTGAAGTGGTCATGGTTTACATTTCGCGCGATGTGAAACATCCACACTTTAAAGTCACCATCACCCCGGAAAACATGCCGGTACCGAAGGATTCGATAAAAAACATTCTGGACAAGGTCTTCGCTCAACTCGGCATCGCGGTTCATACCATAAAAAAAACCATACAATGGCCTTTTATATCGCTCGAAAAGCGGGCCCAGTTTATCGATGTCGCCATCCCTGACTTTTACCATCAGGGCATTATCGCTAAGTGCGTCCAAATCCGGATTTGAAATTTTCAAGAAGGGAAACTTCGGTTTCTTAAAATAGTTACACCGAAGTTAGTGAAATAGGTGAATGAGAACCGATGGTGAGGTTATAGGGACAATTCGCCACTCCCATCTGATTTGGGCTGACCAGGTTGGTTAGAGCGGGGATGTGAAACGAATTGATTACTAGGTGCTGCGCAATCCATGCATTTTGTTTCGCTCGTCCTGAAGCTCGCGTGACAATTTCATCTGCTTATCGAGGGCATGGCGCTTGTACTCTTCAAATTCATGGCTAAGTGATTCTGCGCGTTCGATTTTTTCCCGCATGCTGGACTGTACCCACTTAACACGGGCCAAAAGCAATCCGAGCAGGACCAGAAGGCCCAAAGTGATTATTCCCACCATGCTCAGGAATGCCGTCTTGAGCACGTCTATACCAAGAACGGAAATATGGGTGCTGGAATGCTCCATCTCAGCCATGTCATTGTCTTTCTTTTTGAGGGTGTCATTAATGGATTTGAGGTCATTTTCGAGTTTTGTAATCGTTGAATGAGCGTCTGCCAATGATTTTTTTTGCGCCCCCAGGCTGTCCATCGTAATCTTCCACATGCCATCCAGCACGTACATACGGATTACCTTGTAGTCAGTGAACGTTTCTGATTTTTCCTTCATGATCCTGTAGCGCTCCTGAAGGGTCTTTCCGTCCTTTTCCAGCGCCTCTGCAGATTTCTGTGCATGGATTGCGAATGAACAGGAAAACGTAATAAACAGGAGAAAAAGAACTCGCTTCATAGCACACCGGGTTTTAGAACGTAGAATTTAAAAACGTAAACTTAAATCTGCATTTGCCGCAACCCAACGGAAACCATTTCAACAGGAAAATACGTCGGTCAATGCGTAATCGTGTCGATTAAAGGTTCAAAGATGCAAATCTAAGTTCCTGAACCTTAACTTTTCCTGAAAATGATGTCCGTGTTTTGAAGCTGGACGATTCGGCTGAACAATTCTTTCAGGTAATGATATTCCTCCGACGAAAAGACGGGCTTGCTAATCATCAGCCAACTGCTGATCATGATCATATTATTCACGTTACGAGCATCAAAAATATATTTACCGCCGTTATTTGGCAGGCCAAGGGCCATTCGGTCAGGAAGGTTGACGACCCGAACAGCCTCAGGGACCTCAATACTTATGGTTGTCCGGTCATCTGTTGCAGCTCCGAAATCTACCGGGTACAGACGTTCTGAAGTTTTGAATGGGTTGGCGTCACGCTTGTGAACAAAAAACGGATTAAATAGCATCGATGGGGCACTCGTCAGGCCATCTGTTGATAGTTCAAAGGTCTCGACGAGGGGTTCGTCAATATTCTCGAGGTTTTTGACTTCCAGTTTGCTCACTTCAAAATCATTTAACTTATCGTCAAGCTTTTTCTCGTATTCTTTGAGATCATCAGATGCCAGAATCTCCTTTCTCTTTGTGTACGCTTCATAACCCATGTAGGTGTTTTGAACGGACCCAGTCCAATTCCCGCCGTCGTCCAGTTTAAGCCTTACATACGAAAGTTTTGCAAACTTATCAGCAGTTCCAATTTCTTCCCACGCTGTTTGTCGATCGCCGATCATCCTCCCTTTACCATTAAGACACCGGAAGGGGATCATCCCAAACGGAAGCAAAGGATCGGTCGCATCCAGCAAATAAATTTTGTCGTTAACATTCAGCCGTGCGATCACGTAGTTAAAATCGCTGAGAACAGGATACAATTCAGTGATATATCCGTTATCCCGCGTTGAGAGAATCACTGGGTCGGCACTTAGCCCGGCATAACGAAAGGCGGCGATCAGGGAAAGATTTATATCTCCCACATTTCCTGTTTTACCATCAAATGCTTTCTTAATTCCATTCTCACAATACTTGCTGTACTCACCATTCCACGTGTAGTGATTAACGATAAATTCATAAATGATTTTTGCTTTGTTCAGTGGATCGGTTTCGCCATTTAACAGGCGCTCTACTGACTCACCGACTATTTCCTTGCCGCGCTTCAACTGAAGTCCGAACCGCTGCTCTTTTCGGAGCTCTTCTTCCACATCTTTCCATTCCTTTGTGATTTTATCAATTACACCTGAAAAGTATTTGACTTCAGATAATTCAAAATTTATTGATGACAAATAATTTTTGCTTGTTGTGGTATACTCCTCTTCAATAAATGCAGGTATATTTTCCATGGCAAATTTCATTCGTGTGCAATCAGCCTGATTACCTCCTCCCGGTTGGAAACAGTTTTTCAACAATTCAGATTCATTCTTTGACAGTTTTAAGAAACCCTTCAAACTTATGTTGTATACATAGTTCGCGGGGATCAGCGCCCAATACTCGCTCCTGATTTTAGGAATGTCACTTTGAAAATCCCACTTCTTGAAATTGAACAGATTACCTTTCTCCAGCCGATAACTGATCTCAACAATACAGCCGACCGATACATTTGGTACGGCGAATTTCTTCACGTCCGCATTTTCATAATGCTCAGTGTAGATATTTTTATTGTCAAGTTTAGATTCCTTTATCTGGCCGTCGCCCTCAACAAAAAAGGAAGAGGCCTTTACCTCCCGTAAGATATCCAGGCCGGAGTTGCTGTACCTGAAAAGTGGTATGGAGAAGTTCGCCCGATCCAGACCTCCTTTTTTCAGGATCTTTATTTTATAATGATGCTCAAAAATAAGATTGTGAGCTCCATCACTGTCAATAAACGCCTCTCCAAATTCATCCAGTATAACGGCCTCCGCCGTGGTGTCTTTCTCGTAGACTTTCATGTTCAACTCACTTACTGTCACCTTTCCAAATGGGAAACCATGATTCTGGGCAAGGGAGAGCATAGGCAAAACAAGGACGCTCAGAAAGATTAATTTTCGCATATCCGGCAACTTTTAATCCCGCAATATAAAAAAAGGCTGTCTTAAATGGACAGCCCTTCGCCATAAAATCGCTCGATCGCGTTACGCTTTCAATAATTTAAATGCGTGCTTCCATTCATTTCTTAAAAAACCGGGAATACACCATAAAATGCATAGGGGCTCAATTGCCCGTGCGGCCTCAACTTTGCCCATGTCCTCCACGTCCCAGTGAAATTGATATAAGATTTCCGATACGTCGCGTTTTGCTGCCTCATCATTGCCACAAATGAACATGGTCGGTTTTCCATCCGGGTCAACCATCAAAGCATTTCCAACACAACTGAATGCCTTGACAAATTTTGCTTCCGGAGCGGCCTTTTGCAGACGCTCCATCAAAGAATTATCCAGTGTTGTAAAGAATTTTAGCACGCCATTTTCGGGTGGAACTTCTGCAATTGGATTTGTTGTATCGATAACAATTTTTCCTGCCAGTCCGGAGGCATGTCGTTTTATTAATTCCTCAGCAACTGTGCCTTTCACAGCGAGAACAATTAAGTCTCCATACTTTACAGCCTCATCGAAGCTACCGGTCCTGGCATGTGCACCGGCTTCGGATTTCCACTGGTCCAGTTTTTTGATATCTCTGGAACCCAGCATCGCTTCGTAACCGTGTTTTATAAAACCTTTGCCCAGGGCCATTGCAACCGGCCCGGATCCGAGAATGCCAACTTTCTTCATAGTAGTTGTGGTTAATAATAAAAGTGAATTCTTTTTGTCAATTAACAAGCTTCATGAGGAATGGTTCCCATGATTCTTTTTTAGTGAAAATAGTTGTCGAAGGCCATCTGCTTATGCAAGTGTCGACTTCCAAAACATTCATCGTGTCTTAATTTATTAACCATTGCCTTTCATGGTTCCACCAAATACGCTAATATCAGGTTTGTAATTATTCTTGTAACGAATGGAGAAATACATACTCGCCCTGGACCAGGGCACCACCAGTTCTCGTGCCATCGTCTTCGATCACAAGGGAACAATTCAATCTGTCGCTCAAAAGGAATTTAAACAACATTTCCCAAAACCAGGCTGGGTAGAACATGATCCGGACGAAATCTGGGCGACCCAGGCTGGCGTTGCCGCGGAAGCCATCTCGAAGAAAGGCATCAACGGAAAATACATCGCAGCGATCGGCATCACCAATCAAAGGGAAAGCACAATAATATGGGACAGGGAGTCAGGCAGACCGATTCATAACGCAATTGTCTGGCAGGACCGACGGACGTCGTCATACTGTGATGAATTAAAGAAGGAAGGACTTTCTGACCTTATCAAGCAAAAAACAGGTTTATTCATTGATCCGTACTTCTCCGCAACAAAAATCAAGTGGCTCCTGGATAACGTACCCGGTGCGCGCCAGAAGGCCGAGAATGGAAAACTTGCTTTTGGAACGGTTGACACCTGGCTCACCTGGAGGCTCACCAATGGGCATACCTTTGTTACAGATGTAACCAATGCCAGTCGTACAATGCTATTTAATATTCATACGCTGACGTGGGATGCGGAGCTTCTAAAAATTTTTAATATCCCCGAAAACATTTTAGGGGAAGTCAGATCGTCAAGCGAAATCTATGGCGAAACCGGTACAACCCTATTTGCAAGCAAACTACCGATTGCCGGTATTGCCGGTGATCAGCAAGCCGCCTTATTTGGCCAGGCTTGCTTTGAGGCTGGTATGATTAAGAACACGTATGGAACAGGCTGCTTTATTGTAGCGAATACGGGCGCCAAACCCGCTTCGAGCAAGAACCTGTTGACAACCGTAGCATGGAAAATCAAAAATGAAGTAACCTACGCGCTGGAGGGATCAATATTCATCGGCGGTGCCTTAGTGCAATGGCTGCGCGACGGGTTGGAATTTTTTAATTCGTCAAGTGAAGTTGAGGCATGGGCGAAACGCGTTCCTGACTCCGGGGGAGTTTACCTCGTGCCTGCTTTCACAGGTTTGGGTACACCTCATTGGGATTCTTATGCACGAGGCTTAATGATAGGCATTACACGAGGAACGACAAAAGCCCATATATGCAGAGCTGCTTTGGATGCGATTACTTTTGATGTGCGCGAGGTGACCGATTTTATTTTGAGTGAAAGCGGTCTGCCCCTGAAAGAACTTCGGGTGGATGGCGGCGCCTCGGCAAACGATATGCTTATGCAGTTACAGGCCGACGTTTTGAATAAGCCTGTAGTACGGCCCAAAATTACGGAGACAACAGCGCTGGGTGCAGCCTACCTTGCGGGGCTCGCCGTTGGTTATTGGAACGATATGGAAGACGTAAAAAAACATTGGCTGATGGATAAAACCTTTGAGCCGGGTCCATCGAAGGAAAGACAGCAACTTTTTTTCCGCAATTGGAAACGAGCTGTCGAGCGATCGAAGAACTGGATTGGAGACATTGAGGAAGAATAACCTGTTCTACCAAAATCACTTTACATTTTGTAATTTTTTTATGGCT
>DASUGQ010000285.1:0-17626 GCA_036273935.1 Cyclobacteriaceae bacterium | reverse complement strand
ATGGCTGTTTGCAGGGAAATCTTCAAAGATACCTGTGACTTCAAATTTAAAAATTCCACGAAAATCGAGCAGCTTGCCAATGGGGCTTTGCTCGCCAAAGTACTTTCTGGCCGTGGATCTTGACAAAACTATCGTGCCGGGCCTTCTTAAAACCAACGAATCGATGCCCTCGAGAAGTGGAATAGAAAATACCCGAAAGAAATCTTCACTCACGAAATAAAAGTTGGACTCCTCAAAAACCTTCGTCTCATAGGTAATAGCTGCCGGCGAATACAATATTTTTACATACCGTTCTACCTGTGGAAAGTTCTCAGCAATAGCGGGCCCCGCGGCGGCGCAAACAGCAACAGACCGATTGGTCAACTCACCCTGATTATAACGATCTTGTTGCAATCGGAAAATCCTGTCTTTCTTCTCGTGGAACTGATCAAAACTACGCTCATTGTGAACATATAAACGGATGAGAAAAAAAGCAGTCAGCCCGACAGAGAGCCCCAGAATCGTAATAACCGAGTAGAGTTGGTTCTTCCTTATGCTTCGAAGAGAGACCGAAAAAAAATTCTTAAGCAAGACGTTTAGGTTAAAGATTGTCAATATAGGCACTTTGCAAAACCATCACAATACGTTAACTAAATCTCTTCAACATCGTCGCTGAATACACCTTATTTTCATTTGAAGACTTCCTGTGTAAAATCAGATTTCAAACATCAGGGGAATTTCTATCTTTGGCGGCTATTTCGATCCAACAAAAAATAAGCACATATGAAAAAACTAATCATCATTTTACTAATCATTTCCGGTTTAGCAACAGAGGCGCAGGTGGTAACACCGGCAGCAAGCCCTTCGGGATCCGTCTACACCGTCGTTGGGCTCACGGATGTTAAAATAGATTACTCGCGTCCTCGAATGAGGGGCCGCAAAATCTTTGGCTCAGATGAAAGCTCACTGGTTCTATACGGAAAAATCTGGCGCACCGGTGCAAATAACGGTACCACAATTTCCTTTTCTGACGACGTGAAAGTTGAAGGAATCGACGTTCCCAAAGGGGAATACCTGATCTTCACCTGGCCGGGCGCTACCGAGTGGACTGTGTCCTTATATAAGGACCTTTCGCTGGGTGGAAATATCATCGACTACGATAAATCTAAAGAGGCAGCGAACTTTAAGGTCAAGCCTGAAAAGCTTGCGGAAAAAGTTGAAACATTCACCATCAACATTGGCGATATTTCAGACGACAGCAAAAATGCAAAAG
The DNA here is from genome assembly GCA_036273935.1 of Cyclobacteriaceae bacterium. Classification (GTDB taxonomy): domain Bacteria; phylum Bacteroidota; class Bacteroidia; order Cytophagales; family Cyclobacteriaceae; genus ZC4RG29. The sequence goes on along the minus strand of DASUGQ010000285.1, from coordinate 16,374 downwards.
TGCAGCTTGCGTGGGAAAACACTTCCGTGAAATTTGGCATTACCGTTGACTATGATTCCAAGGTTATGAAGTCGATCGAGCAGGGAACCACAGTCAATCCAGGCAACTACTTCCAGGCTGCTGTGTACTACCTCGAAACAGGACGGGATTTGAACCAGGCCCTGGCATGGATCAACAAGGCGACAGAGGCAAACCCGGATGCATTCTGGATCTCCTATCAAAAAGCAAAAATTCAAAAAGCCCTGGGCGACAAGGCCGGAGCAAAGGCCAGCGCGATGGCTTCGCTTGAGTCTGCCAGGAAAGTCAGTAACCGCGACTACCAAAAGATGAATGAAGAGTTGATTGCTTCCCTGAAGTAAGATGACTCACTTCACATTACGAAAAACCATTCCTTGAGAATGGTTTTTTTTGCTTCAGCTTAGATCATTTTTGATAAACAATCTTGCCCCCAATAATGGTCATGGCAACTTCGGTGGCAAGAATTTCATTGTCGGCGGCTGTCATCAGATCCTGGGAAAAAATTGTAAAGTCAGCAAGCTTACCCACTTCTATGGAGCCTTTTATATTTTCTTCAAAGGCTCCGTACGCAGCATCAATCGTATAAGACCGCAATGCCTGATCGCGGGTCATTTTCTGATCGGGTTCATATCCGCCTTCCGGTTCCCCTTTCAATGTCTGCCGCGTGACGGATGCAAAAAAGCACGCAATTGGATTTATCGGCTCAACGGGCGTATCTGTTCCGTTGACGATCCTCGCCCCGGACTGCAATAGCTTTTGCCAGACATAAGCTCCTTCCTTGATTCTTTTTTCACCCAGTCGTTCAATCGCCCACGGACGATCGGACGACAAGTGAATGGCCTGCATGGCCGGGATCACATTCAATTTTCCAAAACGAGGTATGTCATCCGGATGAAGGTGCTGCGCGTGTTCAATACGAAACCGATGATTGATGGCTTTATCTCCTGCTTCTTTAAATGCTATCTCATACCGGTCAAGCACTTCCCGATTTGTCCGATCGCCTATCGCATGGGAACAAACCTGGAAACCATTTTGCAAACCTAACCGCGCAGTTTTGAGCACGGTATCCATTGGCAAGGTCTCATGGCCATAATGACCCGGCTGATCGCTGTAAGGTTCCAACAGCCAGGCCCCGCGCGACCCAAGCGCTCCATCACAATTTAATTTTATGGAACGAATGGTAAGCAAGTTTGCACTGTCAATTTCTGGTCCCCGCTTCAGCCACTCATAAACATAATCACGATCAAATCCCGTGATCATCACGTATAGTCGCTCAGTTAATTTTCCCTGTCTTTTGTACTCGCGAAAAAGTTCGATGTCTTCCCGCGTTGCTCCTGCGTCACAAAAACTGGTGATCCCGTTTTTATGGCAAGCAATTATCGCCAGTTGCAATGCCTGCTCTCTGCGCTCCTTGGAGTCTTTGGGAATATGTTTGGTTATAATATCCTGCGCCCGCTCATTAAAAATACCGGTTGGGTTTCCTAATTCATCCCGAATAACTTCGCCTCCGTCTTCCACATCAATCATCAGTTTTTCTTTCGACAAAGCATTCACCCCCGCAAGTTCCATAGCTTTGGCATTGGCCAATCCCATGTGACCGCTGGCATGTGTCAGGTAGACTGGATTATCTGGCGAAACGGCGCTGATCGCGTCATGTGTAGGAAAACCTTTAACCATCTTTTTGGGTTTCGGGTCCCATTTATCCTGATGCCAGCCACGACCGATAATCCATTGCCCCGGCGCCGCGCGCTCGACTGCTTCCGTTACTTTGGCCACCACCAGGTCGTAGCTTGTTACATTCATCAGGTCGATATTCAACTCATTAAAACCGAGTCCCATGAAATGCCCATGGCCTTCAATAAAACCGGGTGTCATCGTCTTTCCTTCCAGGTTGATTACATTGGTATTCTTGCCGATATATTCCTCAGCATCGGTGGCTCCGCCGGCAAATACAATCTTATCCTCTTTGACAACAACTGCTTCTACGGTGGGCTGACGAGGATTGACAGTATAAATCGTGCCACCCCTTATCACCAGATCGGCAGATGGTTTTCGTCCGTTACAACCATTCATCAGAATTATTATCGAGACGAAAAAGACAAAGCGGCGCACCATCATAAAAGACATAAGTCAGCAAGGTAAATTGATGATAATCAATTCGCAAATGATTATCAAGGTCAATTAACGATGAACCGAAATCATCATTGCCTCATTCCGAATCTTTTTAACCCGATGTCAATCCACAACATTCAGTAATTTGCTCCAAAAAATAAAGTTATGCGAACACGCTTCCTCCTTCCATTGATCTTCATTGTCTCATCATCGCTTGCCCAGGATTTCGGATTGTCGTTTTCCTATTTCCTGCCGAAGAACGGTTATTTCTCTACACCCATCAGTCCGTTTTCGATCCGCGGCATTGGTGTCGATCTCACTCGCTTTCTTGCACTTGAAACAGGAGCCTCCTTGTACCGGATGTCGGGACTTAACATGAAAGACCTCCCTTTTGAAAGCAAGTCGCCATTGGTTGGTCCAAATTTTACCATTTTCATTCCCGCCGAATTGGTCATCCAGTTGAAAGGCTCGTCTGTTGAATTTGATATTAAAGCAGGCGGCTTCTTCTTTTACGGGTTCGACCAAAAAATAAATTATGGAAACATGGACCGCTCGCTCCGGAAATATGAAAACTGGCAAGTCGTCAATTCATCTTTTTCATACGACAACAATCCAGGGTTTGGTTATCATGGTGGTGCAGAGCTAACGGTATATGCTACCAGCCAGGTAGGCATTTCGCTTGAATGCAATTACCTGGTCGGTCAATCAAAATTTCCCCTGAAAGGAAGTTACACTGGGGGTGATGACAATCTTGAAACACGAAATGTAGAATTTAATGATGCCAAAATTGATTTCACAGGGCTGGAATTCTCCATTGGGTTAATCTTCAGTTCAGGTAGTGGTAACGCACCCCAAAAACCAAAAAGGAGAAGATAATAATTTACTTATGCGCTTGCTCAGTTTGTTTTCGTTCAATGCCTTTTGATGTCAAAACGTTTCCCTCCGGCGAATACCTGACTTCAATTTTCTCCTTGTTTGTCGTCCGCTTGTTAAAGCTATACCATTTAGCTTCGGTTATTGTCCGGCCACCTTGTTGCGACCGCGTCATGTGAACCATCCAGCTTCCTTCATCAGGCGCTAATCCAAAGTCGTTTTTGAGTGCCACTCTTACAACTATCGGAACCTGCTCCTCATTCACCTTCATGGTTTGGTCGGCTGGAATCTGCGCAGAGGCCAGACTTGTCAATCCGAACATGAAAAATATTTTGATTATTAATTTCTTCATGGCAGTATTTGTTAAATGAGTGAATAACAACTACCCGATTTAACGAAAGATACTGGCGAAAGTAAATCACGTAAATCAACGTATATTTTGGGGGACAATATCCCGTGCTTGCGGCGTTTCGACAACCAGCTCACCGTTGAGATACTTTTGCACCTGTGCTGATCTTCCCTCCTCGTTCAGCCGATGACAAACCTCCTCTGCTTTAGATTGATCCGCGAAAGGTCCCACCATAATAACGGGATCGCTATTGTCTGAAACAATAACCTCGTAGCCAAAAAATGGATCAATCGTATTCAATAAGACGGTATTAAGAGAATCATCTTTATATTCAGGCGCTGCCACCTGTACCTTGTATGTTACTAAAGTGTCTTTTGGATTCTCATTGATTTCCGAAACATAGAGATTATTTTTGCCATACAGGAGTCGTGAGTCTTCAACAAAAGTTTTAAACGCGAGTTTCGATGGTTCATCTTTTATAAAGCCCGTTGAATCCTTTTCGAAGCTTGTGACGGGCAAAATGTAATATTCCTTTTTTGCATCTGCGGTTCGATATACCCATTCGAGGAAATGTCCTGCCGAATCAATAGATGTCACGATGCTATCCGGTTTGTATCTTACCTTTTGCAGTTCAACATAGGCCATGGCACCACCATCCGTATAACGTTTTCTTTGTCCGGAAACAAAATTGCCTAATGAGTAAACGACAAGCTGATTGGTCTCCTTATTCCATTCCATCGGTTGAAGTACATGAGGATGCGCGCCGATGACCAGGTTTACGCCATTTTTAAAGAAGAATGCAGTGAGGTCTTTCTGATTTTTTCGTGGTAAATTTTCATACTCAACACCCCAGTGCACAAAAGCAATAATGGCATCAGGATTTTTCTCTTTTGCGGCAAGGACATCCTCACTTATGATAGCAGTATCCAAGCCGTTGACAATCGCAGGTGAAGGCACAGGGATACCATTCGTGCCGTAGGTGTAGTTTAATAACGCAATCGTAAATCCATTGCGTTGTAGCATCAGGGGATAATTATTCAATCGGTCCACTTCGTCAACAAATGTCCCCGTGTGTGGAATATCGAGGCTGTCGAGCACATTGATCGTACGCCTGATACCCTTCACACCTCGGTCAACGCAATGGTTATTGGCCGTAACGAGAACATCAAAGCCAACTTCTTTTAATGCGACAGCAAGTTCATCCGGGGAACTGAATTGTGGATAACCTTTGTACGGCGGACCTGCCAGTGTCACCTCGAGGTTCCCGATGGTCAGGTCGGCCGATTCAAGATACGGCCTGACAAACCGGAAGCACCTGGTATAATCATACTTGCCGTCACTGTCATCGTAAGCGTCAGCGATCTGTGAATCGTGTCCCATGATGTCACCCGTGAAGAGCAGTGAAATGCGCGTCGTGTCCTGGGCATTCAGCTCAACTGAGAAGCTAGAAGTTAGTAAGAGCGCGCCCGCAAAAAATAAACGCAGGAGAAATTTAAAAATCATACTTTAATAATTTTATCCTCGGCAATTACATAAACGTGATCGTCTTTCTGTGGCTTAATGCGGGCAATACCAGTGAAGCCGCCAAAAGCCGGAAGAATCCCCTGTCTTTTTCCAAAATAAAAACATGGTAACGTCAGCGCTTGCCTGCCTTTTCCCAGCATTTGAACGCCGGGATGAATGTGCCCTGCAAGATTGTAATCATCCTCACCAATACACTCAAGGGGATGATGTGTCAGCAAAAAATTGCCGATCCTCAACTGATCATAAACGCGGATTCTCTTTCGCTCATATTGCAAAGTACTCATGATATCGTGATTGCCAATCACAAGCTCAAAAGCAACAGCAGAAAAGTGATTCACCAGTTCACCAAATTCTTCCCAGGCCGTATTATAGTGGCTATGGAATAAATCTCCTAAACAGATGAGTCTTTCCGGCTTTGTAAGGTTGATCAGGTCGACCAGTGACGAAAGATTATCCTCATTGACTTTGGTCGGAACAGGTATGCCCGACCTGCGGAAATGAGCAATCTTTCCCAGGTGCAGATCAGCCACGAGAAGTATTCGTCTCGATCGCCAATACAGAACTCGCTCTGGTTTCAAAATGAACTCTTCTCCTGATACGGCTACCTTCATGCGTCAAAAATCCATCTATTCCTTAAAATAATAAAATGCATATCTGTTGGCGAGAAGCACTGTCCTGACAGGCAGAATTCGCTGATGGCCATTTAACTTATTGTAAATCAATGTATTAAAATGGAATATTTCAAAAAGTTAACATTCACTTAACATTTCAAATATGAATTACCGTTAGATTGCACGCAATTCTATTTTATGTTTGAACTTGATCTTTCTCACGCCATACTCCTGGTTCTTTGTTTAATTGCTGCCTGCGGTTTTGAATTTGTCAACGGATTTCACGACACCGCCAATGCCGTGGCGACCGTGATTTACACCAACTCACTAAAGCCCTGGGTTGCCGTCATTCTCTCTGGCACGTTTAATTTTCTTGGCGTTTGGTTTGGTGGGATTGGCGTTGCTATCGGTATCGTGAACCTGCTCCCCGTGGAATCCCTCGTCGACCAAAGTGTGGCGCATAGCCTTTCCATGGTGATGGCGCTGTTGCTGAGCGCTATTTTCTGGAATTTACTGACCTGGTATTTCGGAATACCGTGCTCGAGCTCACACACGCTTATTGGTTCTATTCTTGGTGTGGGTGTCGCTTTCTCGTTAATTCCTGGTGCGACTGAGGCGGCCGTCAACTGGACAAAGGCAACGGAAATAGGATTATCACTTTTGATCTCCCCCCTTTTTGGATTTTCGATGACGATTATTCTTATGTTCATCATCAGAAACCTTACAAAGAAGACAACGTACGGTGACAGCCTGTTTAAGGAACCTAAGAAGAATTCGCCGCCACCACTTTGGATCCGGTCCATTTTGATTCTAACCTGCACCAGTGTGAGCTTCTCTCACGGATCGAACGACGGCCAAAAAGGGGTCGGACTTGTCATGCTGATTCTTATTGGAATTGTGCCGGTATATTTTGCTTTGCAGTCCAGCATGAATCCTTCCTCTATAACCGTACCGTTGCAGCGTGTTGAACACATTTTGAGCGGTATTGATGGATCGGTATTGTCGGCACCTGACAGGGCAAAACTTGAGAACTCGCGCGAACTGTCCAATACGTTGGTCACACGTGTTTTTGGAATAAGTACTGTGGATGCTATTCCGAAGGAAGATCGGTTTCTCGTCCGGAAAGATATCATGATCCTTAATCGCAATGTAAAGGATCTCCTTGCTCTTTCTGAAGTCAGCATCAGCGAACAGGCCCGAACGGAAATCAACGGCCATCTCTCTTCCATTCGCAAAATCACAGATTACTCGCCGAAATGGGTTATCCTGATGATCTCTGTTTCCCTGGGGCTGGGTACCATGATTGGTTGGAAACGCATTGTAAAAACTGTTGGTGAAAAAATAGGAAAGGAGCATCTCACCTATGCGCAGGGAGCGTCTGCGGAAATTGTCACAGCGAGTACCATCGCCCTCTCCACCAGTTTTGGTCTTCCAGTCAGTACTACTCACGTTTTATCTTCTGGTATCGCCGGAAGTATGGTGGCCAGCAAGGGTATTAAGAATTTGCAGGCTGATACAGTACGCAATATTCTTATTGCGTGGTTTCTCACCCTGCCTGTTGTGATGATCATGGCAGGAACGATGTTTCTTATTTTCCGATCCATTCTGTAAAGGTCTTTAAATAAGCATTACCAGTTGCAATCAGCTGAGCCGACTTATCCCTTTGCGGGTTTTAACGTTACACTTTAAACCTTATCTTAGCATTCCTTTTATAATTCAATCGAATGCTATACTCAAAGATTGTGGGGCTGGGGCACCATGTTCCGGAAAGAATAATCACAAACGAATATCTTTCTTCCATCATCGACACGAACGATGAATGGATCACAGAGCGTACCGGCATTAAGGAACGAAGGTTCATAGACCCTGCAAAAGATACTGTTGCCAACATGGCCGCCAAAGCAACAAGGATGGCGCTCGAACGGGCCAAACTAAAGGAGAACGATATTGAATTCATTGTCTTCGCAACCATCACACCCGATTACTTTTTTCCTGGCTCCGGCGTTTTGTTACAACGCGAGCTTGGCCTCGCAGGCATTCCTGCATTGGACATACGTAATGCCTGTTCAGGATTTATCTATGCGTTGTCGGTAGCCGATCAATTCATAAAGACCGGGGTTTACAAAACCGTACTGGTCATTGGCGCTGAAATCCAGTCAACTGCGTTAGACCTTACAACGCGGGGAAGAAATACAGCTGTGATCTTTGGCGATGGCGCTGGTGCCGCGATTCTCCAATCATCCGACAAACCTGGAATACTCTCGACCCATCTTCATTCTGACGGACGATTTGCAGAAGAACTTTATGTAAAAGATCCTGGCAGCAGCAGGCCACACGAGGAGCGACAGCCAGAACAAATTCTTGATACTTCAACATTCAAGGTGGTGATGAATGGCAACCAGGTTTTCAAACATGCCGTGGTCAGATTTATGGAGGTAATCAAAGAGGCGCTTGATGCCAATCATTTGAAAAAGGAAGATATCAATCTGCTGGTACCACACCAGGCGAATTTAAGGATCAGCCAATACATACAGGAAAAATTAAATCTTTCAGACAAGCAGGTCTACAACAACATCATGCGGTATGGAAACACGACAGCGGCATCAATTCCAATAGCCCTGAGCGAAGCCTGGGCAGAAGGAAGAATAAAGGAAAATGATTTAGTTTGTCTTGCTGCTTTTGGAAGCGGGTTTACCTGGGCATCTGCATTGATCCGCTGGTAAAATTTGGTGTAAATAAAATACAACGCTCAATTCATACAACAGATGAAGACCTCAACCTACAATCCCAGTCCCCTGGAAGTTGATTTGGCTAATGCATTCTGCACGCTACAAAAAGAAATTCAGAAACATTTACCCGACAACGAAATCATTGACATGAAAAGCGAGATCAAAAAAGAAAATCCGCTCGTGCGATTTCAACTCCTCGACAAGGACGGCGACCCGCATGAAATTGTTGTGCGTATCATTCAGATACCCGACAAGTTTTGATTTACGCAAGACCAATTAATTTTTCCTTAACCTCAATCCCAACCGATGTCATTACTTATTATATTCTTTTGCATTGTTCTTTTGATCTTGTTGATTACCCGCGTTAAGCTCAACGCATTTCTTGCCTTTATTATCGTTTCTGCACTCGCCGGCATTTTACTGGGTATGGATCTCAAAACACTTTCCGGATCACTGCGAAAAGGCATGGGTGATTTGCTGGGATCGCTGGTCATCGTGATTGTCTCTGGCGCTATGCTGGGAAAACTTGTGGCTGAAAGTGGCGCGGCACAAAAAATATCCTCAGGTCTCATGAAAATTTTCGGCACCCGCTATATTAATTGGGCCCTGATGGTGACCGGATTTATTATCGGCATCCCTTTGTTTTATAACGTAGGCTTTGTGCTGGTTATACCCTTGATTTTCTCCGTTGCTTATCAGGTTAATATGCCTGTAATTTACATCGGGCTTCCAATGCTGACAGCTTTGTCCGTCACGCACGGCTTCCTTCCACCCCACCCGGCACCAACAGCCCTGGTGGGCCAGCTCAATGCAGATATTGGTAAAACGTTGATGTACGGGATGCTGATTGCCGTTCCCACCGTACTCCTGGGCGGGCCTCTTTTTGCACTCACGCTAAAAAAATTAAAGGCCAGGCCACTCGAAACATTCAAGCCGACAACACTTCCTGAAGATCAGCTGCCCGGCCTCGCCATCAGCATCTGCTCATCGCTGTTTCCGGTATTTTTGTTGATCATTACGACGCTGTTCAAGCCGTTAATGCGGAATAGCGGAAAGTTTGGGGACGCACTTTTGTTCATCAGTGATCCTGATATTGTGATGTTCATTTCGTTGATGTTCGCCACCTACGCGTTAGGAATCAGAATGAAAATGAGCATACCTAAAGTTATGGGTATCTACGGTGACGCCGTGAAAGATATTGCCATGATGCTGCTCATTATCGGAGGAGCCGGTTCGCTGAAACAAGTTCTCATCGACAGTAATGTAAATAATGACATTGTGACCTTGCTCAACGGGCTGAACGCAAATCCACTGGTATTGGGCTGGCTCATCGCAGCAGTGTTACGGATATGTCTGGGCTCGGCCACCGTGGCGGGTATTACGGCAGCGGGCATTGTCGCTCCTATTGTTGCCTCACAATCTGTTGATGCGAATTTGATGGTCCTTTCCGTCGGCGCTGGAAGTTTATTATTCTCTCATGTTAACGATGCAGGCTTCTGGCTCTTCAAAGAGTACTTCAACTTAAGCATTAAAGACACCATGAGGTCCTGGTCGATGATGGAGACGATCGTCTCCGTCGTGGGACTGATTTGCGTGATGATATTGGATGTTTTTGTTTGAAAGTTATGAATTTGAAATTACTGGAATTTTAAATTCTTATAAGGAATCACTTTTACTTTCCACTTTAGGCTTTTAGCTTTAAACCTTTCGCTTAAAAAGATTTCTTACTCATGTCACTGACTCCTGATCAACGCTTCGAACAACTCGGCTTGTCGTTGCCTCCCCCTCCAAAACCGGTCGGCGTTTATAAGCCTTTTCTCATTGACGGAAAACACGCCTATGTGTCGGGCCATGGCACGCTCAAAGATGATGGGACACTCATCACCGGAAAGGTTGGCGTTGACATGAACGCTGACGATGCAAAGCTGGCCGCGCGCCAAGTGGGACTCGCGATCCTTTCTACCTTAAAGGCAAACCTTGGAAGTCTCAACAAAGTGAAGCGGGTTATCAAGGTGCTCGGCATGGTTAATTCCACAGCAGATTTCGGACGACATCCTTTTGTAATCAACGGGTGCAGTGAATTGTTTTCGCAAGTGTGGGGAGAAGAAAACGGTATTGGTGTGCGCAGTGCTGTCGGCATGGGATCATTACCAGATAACATACCCGTTGAAATTGAGGCACTATTTGAACTTCATTAATCAAAGTCAATGGAAGAAGCCTGGTACACGGTTGAAAATATGGATGAGATCGATACACCGTCACTGGTGATTTATCTTGATCGCGTTCAAAAAAATATTGATGTTCTTAAAAGTTATGTATCGGATACGTCATTGCTAAGGCCGCATGTAAAAACACACAAATCTCTGAATGTAACATCACTTCTCCTGGAAGCAGGCATCGAGAAATTCAAATGTGCCACCATAGCAGAGGCAGAAATGCTTGCACAGGCAGGTGCGCCCGATGCATTACTCGCCTATCAACCCGTCGGACCTAAAGCGGAACGACTTGCTCACCTGATTGAACGCTATCCAACAACGACCTTCTCTTGCCTGGTAGATGATGAACAGGTAGCCGATCATCTCAATGAGGTCATGGAATCTATTCATCATTGTATTCCCGTTTACATTGACCTTAACGTTGGAATGAACCGAACCGGAATAAAGCCCGGGCCGAAAGCAATCGATCTTTACCTTGTCTTATCAAAAAAAGATGGCATTTTACCCATGGGGCTTCATGCATATGACGGTCACATTCGCGATACTGATCTTGCCGAAAGAACAAGACGATGCGATGACGCATTCAATGAAGTGCTGGAAATGAAGAAAGAGCTCATGGCAAAGGGAATGGAAGAACCGATTATCATTGCAGGAGGTTCGCCCACTTTCCCGATTCACGCGAGACGAAAAGACGTAGAGTGCAGTCCGGGAACTTTTATTTATTGGGACAAAGGCTATCACGACATGCTTCCTGAACAACCATTTGAATATGCAGCCCTTGTCTTCACACGTGTCATTTCAAAACCGTCAGATGATATTGTTTGCATTGATCTCGGCCACAAGTCAATCGCATCCGAGAATCCATTGAACAAGCGAATAGAATTTCTGAACGTTGACGATCTCGAACCCGTCGGGCATAGTGAAGAACACATGGTGTTAAAAGTAAACGGCAATAAATTAAAGGTAGGAGATGTACTGGTGGGAGTCCCTTATCACATTTGCCCTACCTGTGCACTCTATGATACGGCCGTAGTTGTCACCCATCATAAGGTTGTGGACCGATGGGCCGTTACTTCCAGGAACAGGAAATTAACCGTTTAATTAATTCAGCCAGCGTGATCGCACAAGCTCTGCCGGACTCAGCACAAAAAAATCTTCGCCTGGTCATTCTTGCGTCTGCCGGTGGAACCCTGATCGAATGGTACGATCTGTTCATGGCGTTAATTCTCGCCAACACACTCTCCATTCAACTTTTTCCTCCAGGCGATTCAAAATTTCTGGAAACCGTCGCTATTATCGTCTCATCTTATTTCATCCGGCCAATCGGCTCGTTGCTTTTCGGAAGCATTGGCGATCGCGTGGGACGAAAGTATTCGTTCCTCATAACGCTCATGCTGATGGGCGGCGCCACCTTTCTGATCGGATGTATCCCCGGATACAAACTCATTGGGTGGGGGGCGCCTGTGTTGCTCCTGATATTCCGGCTGATGCAGGGTCTTGCCATCAGTGGTGAATATGCTGGCGCGGCCATTTATGTTGCCGAGCACGCTCCGCAAAACAAGAGAGGCTTCTACACCGGGTTTATTCAGGCTACAGCGCCCCTTGCATTGCTCTTTAGTCTCGGCGTAGTCTACATCATTCGGAGCAGGATGGATGACCAGCAATTTAATTCTTTCGGGTGGCGTATACCATTTCTATTCAGCATCGTTCTTTTTTTCTTCAGCTACCTGATACGAATCAAGTTAAGTGAAAGTCCCCTTTACCTCGAACTTAAGCGAAAAGGTGAAACCAGCAAGACTCCCATTCGCGAATGCTTTCGATCAAAGGAAACTTTGCTGTTAATGCTTAAAGCGATTTTTGGTGGTAACGCCGCCCAAAGTGCTGCCATGCACACATCGCAATTCGTTACCTTATTTTTTCTCCAACGCTCGGTAAGAATTCCGGACGTAACAGCTCTGTTAATTCTTTCTATCGGATTTCTATTTGGGGGATTCTTTTATCAATGGGCGGGTGCGTTGAGTGACAGGGTCGGAAGAAAGAAAGTGATTTTAACGGGATTGGTCCTTAGTCTCATTTTTATTCCGTTCAGCTTCTACTGGTTCATGGCATTGGGCAATCCCCAGCGGCTGACGGAAGTTCATGCCATTAGTAATGAGATCATTTTTATTTTTATTCTGTTACAAATATCTATGATGATCAGCACCGCGATGCTCTACGGACCTATGGGCGCTTTCATGCTCGAACTCTTCCCGACTAAGATCCGCTACACAGGAATGGGTTTTGCTCATAACATTGGTAACGGTGTTATCGGCGGCGCGACACCATTAGTAACTGAGTGGATCAGGAGTTCATTTGTGATCGGCATTTTCATGGCGCCTTTCGCGGGGTTAATCTATCCCCTGGTACTGATCGTAATAGGCATCATCGTGAACAGCCTGACCGTCCCTGAAACCTATGAGAGAAATTTGAATGAATGACTGTTGAATTCGTATATGTGCCGAACTTATTAAATCATTTCGAAGCAATATTTTTTCTCGTATTCGACAAATTGTGAATCGTACTTGCAAATCAAAAATAAAAATCATGTTTATCGTTGACGCCCACCTTGATCTCAGCATGAACGCCATGGAATGGAACCGTGATCTCAGGATGCCGATCGAAGAAATTCGTGAACGTGAGCGCGGAATGACAGACAAGCCTGATCGCGGAAACGGAACGGTTAACTTTCATGAACTCAGAAAGGGAAATATAGGCCTCGTTGTCGCGACGCAGATCGCTCGCTATGTGTCGAAGGAAAATCCACTTCCCGGGTGGCGATCTCCGGAACAGGCATGGGCTCATACACAGTCGCAACTCGCGTGGTACCGGGCAATGGAAGAAGCTGGTGAACTATTTCAAATCACCGATCGATCATCGCTGGATGAACACCTTACGAGATGGAACATCAGTAATGACAACGAAAACAAATCGATCGGCTATATCCTTAGCCTCGAAGGTGCCGATTCTATTGTAACACTGGCTCACCTTGAACGTGCTTATCAATATGGTCTCAGGGCGGTTGGTCCTGCTCATTATGGCCCTGGTCGTTATGCGCAAGGTACGGACGCGTCCGGTCTTATGGGGCCGAAGGGAAAATCCTTGCTCAAGGAAATGGAACGACTCAACATTATTCTTGACGCCACCCACTTATGTGACGACAGCTTTTGGGAAGCCATGAATAATTTCAATGGACACGTGTGGGCCAGTCATAATAACTGCCGCGCGTTGGTGAATCACAACCGTCAGTTCAGCGATGAGCAAATCAAAGAACTTATTGGGCGTGGCGCAGTAATTGGCGGAGTGCTGGACGCCTGGATGATGGTCCCCAATTGGGTCAGGGGCAAATCAACACCCCAAAGCACAAATTGTAACCTTGAGGTGATGATCGATCACCTGGACCATATCTGCCAACTCGCCGGAAATGCGCTGCACATTGGTATCGGTTCTGACCTGGATGGGGCTTTCGGAAAGGAGCAATGCCCGGCTGATCTCGAGACGATTGCCGACCTTCAAAAAGTAGGTCCGTTGCTTAAAAAACGAGGTTATAAAGAAGAAGACGTAGAGAATGTGATGCACGGCAACTGGTTGCGATTCTTGCATACGGCATGGAAATAGGGGGAAATTGAGGTCTATGGGCAGATTTCAAGAAATACTTTTACCGTTTAGGCAATAAATACTCCTCCGTAACGATTTTTCTTGTGACTTACCTTATCGTAAGATTTCTTTAAAGTAGTTACTTTTGTGTTTAGTAGAGACAGCAATGTCCTTATTCGCTTCAACGCCGGTTGATTGGAAAATTCCTGATGTTTAACCCACGGTTGTTAAAAATTCATTAGATGAAAAAAATAAGTATTTACTTGTTGTCGGCGGTCGTTCTTGTTTCCGCGCTCTCATTCACCAAGCCCGCCGAACGTTATTTCGAGATCGCCAAAAACCTGGACATTTTTGCATCACTTTTCAAAGAGGTAAATGCATTATACGTTGACGAAATAAATCCGAACAAATTGGTACGTACAGGGATTGACGCTATGCTGAATTCACTTGATCCATATACGAATTATATACCGGAAGATGAAGTCGAAGACTTTCGCACGCTGAACACGGGGCAGTACGGTGGAATTGGCGCGGTGACTCGTGACATTGGCGATCACACTTTTGTCACCATGATCATGGAAGGGTATGCTGCGCAAAAGGGTGGGCTGAAGATTGGCGATGAAATTGTGAAGATAGACGATGTCAGCCTCTCAAAACTGACACGGGATGAAACATCTCATCTCATGAAAGGACAGGTAGGTACCCCTGTTCGCCTTACGGTCAACCGATATGGCAGTGATACACCAGTTGAATTATCTTTCAAACGTGAGAAAATAAAGGTTAGTAATGTGCCATTCTTCGGGATGGTATCCGCTGACGTTGGCTATATTAAGCTTTCAGACTTCACACCCGATGCAAGCAAGGAAGTGCGCAATGCACTGGTCGATTTAAAGGAAAAGGGAGCTAAGGGAATTATCCTTGATCTTCGTGGCAATCCGGGAGGTCTCCTTATGGAAGCAGTGAATGTTTCCAATCTCTTCATTCCAAAAGGTCAAAAGGTGGTTAGCACAAAAGGAAAAATTCCTGAGAACAACCTCACCTATGAAACACTGAACCCTCCTGTTGATACCGATATTTTGCTAACCGTGCTGATTAACCGCGGAAGTGCCTCGGCTTCTGAAATTGTAGCCGGCACCATTCAGGATTACGATCGCGGCGTGGTGATGGGTGAGAAATCGTTTGGGAAAGGTCTCGTGCAAGTAAGTCGTCCCCTCTCCTACAACAGCCAACTAAAGGTGACCACCGCAAAATATTACACCCCCACCGGACGTTGTATCCAGGTATTGGATTATTCTCATCGCCGTGAAGATGGAAGTGTAGGATCAGTTCCTGATTCCCTGAAGAAATCATTTAAGACTACTCATGGGCGCACCGTTTATGACGGTGGAGGGATTGATCCCGACGTCAAGGCAAGTTCGCCGGAATTGCATCCGCTGCCACAATCGCTTTTCGAGCAGGGTTTCATTTTAGATTATGTAACGCAGTACAACTTCAAACACAACAAAGATATCCTCCCGGAAGCAAAAAATTTCAGCCTCACCGATGCCGAATATCTTGATTTTGTAAACTGGATGAAGGGCAAGAATTATAATTACGAGTCGTACCTTGAACAACAACTTCAGGGATTTGAGAGGGAAGCCCGGAAGGAGCGTTATTACGCCGACCTCAAGGGACAACTAGAACAGATCAAGAGCAAAATTGAGGACAGCAAGAAGAATGAATTAATGCTCTACAAGGATCAAATCAAAATGCTTTTGGAAGAAGATATTGTTGCCCGGCATTATCTTGAAAGAGGAACGGTGGAAAATGGATTCCGCCATGATGAAGGCGTTCAAAAATCTATTGAAATTCTGCATAACCTTCCTCAGTACAAAAAGACGCTGAACCTGCAGTGATGATGAGGTAGTGACGAGAATTGATGGTATTTCAAAATCCATGAAAAGGCGAAAGAGGAGATTACTAATCTTTTTCCTGCCTTTAATTTTCATAATGATCACCTCTCACTCGTGTATGACCTTTCGCATGAGTCCCAAAAAAATCGATGCTTACTTCAAGGAAAAGAATCTCGAGGTTGAACAATCTTCGATAAAAATAAATCACAGGGAAATTAACTATGTCCGAACAGGTAGTGATCAAAAACCACTGATCCTTTTTGTGCATGGATCTCCCGGATCATTGAGTGCGTTCATCCATTTCCTCGCCGACTCAGCCTTGTTAAAGCAATTCATGCTAATCTCCACCGACCGCGCCGGATTTGGCTATAGCAACTTCGGTTTTGCAGAGCCTTCGATAAACAAACAGGCGGAACT
>DASUGQ010000284.1:0-10033 GCA_036273935.1 Cyclobacteriaceae bacterium | reverse complement strand
AATGGTTGGAAGCAACAACTGGGCTGTAAGTGGAAGCAAAACCGCCACGGGCTCGCCTATTCTTTGCAACGATCCTCATCTAAACACAACGCTCCCGTCGATATGGTATGCGATACATCTGAATGGGCCCGACGTTAACGTAATGGGGGTCTCCTTGCCGGGAGCTCCAGGAGTAATCATTGGATTCACAGACTCTGTTGCCTGGGGAATTACTAACGCTCAACGCGACCTTGTGGACTGGTACCGAATCACTTTCAAGGACAAACAATGCAACCAATATCTCCTGGATGGAAAATGGAAAGACGTAACCAAACGGGTCGAGAAGATAAACGTCAGAGATCATGGCACCTTTACAGATACTGTTTCCTATACGAAATGGGGCCCCATTCCTTTCGACAACAACTTTCGGCCGCATGATGGCCTTCGTGACTATGCCTTCCGATGGATTGCCCATGATCCTTCGCTCGAGTTGCTGACGTTCTACCGACTAAATCGCGCCAAAAATTATAATGATTACATGAGGGCGCTCGATTACTTCTCTTCCCCTGCTCAAAATTTTGCGTTCGCTTCAGTGTCGGGAGATATTGCGATCAGGGTTCAGGGCAAATTTCCCGTTAGAAGAAAAGATGAAGGAAAATTCCTGTTGGATGGAAGTAAAAGTTCCGATGGATGGCAAGCTTTCATACCCTTCGATCAAAATGTTATGAGCAAAAATCCCTCACGAGGTTTTGTAAGCTCAGCCAATCAATACCCTGCAGATGATAGCTATCCCTATTACATTACCGCTACAAGTTATGAAGCTTACCGAAATCGCAGGATAAACGATGTTCTGACGAAACTTAGTGAAATCACCGTTCGTGATATGATGTCTCTTCAGAATGACAACTACAATCTGAAAGCCAGCGAAAGCCTTCCGGTTTTTTTGCAGTCGATTGATCGTTCCGGGTTGTTACAAAATTCACCCGATACAGCGCTAAATACAGAGGCCGTGAAGGAAGCCTACGCCATTCTAAAGTCCTGGGATTACGTTAATAACAAGGATTCCGAAGGTGCGGCCTATTATGAAGCATGGTGGGATCATTTGATGCCTATGCTTTGGGACGAATTGAATAACAAGGACCTCGATCTTATTCGTCCTACGACATACAACACCATAAGGCTGATCAAGGAATATCCCCGCCTTGACTTCTTCTCCATCGCCAGAGACACCGTGCAGGGTGGCAATCTGCAGGATATGTTAACGCGCTCCTTCCTGGCGGCTGTAGCCAGCGTTGAACAATGGAAGAAGGAAAACAAAAAATCGAAAGTGAGGTGGGCAGATTACAAAGATACTTATATCCAACACCTGGCAAGGATTGAAGCCTTGAGCGCCCACGTTCAACACGGGGGAAGCCGCAATAGTGTCAACGCAAGTTCAAGAACTCACGGACCCTCCTGGCGCATGGTTGTAAGTCTCGAGAAGTCCGGCATTAAAGCTTATGGCGTTTATCCTGGCGGACAATCCGGAAATCCGGGCAGCGTTCACTATATGGATATGCTTGAGCATTGGTCGAACGGAAAATACTTTAATCTGAGTTTTCCCCATCGCCCCGACGATATGAAAGACCACGTTTATTTTTCAACCGAACTTAATCCAAAGAATAAATGAGGGACTTCATCATCCAGGTTATCGTTGTCGCCCTGCTTGGATATTTGCTTGAGCTTTTTTTTCCCTGGTGGAGTATTGCAATCGCAGCTGCGCTCGGTGGAACGTTTCTGAGATCGAATGCAAACTTTTGGGCCGGGTTCGCCGGCATTGGAATGCTTTGGCTTGTTACAGCATTGCTAATTGATTTCACATCGCCTTCGGGACTGGCAAGCAAAGTGGCCAACATCTTAATGATGAACAAACCAATTCTCCTCATAGTTACCACTCTAATCGGCGCCTCGGTTGGCGGCCTTGCTTGTTATACAGGATCGCTGATCGGCTTGAGAAAAAAAGTTGCCCAGTAAATTTTAATCACATGCGAAAGAGAGAGTCATCCATTATTATCGAAATGATTTTCGCTTGCTCATTAAATGAAACACCTGACTCCAATTGGTTTCAGAAGACCGCTCCGCAGCACATGAATTATCCGGTCTTAACGAAAGAGCTAAGAGGAATGAGGAAGATTTAAAGCCTTGTGATTCATCGCCGCCCGGAGTTTGCCATAACTAAACTTTCCTTCCAGCTGCTTAAACAAATCCTTAGACGTAGCATTCTGAGGCAACTCGTCCAGTACCTTAATGATCAACTTGACTTCATCACTTGTCATAAAGGAGTATATGCTGAGCCGACCAGCGCCTATCGCTTTTGCCAGGTGGCTTTCAATTGTTCCTATTGTTAATCCCCGCTCTTCCGCGACAGCCTCGACGGTCAACCCCGATTGAAATAGCTCAAGCGTAATATCATAGGTGCTTTTCTCGTGGCCTTTATTCTTTCCCGTCGATGAACGACCCTTTTTCCTTCTCCCTTTTGAGGGGGATTTGACTTCAAATGTACTCCGTATAGTGGCAAGCATTCGCTCACGTTCAGTGGCGCGCCCTGTGGTGAGTTGAGAGAAGTCGAACTGTTCATGAGTTTCGAAAATTGATTGAGCGATGTAGAGTAACTTGTCCATTTCCTCAAGTTTCTTGGAAAACAAAAGGTCGAGGTCGTTCAGATTATTAAGGTATGCCTTTACTCGTTTGCGCTGGCGCATTTCTTCAATATGACGTAACAGGTGGGTGACCTGATCCTGAAGACAATTTTTGTAGTACTCACTTCCTTTTTTTATCCGCTCAAACAACATTAACGGATCGGATTCCTGCAAATGGAAATGCAATTGTCTCCTGAACTTTTGAGTATTATCCTTTTCTTTAAGCAGTGCCATTCGGATCTGCTCCAGAACCGGTTTCATGGAATCGTCCGCAAATTTTGATTGTTCTTCGCCCTGATCGCGATTGATATAAACGATCTCCTTTATGAGCACCTCAAAATCAAATGTCTTATCAATTAAGTGGATCATGTACTCCCGTTGCTTTTCTTTTATTGTTTGGCTGAGCTCATCAGGTTTACTTTTCTCATGCGTAAAAGACTCCACATTCTTATCAGTGCTGATCACATGAGGGTTTATTCTTGTTCGCAGGATCAGTCCGTCCAATGAACGCAAACGCGACAACGCAACATACACTTGTCCATCAGCGAAGGCCTGTCCAACGTCAATGATTGCCTTGTCAAAAGTGAGTCCCTGGCTTTTATGCACGGTGATAGCCCAGGCCAGCTTCACGGGATACTGTTCAAACGTTCCAATTACTTTCTCACTTATCTCCTGCGTTGAGGGATCTATCGTGTATCGCTTATTCTCCCAAACTTCCTTCTTTAATATGTAATGTTCACCTGATTCAGCTAACTCTACCTGCACGTCGTCGTCCTCAATGGACAACACAGTCGCCAACTTGCCATTAAAGTACATCTTCCCTTCACTGTCATTTTTTACAAACATGATCTGGGCACCTTCTTTAAGCTCAAGATCATGAAGTACGGGATACATACTTTCAGGAAAATCTCCTTCAACCCTTGCCCGAAGAAAATGAGAATGAGTTTTCAATTCGTTCAAGGCGCGTGCGTTTAATTCATCCGCTTTATAATTGTGAGTAGTAAGCGTGATCACCTCCCGAAGGTTTTGTATTTCTTCGGGTGATTTATAATGGCGATTCAATTCATCAATGTCTTCAATTGCCGGTTGATTATTCCGAAGGTTGTTCAATAACCGAATAAAAACATCATCCTGCTGACGGAAAATTTTATCCAGTTCGATGTACACGAATCCATCCTGCTGTAAGGCCCGGGATTCAAAGAACCAGGGACTGTTGTAAAATTGTTTCAAGAAATATTCTTCTCCCCGCTTGACGACGGGCGGCAGTTGAAAGAGGTCGCCGATCAAAAGCAGTTGAACACCTCCAAAACTTTGCGTAAAATTTCCTCGCGCTGCCTTCATTCGATAATCAATAGCATCCAACAGGTCTGCGCGAAGCATACTTACTTCGTCAATCACCAGCAGATCTATTGATCGCAAAACCTGTTTTCGCGCGCTATCGAGGGGATGTTTGCGTGCAAGCATATCGGATGAATAAAAATTCCCGAACGTAAGGTCATCGATTGACCGTTTATCGGGAATGAACATCCCAAACGGGAGGAGAAATTGAGAGTGAATGGTTACACCTCCGGCATTAAGTGCAGCGATTCCGGTTGGCGCAATAACAGCAAACTGCTTATGGGTCTTGTGCGAAAGATTTTTTAAGAAAGTGGTTTTTCCCGTGCCGGCTTTACCCGTGAGAAAAATGTGACTTGACGTGCTGTTGATAAACTGAACGGCCGTGGAAATGACGTCCGTAGCTCCTTGTACTTCATTTGATATTAACATTGACCTAACGATTTAATTCTTAAATATGCTAAAAATCAAAGAAGCACCCTTTGTGTTCTAATCTTTTTTATGGTTTAGTCCTTCAATTATTTTTACACGATCCTCGTAAACGGGTGATGTCAATTCGACAGCGCGTTGAAGAATATTTTCGTCTGCTATTCGGGGTGATCCCGAATTGAAAGGCGGCGCGGGATCATACTCCAGCATTAACTGAACTAATTTAGCAACGTTATCGCCAACGATATGTGCAACCAAAGCCAGTCCGAAATCAATGCCAGCTGTAACACCAGCTCCGGTGATTATGTTTTCGTCCAGAACATAGCGGTCCTCCACCACCTCGACATCAAACTTTCGAAGCAGGTCAAGGGAGCGCCAATGCGTTGTTGCCTTTCGCCCCTTTAGCAAACCAGCGGCCGCCAGTAACAACGAACCTGTACAGACCGATGTGATATACCGCGCCTTGGTTGCTTGCTTCTGGAGAAAATCCAGGAACACCCGATCTTTCAGCATCAGGTTGATGCCTCGCCCACCTGGAACGAACAGGATATCGACCTTAGGGCACTCTTCGAACGACACTGTTGGCGCCAATGTCAATCCACCCTCAGCTTGAATAGGATCCTTCGTCTTGCCGACGACGATCACTTCAAACTCCTTCACCTTTACAAACACATCATAGGGCCCCACAAAATCCTGTATGGTAAGATCCGGAAAGAGCAGCATTCCAACCTTGAGTCTATTCATTGTTGTTTGGTTTTATTTGGGTAAGTGATTTACCGCAAATGTACTTTAGGGACGAACGAATGTATTAGCGGATTGTTTCACAATCGATATAGTCAACTTATTAATCGTGTGGTAGTTAAAAATCGGTTCAACACATCACTGCACATGGATACATTGATTACCTTTGCAGCTTAATTTTTCCAATCGCTATGATTTCTGTTAATGATTTGTCCCTTCAATTCGGGAAAAGGGTGTTGTTTGACCAGGTGAACCTGAAATTTACCGGCGGCAACTGCTATGGCGTGATTGGAGCCAACGGCGCCGGAAAATCCACCTTCCTGAAAATATTATCCGGAGACATTACCGCTACTGCCGGTAACGTAAGCCTGGAACCAGGAAAACGAATGGCGGTACTTCGCCAGAATCACCATGAGTTTGACGAGGTAACCGTGCTGGACACAGTGATCATGGGTCACGCGAAACTCTGGAACATCATGCAGGAGAAAGATGCCGTTTATGCGAAACCCGATTTCTCCGAGGCCGATGGAATCCGGGCGTCTGAACTGGAAGCGGAGTTTGCCGAAATGGACGGATGGAATGCACATTCTGATGCAGCCGCTTTGTTGAGCGGCCTGGGCATTGCTGAAGAACATCACTATAAATTGATGAATGAAATCAGCGGGAACCAAAAGGTACGGGTGTTGCTTGCCCAGGCACTTTATGGCAATCCGGATATCCTTATTCTCGATGAGCCAACCAACGACCTTGACCTGCACACCATTACCTGGCTGGAAGATTTTCTGCTTGAATTTAAAAACACAGTGATTGTTGTTTCTCACGACCGTCACTTTCTCGATACTGTTTGCACCCACGTTGTCGACATTGATTTTAGCGCGATTAAACTATACACGGGTAACTATACTTTCTGGTATCAATCCAGTCAGCTGGCACTTCAGCAACGTTCATCGGCCAACAAGAAATCCGAGGACAAAAGAAAGGAGTTGATGGAATTCATTGCGCGGTTCAGTGCCAATGCTTCCAAATCACGTCAGGCTACCAGCCGACGGAAATTGTTGGAGAAAATAAACGTCGACGACATTCAACCGTCAACGAGACGATACCCCGCGATAATCTTCAATCAAAAAAGAACTGCTGGTGATCAGATTCTCCAGGTAGAAAATCTTAGTTACTCATTCAGCGGGAATGCCCTATTTAAAGGAATTGACTTTTTCGTCAACAAAGGCGATAAAATAGCATTCATAAGCAAGGAAGGACTCGCCATCACGTCTCTTTTCAAAGTATTGGCCGGTGAATTAAAACAGGCATCAGGTGAAGTAAAATTCGGTCAAACCATAACACCCGCATTTCTTCCTGTCAATAATGAAGAATACTTTAACACGGATAATAATCTCATTGATTGGCTCCGTCAATATGCCGAAGAAGGCAACAAGGATGAAGTATACATTCGCGGGTTTCTGGGCAAGATGCTTTTCTCAGGTGAAGAAGTTTTCAAAAAAGCCAACGTACTTTCCGGAGGCGAAAAGGTGCGCTGCATGATCTCTCGTATGATGTTGGCGGGAGCCAACCTCCTGATCCTCGATGAGCCTACAAACCATCTGGATCTGGAGTCAATCACTGCCTTCAACAATGCTTTGAAAGATTTTCCAGGTACAGTGCTGTTCACCTCACATGATCACGAGTTTACGCAGACTGTGGCGAACCGGATCATCGAAATAACGCCTAATGGCTACATCGACAAACTCATGACCTATGATGAGTATGTTGAAAGTGAAAAAGTGGCTGAGCAGAAGGTTGCTCTTTACGCCTGAGACACCCGCCATTGATCGTCACATCAAGGCAGAGGTGCTCCATCAATCCTCACCATGTTCTCACCCAAATGAAATGGTTGACATATGTCTCTTTTTTCAAAAGTTTAAGACTCGAAAAAGCAAACGTGAACGGTAACGCTAATCCTGTTAAAATAAAAAGTTGATTAAAACGTCCTTTTTAAAGTTAAAAACTTTGTATGTCCAAAAATCCGAAAGTAACCATTGGCCATGTATTCAAAACGATCATATGGCCCCGCCGGGCAATAATATCAGTTGGTTTAATCCTCATTGTAATTAACAGTCTCGCCAGTCTTGTTCTGCCAGGGGCAAGTAAATATCTTATCGATGACGTCATCGTCAATAAAGATCTCGACATGTTGAAATGGCTATTGTTGGCGGTAGTCGGGGCAATCTTACTCCAGGCCGCTACATCTTTTTTACTCACGAGAATTCTTAGTGTTCAGGCACAACACCTCATCTCGGTGCTTCGCGCCAAGGTTCAAAAGCAAATTCTCCGATTGCCTCTTCGGTTTTTTGACAATAATAAGTCTGGCGCGTTGGTTTCGAGAATAATGACAGATGTTGAAGGCGTCAGGAATCTTGTTGGTACCGGATTGGTTCAATTGATCGGCGGATTATTGAGCTCAGCGATTTGTTTGTTCATTCTGATCAAAATTAGTCCGATGATGACATTGTACGTGCTCGTACCGGTTGCCATTTTCGGATTTATTTCGCTAAAAGCATTCGCGTACATCCGGCCGATATTTCGTGAGCGCGGAGTGCTGAATGCCGAGGTGACCGGAAGATTGACGGAGACATTAAATGGTATTCGCGTCATTAAAGGTTTCAATGCCGAAGACCAGGAAATAAGAACTTTTGAAGGCGGTGTGAACAGGCTTTTTCAAAATGTTAAGAAGAGCCTGACTTCAACAAGTCTCGTGACCAGTTCAGCCACATTATTGCTCGGGTTAGCAAGTGCGAGCATTATGGGCATCGGCGGAAGGTTGATTATACAGGATCATCTGACCATCGGCGAGTTTATTTCATTTACCATTTATCTTGGTTTCACGATAGCCCCAATTGTTCAGATGAGCAATATAGGAAGTCAGCTCACCGAGGCATTTGCCGGCCTTGACCGGACAGAGGAAATCATGAACATGGATCCTGAAGATGACGGCAGCGTTCGGAACATCAGGATTGGGGCCATCACAGGGGATATTTCATTTGATCATGTTTCGTTCTCATACGAGGAGGGTAAGCAAGTTCTTAACGACATCAATTTTCGCGCACCCTCCGGCTCAGTAACCGCACTTGTCGGAACGTCAGGATCAGGCAAGACAACCATCGCAGGACTTGTTGCGTCATTTCTGAATCCTGATAAAGGAATGGTCACCGTTGATGGAGTCGATCTTTCGAAGGTGTCACTTTCGTCATATCGAAGTCAACTGGGTGTTGTACTCCAGGATGAATTTTTGTTTGAGGGAACCATTCGTGAAAATATTCTATTTCCCAGACCCGATGCGACAACAGAAGAGTTGATGAGCGCTGTCAAAGCCGCTCATGTTCACGAGTTCACCGAGCGTTTTGAACAAGGGCTGGACACCGTGATTGGTGAACGTGGCGTAAAACTTTCCGGTGGACAACGACAACGGGTCGCCATTGCGCGGGCGATTCTCGCTAATCCCCGCATCCTCATACTTGATGAAGCAACATCAAACCTTGATACTGAAAGTGAGATGTTTATTCAGCGAAGTCTTCATGCATTAATGAAAGGAAGGACGACATTTGTAATCGCGCACCGGCTTAGCACCATTCGTCAGGCGGATCAGATTTTGGTCATTGAACAAGGTAGAATTGCTGAATGTGGCAAACATGAACAGCTGATTGAAAGGAAAGGAAGATATTTTGAATTATATACCTACCAGGCAAGAATTTAAAGAAATGGGGAAATTTTTTTCAACGCTATGTCAAGAACCGCTAGCCGATTTCAACTACAATTTTTCCAACTCGTTTCGTTCCACCGATATCATCGAAGGCGTTGATGATTTTATCGAATGGACGTATGGAATCAACCAACGGCAGGATTTTATGTTTGCTGACAAAGTGAAGCATATGAACGAACTCTTCATCATTACCCATGGTAGAGCCGTGCAATGAAAGTTGTCTCCAAAACATCCGATAAAGATCTAATCCTGACGGCAAGCCAGTAGAGGCACCATAAAATACGAGTTTACCAGACGGTTTGAGAATTTTTATAAATGCGTTGATGCTGTCGCCCCCCGCACTATCCAGGATCAAATCAAACCCTCCCCTGGTCTTCCAAAGATCCCGAAAGGTATTTTCCTTTTTATAATTGTACCCTCCCTTCGCACCAAGCTTGATGGCCTTCTCAAGTTTTTCCTCGCTGCTGGTGTTGACATAAACATTAGCCCCCGCAGCAAGGGCAAAAAGAAAAGCAAGCTGAGCCACTCCACCACCAAAACCGGATATCAATACATTCTCACCTGCCCGCAGCTCGCCTTTTCGAAACAAGGCCCGATATGATGTCAGTCCCCCTAACGGTAAGGTTGCTGCCTGACGATGATCCAGGTGAG
Organism: Cyclobacteriaceae bacterium; assembly: GCA_036273935.1. Lineage (GTDB taxonomy): Bacteria > Bacteroidota > Bacteroidia > Cytophagales > Cyclobacteriaceae > ZC4RG29. The sequence goes on along the minus strand of DASUGQ010000284.1, from coordinate 466 downwards.
GCGGCTTGAGCTGAATTCGGTCTGCTGCAACGGCGATGTACTCTGCAAACGTGCCGTGAATGGGCATTCCCAGAATCGAATATCTGCCCGACTGAACCTCAGGATCATCTCCCCATTGATTGTTGGGATTAATCACAACCTCCTGACCAACCCAGTGACGGTCAATTTCGTCATACACTTCCTCCACTACACCACACCCATCGGAACCTAAAATGACACCAAAATGAATATGCGGATATTTTCCTTCTCTGATCCATTGATCGCGCCGGTTGAGGGTTGCAGACTTAATCCTGACCAATACCTGCCCTTGTTTAATTTCGGGTTTGGGCATCTCCTTCAGTTCAATCGTTCTCGGTCCGGTAAGTACGAGGGCTTTCATAGTCTAAAAAATTACTGGAATTAAGATAGTGAAAAGAAGCTTAAGCAGAAAAAGTTCCTTGAAAGTCAGATCCGGAATGTTGAAGAT
>DASUGQ010000283.1:0-15970 GCA_036273935.1 Cyclobacteriaceae bacterium | reverse complement strand
TTAAAAAAATGTTAAGTCAATTTTGAAACCTGCCTTCATCTTAAAACTCCAATTGCTTTTGTAGTCTTCTTAAGATATCTCCAAAAAAAATTGGGTTTATCACCGACACTTTTTACCTTAATCGGCACCCTCATGGGTTATGTTGAGACCCGAACAAACACTCCAGTTGCAACTCGAGGTTAGCGAAACGCTTACCCAACACACCACACGCGATGGAATTGGACTGGCATTAGCAGAGGTCATTAATAAGGTCGTTCCTTTTGATTTCTTCCTTCATTCAATTTGGATGCCTAATGCAACAGCCGGATATCGTATAAGTAGCGCAAAAAATTCTGTCGGAAAATTCGAAACCTACAATAACGAAGAGCTCGAGAAAGTTAAACAGGTAGATTTTGAAGGATTTGTACAGAGTGGTCTGTTTATCAGTAATCCGGAGCACGCCGGCGTTTACATAGGTGATGAATTAAAAGTTCTCAGCGACCGATTCCCTTCCTTTGGAACAGGATATTATAACCACGGTATCCGATCCATCATGATTCTCAATATGAAACATGAAAATGGTTATAATCATGCGATGATAATTTCAGCAAGGAGAGACAATGCCTTTACACGATCGGAGTTTCAGACCATCTCCACCGCGCTGCCACAGATTAAGATGGCCTTCGACAATCTTTTTAAATACGAAAAACTAAAGCAGGAAGAGGAAGTAAGGAATCTGCAACTGGAATTGAACAATGTTCTTTTGATGCATACGAGCCGTGAAGAATTTGGAATTTCGCTCGCGGAAGTGATCAATAAAACCGTGTCTTGCGAGCGCTTCATTCTTCGCATGTGGACGGGTCCCGTACAGCTGGGCTACAGGCTTCCCTTGCAGCGACAGGCTGATGGCACCTTTAAACGATTTTCCGATCTGCCCATGCTGGAGCAGGCTGAACGGTCTCCCGAGTCTATCATCGCCGGTTCCATCTATGCCGCCGAGCATCCTGGCATTTACCAGGGTGATTCTGTGAAACATTTGGCAGGTCAATTCCCGATGTTTACAGTTGCAGCTAATACGTTTAGCATGCAATCGGCTATGATTTTGTCTTTCAAAAAAGACAACACAACTTGTCTCCTTGTACTGGGCAACAGTGCTTCACTATCGTTCCGCGAAGAACAATATCAATTGATGACGTTGCTGTTGCCACAGATCATCCTCGCTTTCGATAACCTCTTCAAGTATGAAAAACTGATGCAGGAAGAGCTGGAACGAAAAACGCAACTGGAGTTGATGACCGCCTTCAATGTATTGGGCGACCTTGAACAATTAGCCCTCGACCTTATAGGCAAGATGAATGATTTCCTCCCTTTCGATTACTGGATGCAGATTTCGTCGCTTCCTATTGGAGAAGATCTGTTCTTCCGCCTGGCGAGCAAAGAGAGTGGGGCCTTCCAGGGCATCGCCGGCAAGCAACTTTTTCAACAGATCAAACTTGAACCTGTTGACATCCACGAATTCAGAAAAGAAAACAGTGGCCTCTTCGATCAACCTGCGCTCTATGTCGGAGAAGAGATGGAAGCACTCTGTGCGAGCGTACCCTTCTTTAACGCCTGTCATCGCGAACTGAGGTTGAATTCGCTTCTAATCATCCCGATTGTCATGATGAGAACACAGGATACGATCCTCATGATGGGCAGCGTTCGACAATATGCGTTCACGCAGCAAGACCTCGAAGCGATTGATAGAATAGCACCCTATATCGCGATGGCGGCCCAGCAGTACACCAACATGTTCCAGATCCAAAATCTCACCCGGCAACTGCAACTGGAAAAAAACTACCTCGTTGAAGAAATCAAGTCGAATTACAACTTTGATGAGATTGTTGGCACCAGCAAACTACTGAAAGAGGTCTTTCAACAAATTTCACAGGTAGCACCCACGGACTCCACGGTGTTGATATTGGGTGAAACTGGCACAGGAAAAGAATTAATAGCGCGAGCCATTCATAATCAATCGCCAAGAAAGGACAAGGTGCTTGTGAAAGTGAATTGCGCATCCCTTCCAGCACAACTCATCGAGTCCGAATTATTCGGACATGAGAGGGGAAGTTTTACCGGCGCGCTGGAAAAAAGAATAGGAAAATTTGAGCTGGCTAATGGCGGTACCATCTTCCTCGACGAGATTGGCGAACTCCCGCTGGAACTACAGGCCAAGCTCCTGAGAGTTTTGCAGGAACGTGAGATCGAACGGCTCGGAGGCAGAACAACAATACCGCTTGATGTGAGAATCATCGCCGCTACCAACCGCGACCTGGAAACGGAAGTAGCTGAAGGACGCTTCCGCTCTGATCTGTTTTACCGGCTTAGTGTATTCCCCATTCACCTCCCTCCTCTTCGCGAGCGAAAGGAAGATATTCCCATGCTTATCTCGCACTTTTTGCAGAAGTATTGCCGGAAGATGAAAAAGCAATTCTCCAATCTAAAAGACACCGTGCTGCAGGAGATGATTCAATACGACTGGCCGGGCAATATCCGCGAACTGGAGAATGTCATCGAACAGTCGGTCATCATTGGTGAGCAGGGCATGAGCAAATTCAAGAGAGCGACGGAAATGAAAAGAGAATCTCCAGTTGCAAAAGCAGTACAGTCAAACGGCAGCAACAAAACTGAAGATGACATTATCCGCGTGTTGAGACAAACGCACGGAAAGATTCTTGGCCCTGATGGGGCGGCCAAAATTTTGAATTTACGTCCTTCGGAAATTGAAGGTTATGAACGGAAGTGGATATTGGATGCACTCAAAAAAAGCAATGGAAAAGTTCGCGGTGAAGAAGGAGCTTCCAGTCTCACGGGTATCAATCCGACTACGCTTGAGGCAAGGATGAAGAAGCTGAGGATTACTAAAGCGGAGATTTTTAAGGGGTGAATCTTTTTACATATTAAAATAAAACACAGCAATTACAAATCATCTGTCTTACTAATGTTGCGTGTACCCCATCTCACTCCATCATTTTAGTGATCTCATCTTTAAGCGGTCGTAAATGCAGAGTTATAATTGACCAAATGATTGAGTCGTCAATATTGTCGTATGAATGGATCAATCTGTTTCTCAAACTTACTATTTGAGAAGCATTTTTTAAGTTGCCCGCCCCTGATTCTTTCAAGAACTTGTTGACCGCTTCTCCAATAATTCCTAAATGTCTTTCGACAGCTCCTTTAGTCTTAAGGTCTTGTTCGTACTCAGTAAATGATTTTAAATCCCTGGTAAAGCTCTCAATCAGTTCGATCGAGTATTTAACGTCAGACAAAAACTTTTTCTCCTTCTCCGTCATAGATTAACTTTTTTGTCCGGTCAATACTTGACTTTAGATAAGGATTTCTAATCGATTCCTCTGTTAACAAATCGACCTTTCTTTTGAAAAGGGTTTCCAGTTTGTCCCACAGTGAAAGCAGCGCCTCTCCCCGGTCAACGGGATCTTGAATGTCAACTTTAACAACTATGTCAATGTCGCTTTTATACGGATCGAAGTGTTCAGTAATAGATGACCCGAATGCATAAATTTTGTCCACCTTATGGGAACGACAAAGATCGACAAAGTCGGTGTACCTCTCCTTAATTAAAGTCATTAAATCCATGTTCCAAATATACTCATTTTTCGGGTCTATGATTTGTCGGTACAAAGGTGACCGACAATAGCGTAGCGAAAATTCTGAATTTACGTCCTTCAGAAATTGAAGTGTATGAACGCAAGTGGATTTTGGATGCGCTCAAAAAAGAAATACGAAAATTCGCGGCGATGAAGGAGCTTCCAGTCTCACGGGTATCAATCCGACTACGCTTGAGGCAAGGATGAAGAAGCTGAGGATTACGAAAGCGGAGATTTTTAAGGGGTGATTTGTGACTCATTAAATAGAATCCATCCAACATTACTTTTTAACCCCACAGGCCACGTGTAGCAAAATCAAAAAGTCGGCGGTGGGAAGCAATTCTAATTGGGTATTGCAGAAGAGTAACCGTTGTAAAAATGCCGCACGAAAAATTTTGCTCCGACTCCAATACAGAAAATCACTACACCAAACAGGGGTATTTTTTATTTCTGTGGAAAAGATTCTACTGAACGATTTTGAACCACTGTCCACTTTTTCCGGACAATGTGCTTTTCGGACACCTTATTTTTTCCGTGCAAATGCATTTCTTTTTCACTTAAGACATTTGGCAACATTTTCGCCATCCAGATCAACGCCTAAACTTGAGAAGTCACTCGTTTGAATCAACATCTGCTGTTGTAACCTTTTTCAATCATTAAAGTAATCCATTTATGATTAAAACATTCAAACTTATCTTAGGTGTCGTATGGCTTTTTACTTCTGCGATGGCCAACGCACAGCAAGCAAGCACCGGGACCGTCAAAGGTTCTCCTTACCTGAACGAGGAGTTTGTAGAGGGCGTAATTACCTATGCCAACAAGAGTCTTAGCGTTCCAATTCGATATAACGCTTACAGGGATCTTATTGAGTACAAACAAAATGGACAGACGATGGAATTGGATGCCAACGTGATCATCAAAAAAATAAGCTTTGGCAATTCCACCTTCGTTCCAGCGAAGTATCAGTTAAACGGTAAATCGAAACTTGGATATTTTGAGTTGCTCGACAGCGGTTCAGTCATGTTGTATTCGAAGAAGACCATTGCTTTTTTTCCGGGTAAAAAAGGAGGAGCTCTGGATGGGTCTGACGACCCCGCACGGTTTAAACCATCCGCTACCACATTTTATTTCAAAATCGGCGATGGCGAGCTGAAGGAAGTGGAGAACCTCAAGTCGATGATCGCCGCGCTGCCCGACAGACAGGATGAACTGACACAGTTCGCGAAAAAGGAAAAGATATCGTACCGAAATGAAAAAGAAATGATCCGACTCGTGCAATATTACAATTCACTCAGGGGGTGAGGGCGTGAAGAAGTCACTTGAGTCTTTGTGTACGCGGCGTTTTTATGACATTATACTTCTTTTGCCACAGAGACACTGAGGCTTGCTCTTCGTAAACTCGCCAAGCTACAAAACAACTCCATATACGATGTTATTTAACTGGACTTCCGGGAGTTTTAATTCAAGCGATATTCGGAACAGTCTGTTTCGAGCTTTTAAGATTATGCATAATTGCATATATGGCAATACTTATAATCGACGCAAAAAAGCACCAAACAGAAACAATATAATCTGTATATAAAATAGCAGTGATCACATAAGATATCAAGACAGCTGCCCCTAACATCCACATGTGCCTGATGCGTGAAAAGAAAGGGGGAGCAATCGTGGCAATAACATAAAGCAACCCTCCATAGCGACCCAGAGAAGCAGGATAGTCCTGGTGGTAGGAAATATGATAGCCAATTATTTTAGCCTCTACGTGATACGACAACAAGCAATAACCAAGGTAGATCGATACGAGGGTACCGATTCCTACTAATACTTTTTCTATTGTCCTTTGTTTCTCTCCAGGTTCAAGTTTTAATATTGCAAACGGAACCCAAACCGGCCAGGCTACTTGTGCAAAGAACAGGAAATTATAAGTAGTCACCTGTTGCAAGGATGCAAAGGCCGGATCAGTCAGGGCAAGCCACAAAAAACCTTCTGTAATTTGCTGTACCGCGAAGAGTAAAGGAATACTCGCGAAAATGATTTGTGATGGTGCCTGGGCTTTTTTGATTGAGGCTACACCCACTACGGAAAGAACAACGCCCGCTCCAAAACTTGCACCGGCCGAAAAACACATAAGCTCTTACTTGAAATGTGAAAAAAGTGAAAGGCTTTCTTTCCCTTGGGTCGGGTTGCCTCTGAGCTTCATTTGCAAGATTCAGGAGAGGGAATCAAATCCTGTCCAATATAACATTAATTCACAGTTGAATCTTCATATTTCATGCTTTATGGTGGATGAACATGGCCAAAAAAAAACGGAGCCGCTAACAACGACTCCGATGTGCTCAAATGGTATAAGCGAAGTATTCTACTTAGCGCCAAATATTGTCCACCCTACATAGATCTGAAATGTGCGGCTCTTAATATCCTCGTCAACATCTGAAATATTGGTGAATCCCAATACATACCGGATACCTCCGTTAAATCCCAATGGAAGATGCACTCCAGCACCCAGCCCAAAGCCGAACTCATTATTCTTCAATTGGTCTTTAAAATCAGCACCATCGTATTCTGCATTTATCAGGAAGTTAAATACAGGGCCTGCTTCAAGGCTTAATAGTGAGACCGGTTTAAAGCGCACCATGACCGGAATTGAAATGTAATCTGTATTAAGTTCTGCACTTTGAATTTCAGAACCCTGGGCTGTCCACAATATCTCAGGAGTTATGCCAAACTTATCAGAAAGGTTGAGGTTAACATAGCCACCTATGTGAAACGAGGTTATCGAAGATGTGCTTACATCCTTTATGTCCATATTGGCAAAGTTGACACCGCCTTTAATACCAATTCCAACCCCTTGGGCAAATAAAAAAGCCGGCGCATACAAGAGCGTAAAAACAATAGTTAGTTTTTTCATACGGATAGATTTTTAATGAATTTACCACATTTCCCCGTTGATGAAAAGAAGTGAATAGAAAATTGTGATCATCATTCAAACAGTGGAACCTCTCAACTGTTTATTAGACCAATAACTTTTCCGTTAGAGCAGCTTATAAGACTTTAAACAGCTTTCTGACGAGAAATTTATCCGATGTCCGAACCTGGACGATATACAATCCGGCGGACAAATTCGTCCCGCAATTGTCGTCACCATTCCATGATATTGCGTGATCGCCAGGGGAAAAAAATTCCCCGGCAAGGGTCCTGATCTTTTGACCTGTAGCGGAATAAATGTCGATATGAACTTCCTCCCGGTTCATCAGCGAAAACTGAATAGCGACACTTTCTTTCATCGGATTCGGGTAGACCTGGCAATTAAATGAATTCATACCTTCATCAACATCTGTCACCGGATCTTCATAGGGAACTTCCTCACCCGAAACACGAATGTCATCAAACCAAAAATCGATATTCGTCAATGCCTGATGCTCCGCCACAATTTCAAAACGGTCGACTGACTTCCAGTCAAATTTTCCTTCAGGTGGGAACCAGCCATTATCATAAGCGCCCTTTTCTTCCAGCGCACTTAGCGGAATGGTGATTTTATGCCAGACATCGTCCCATGGAGCGAATGTATTGTCAATCGTTTTTCCCAAACGCCAGGGATGGTCGGTCGCTCCGGTCTTAGTGTCAATGAACCGGATATCAAACATGACGCCGGGTACATTTCCTTTCACCCAAAATTCAAACACATGATCGTGACTGGCGAGCAAAGAAAGATCGAGGTCGGGTTTGAAGTCGAAAGCAATGGCATTGTATTGTGTAACGTCTGTCCAATGAATATTCTTCGTTCCTTCCTGTGGATAGTTTTCATTATAAAAATCCAGGGTGCCATCACCGGGAAAGCTGGCATCGACTATTCCAGCGCCGATATAGTCGTCATAAATGGCAAATCCTGTTGTTCTCGGTTTCTTCACGTAAGTTTGTTGAGGTGGAACATTCATACCGAGCGATTCGAGCAAGGAAACATTGAGATCATAATCAAACAGTTCATCAGATCCCTTCTCAAATAATCCAAAGCCGCCCTGGTAATCCCAGGTGGTCCAGGGGATATTTTTTTCTTCGAGATACTTTCTAACCTGGTCATACCAAAACACGCGATCGCTATTGTTGCTGTTAGGAATGTAAACACCGAACTCTCCGCAAAGAACGGGAACGCCTCTTTGATTTTTGAAATTCACGGCGATGTCTATGAGTGATTTTACTTTAGCGACCGTTCCATCTGAAGCATAGTTATTCATTGCCCCTTCAATCCACGTTCCCTTCAACGCATTTGGTACAGCAGGCATGTTTGAAGAATTATATGGAAAAGGCACACCACTTAAAGGCACCATGGAAGGATCGGTCCAACTTGCACCCTGGTGTGTAAAGATGAAAGGGTCGTAAAAGTGAAACGTATAGATCAGCTTGTCGTCAGAATAGGCCGGCAGTTCATCAAGATTGTTGTAACTGTTCCAGCCGGCGCCTCCGACAACAATGTAATGTTCACTGTCAACGGTGCGAATAGCATCAATGACACTTTGCTGAATACTTCCCCATACAGCATCTGCAATTCCATGTGGCTCATTTAGTATTTCATAACATACATAGTCAGAACGATCTTTGTAATGTTCTGCCATTTGTGTCCATACTTTCACCAGTACTGGTCCAATGGCAGGGTCTGTATTTACGGCCGGATCGAACGTGTGATTGTCAAGAATAACATGAATGTGTAGTTCCTCACACCAATTCACGACATCATCAAGAAATTCCAGGAACAACGGATCAGGAATGTAATCAGGTTCTCCGCTTGTCATGGCGTGCAAATTGATGGGCAGCCGGATAACATCACACCCCATGGATTTAATGCGTTCAAAATCCTCTTTTGTATACTTTGTGAATTGGATTTGCCGCGGTGATGAAGCCTGGAACCATGTAGTGAGGTTAACGCCTTTACTGAATGGTGCCTGCGCATGCAGCGAAACGGAGGCGACGAGGAGAAACCAGGGTACAATGCTTCGCATCTCAAATGAAGAATAACTTAACTCTAAAGATAGTCGATTTGACGCACACCTGTTAGTACGGCACTTACCCATTACCGTCAAAACAGAATATGTGCTGAGGTCAGTTTGTTAAAGTGAGTTTGGTGAATTGTAAGATTGCTGTAATATTATCTGCCCACTCGTGCGTCAATTTTCACCCTCAGGTATTGTGAAAAACGCTATTTAAGGATAACTTCACATTCGTGAACAGTTTGATACGATTATTTTTTGTTATTCTGTTCGTCAAAGTTACCGTTATTTTTTCTGTTACTGCACAAGTATTCACTACGGTTTCTACAGGTAATTTTTACGATCCAGCGGTGTGGGACCAGGGAACAGTTCCGGGTCCCGGGAGTCAGGTCATTATCCAGCACCAGATTGTCGCTGACGACGTAATTGTCGTGGGCGCTGGCGGCTCGATTCGTATTGATCCGCAAGGTTCATTGACATCACAAGGAATTGAAAATAGTGGCGAGGTCATTAATGTTGGAATACTGGTTGCCAAGAGAATATTAAATAAGTCGTCAGCCAAATTAAATAACATTGGCTATTTGGAAACCGGGATGTTCGCAAATGAAAGTAAAGGCCTTTTTACAAACAGCGGAACGTTTATCATAAACATATTGGTGACCAATAACGGAACCATTGACAACATCAGCGTCATGAATGTCTTTGGGAATGTGGATAACCTGGGTTCTCTTTTTATTTCCAAGAATGCGAAGTTAGTAGTCAGTGATACTTTGATCAATGAGCAAAATGGTGTCATCCGACTTTGTGGTATAGTTGCACTTGGTGACGATTCAGGCAAGAAGAAACAAATCGTCAATAAAGGAACAATTGATGGCTGCGAAGGCGGGGTCGCTACGGGAGCAACACAAAGCCAGGTCATCAACGACGGAACGATAACGAACACGGCCTACTTGTGCCTCGGACCAAATGCTACCTACACCAATAACAATACTTCTACCGGCGGCGACTTCAAACCCAGCTGTTGTTTCTTGCTGAAGGCCGATGCCGGGCCTGACCGGGAAATTTGTGCGGGAGAGTCAGTAAGAATTGGAGGCCTATCTGTTGGAAATAATGGAACAGGACCTTATACTTTCAGCTGGGTCGAATCGCCTGTAGCCACCGCAGTAATTGATCTGGAAAATCCATTCGTCATGCCAACTATCAGCACAACCTATGTAGTTTCGGTTACCGACGCTGCTGGTTGCGTGGCGTCCGATACTGTAACCGTAACTCCCCGGACGACAATGTTCGTGAGAACCGGCGGAAGAAAAATTATTTGCGCCGGAAGCAGCGTGGATCTGGATGTGGCGATTGCCTGTGGTAGCAATAACTATTCTTTCCAATGGTCGCCGACAATTGGATTAGATGATCCCACCAAAGTAAGTCCTGTAGCCTCACCTTCGACAACTACGGTTTACACGATCACCGCCAGAGATAATGTTACCGGGGATACAGACTCTGAAAGCATTCCCGTGATTATTGCACCCGCACCACTGGTCGACATCATACCTGATACGACCATTTTCTCAGGTGACACCATACAATTCTATGCAACTGGGGGCATGTCTTACCGATGGTCACCGAACAGCGATCTTTCCGATCCATCGATACCGAATCCGCTCGCTTTTCCAAAACAAACTACCGTATATAAGATAGAGATTGTTGACCGGTTCGGATGCCTTTATTCACATAGCCTTACAGTTACTGTGGAACCACGGCCTGAACCCCCTGTTGACGATCGCATTCAGATATTTGTTCCGCAATTGTTCAGTCCTAACAGCGACGGGGTCAACGACATGCTGTTTGTAAACGTTCTGGGAATTCAGGAACTGAATTTTAGAGTTTTTGACCGGACTGGAAAATTAATATTTAAAACAGAAGACCCTTCGGTGGGTTGGGATGGCAGGTATGAGGGAAACAATCTTCTGATCGATACATATGCATATGTTCTGGAGGCTTTGACGATAGACGGTGAAAAAGTAACCCAAAAGGGCACCGTTCAATTAGTCAGGTAATTTTTTATCCATGAGGAAGGTTTTATTTTTTTTACTGTTAATGCTCTTTGCCGTGTATACTTCCAGCTACGGCCAGGACCCATATTTCTCTCAATTTTACAACACCCCGATGTTATTGAATCCGGCTCTTACGGGTATAACTTACGGAAATGTCAGGCTCATCGCACATTACAAACGCTATCTTGCTACGATTGACCCCTTCGAAACCTATTCTTTCACAGCCGATATGTCAATTATGGAAGGAAAGCCGTCTGCGGGATTTGGAGGCGTTGGCCTTATGGTAATGAGTAATTCATCGGGTGCAAACCTGAAAAACACACAGGCTATGGGCTCATTTTCATATCATTTTGCACTGGGGCATGATGAAAAGCAATTCCTTAGTCTTGGTGTTCAGGGTGGATTAAACCAGACGAAACTTGACTTGAGAAATTTGTCTACACAAACCCAATGGATTACCAATGTTGGATATGATCCTTCCGTGGCAAACGGAGAGCCCGTTACCAACGGCAATGTGTCACTGGTTGATTTCCAGGCCGGATTACTGTACTATGCCTTTCCATCAGAAAAATTTTCATGGTTTGCAGGGGCAGCAGCATTTCACTTAACCGAACCGGACGGATCATTCACAGGAGCAACCTCGACGCTCTCGAGGCGATATGTGGGACATGCTGGTTTCCGTGCAGAGCTCGGACCCAGAGTGGCGTTGTTGCCTAATGTCTCCTTTATGCAACAGAACGGAATTAATCTCATCAATGCTGGCATGGCCATGGATTACATGTTTAATGCCGACGTTACTCTTCAGCTCAGTGCATGGGCACGAAATACGGACATTGTTATTTTCGGCGGAGGACTTGATTATAAAAACATAAGGATAAGCCTTAGTTATGACATGCTGGTCTCAGACCTGAGCGATCTCACCAATCGCGGCGGGTTTGAGTTCTGCTTGACATTTTTTGCCAGGAAAAAAGTGCCTTCTGTAAATAAATTATCAGCAAATCCAACACCCCGTCTTTAATTATGAATAAAACATTACCCTATGCGTTTTCTTTCATTATGATAATGTGCGGGGGAGTTGTCAATGCCCAACAGATAAAGCGCTTTGCGCCAGCCGAAAAAAAGAAGACGCCGGAAGAAAATATGGCACTGGGCAATCAACTTTACAATACGGGAGAATACTATGGCGCCGCCAAACTTTACCAGGAAGTATTGAATGAGCAAAATGATAATGGTGCCGCCCTATTTCAACTCGCCAATACGCAGCGATTATTAAGAAACTATCACGACGCTGAAAGTCTTTATTACAAAATCGTTACAGAGAAAAAAAAGGACTACCCTGAAGCCAGTTATTGGTATGGCGTAACGCTTGAATCTCAAGGCCGTTATAACGATGCCTTAAATCAATTTGAAACTTCAGTAGAGGCTAAAGATGTTACCGCTGACATGATCCGACGAAAAATTATCTCAAACAAGTTTGCACTCAACACGGCAGCTGCTGACGATAAGATCACCGTGGCGTTAATGAACTATGATCAACCTGCTTTCGGAGCCCGTGCAATGCCCGGCAATACCGTATTGTTCACGGGTGTTGAACAAAAATTGATCAGAAGAAAAGTTCAACTGGAAGATGTAAAAGGTATTTATGACACAGTTTATACGAATACTTTATTTCAGGGAACAGTCACCAATGGTTCACTTGTCGAACCAATACCCCTGAAGTTAAGAATGCGGGACGAAGTAATGAGTGGAGGTGGAGCTTCACTTACTGAGGACAATAATAAAATGTACTTTTCTATCTGCAAATCGTTAGAGGGAAATAGTCATTGTGATATTTACTCGAGTAACAAAAGGAAGGATGGCAGTTGGGGCGATCCGACCATGATGAGCGCGACAATCAATCTACCCGGCTATTCATCCAAGCATCCCATGGTGATGACAGAGGGAAGTGAAACATGCATGTTCTATTCCTCCGACCGCCCCGGTGGATCAGGTGGATATGACATCTGGTACACTAAAATGGAAAGTAATGGCACCTTCGGTCAGTCCATAAACCTGGGAAAGGCTATCAATACATTTGGCGAGGAGGCCACACCTTACTATGATACAGCTTCACACGCCTTGTTCTTTAGTTCTAATGGCCATCAGGGGCTCGGCGGGCTGGACGTATACCTGGTCCAGTTAGATAAAACCTTCCACAACGGCAGCCTTGTGCACCTTGGTAAGCCAATTAACAGCAGCGCTGACGATTATTATTTTTCCGTATTTGATCAGGGACGAAAAGGTTTTCTATCATCAAACAGAGGAGCACCTTATGATAAAATCTACGCAGTGAATTTTAAGGAAACCTTCTCCTATAAGAAACTCAATGAATCGATGGCTGAACTCAAAACCTTTGATGAAGCGGACAGCGACTTTCCGCTTTTCAAGGAATCCTTTGCTTATCGGGCCCTGGCGGTTAATGGAGAAGATGCCTCTTTACTGGAGGGAGATGATATTACCATAAGCGGAACTTTGTTTTCCCAGGGTCAATCAGGATCGAACAAGACGGTTATGCTGGTCGATGGTGAGGGAAACATTCTTGAAACAACCACAGCTGATGAAAATGGATTTTTTGAATTTAAAAAATTACCAGCCGATCAAAACTACAGCCTGATGTTTCAGGAAAAAGATGCACCCATAAACTTTACAGCCGACTACAAAAATTCAGCCGGTGAAATTTTTAAGGCCGTCAGTTCAACGGAAGACCCTTCCTCGTTCAGGTACAGGAATCTTTCGAGTAACGAGGCAGGAATGACTGCGTTAGATGCCGGCGATGGTAATCTTTCATTTCCGGAGGGAAATCCTGAATCCCTGTTTACACCGGCTATGACATACACAGCGTATGAAGAAATCGAAAATAATTTTTTTGACCGCCTGGAAGATAAAATCAATCTCCGGGTGCAGGTAGGAGCATACAGGCGGCCTTCTCCAGAATTGTTCAAAGATTTGAAACTGGCGAACCCAATTGAACGCGTTAGAATAGATGGCGTAACCAAATTCCTGAGTGGAAATTTCAAGAAATTGAAAGAAGCCGAAGAGCAGCGCAAAAGTGCATTCGATCAGGGCGTTCTCGATGCATTTATTGCTGTATACTTTAACGGCAAAAGGATTGCAATACTGATGTACTAACACGAAGATTTTGTAGATTGAAGTTTATGAAAGTTGCCCTCTCGCTATTTACCTTCTTGATAACGATTCTGCTTTGTTCCTTCAGGCAATCTGCCCCTGATCCTGACATTAATGCAAAAACAAAAACTCTGTTTATTTATAATTTCACCAAATATGTTGAATGGCCCGAGTCAATGAAAACCGGATCTTTTGTAATCGGCATTTATGGTGACTATCCCAACCTTCTGGCAGAATTGCAAAACATGGCAAGTACCAAGACAGCAGGGTCGCAAAAGATAACGATCATTCAATATTCAAGTGTAGAGACGATCGTGCCTTGTCACCTGATTTACGTGAACGAAGATAAAGCGGGCGAATTACCAGGCATTATAAAAAAACTGGGAGACTATCCAACTTTAGTTGTGACCGACGCTGAAGGTTCTGCAAAGAAGGGGGCGTGTATTAATTTTTATTATGAGGCAAGTAAGCAACGAATGGAGGTCAATCCGGAGACCATTCGAAAACGCGACTTGAAAATCAGTGGACAGTTATTAAGCTTAGCAAAGGTGGTGCAATGAAAATACTCAGATCAACGATATGGATTTTGATTCTTTCGGGAGCGCTGCCGCTCTCCGCCCAAAATACGCTTTCCAAAGCATTCGACGAATACAAGGCAGGAAGGCTTGAAGAGGCGAGAAAATTAGTTGAAATAGCCGTAATCGATCCTTCATTGATGAGTGAACCCAATAGCTGGTATCTCAAAGGTTTCATTTATAAGGACCTTTATAAGCAAAAGACGGAAGCCGACTCAACGTATAGAGCACGACAGGAGTCAGTAAAAGCGTTTGAACATCTCCTTGGCATGAAGGGCGCCGACAAATATTTTGGAGACGCTCATATTAACCTCCGCTACCTGGCCACTACCTTTTATAATGACGCAGTGAAGCGCGTCGATCAGTTGAAATTTAATTCATCAAAAGAAGCCTTTGATCTTTTTACACATACACTACTACTTTCTACAGACACGACGATATCCATACGCACCCGGGAAATCGATTATTACATGACAGTCGCCTCTAAAAGCACCGCGATGCATAAATCTGACACGACGGGAAATACGAAATACTTCGAAACCGCCGTTCATGCTTATGAACATGTTCTTGAAATGGACTCTGCAAACATAAAAGCCAACTACAACCTGGCGGTCATATTTTACAATGAAGCGGTGAACATCATCAGCAAGCTGGATTATGACGCGGTAGATATTTTTTCTTTCAATGCGATTGAGGATCAATCTATTGATTTCTTCAAGGAATCTCTTCCGTATATGCACCGCGCTCAACAACTAGATCCCTCCAACAAAAATACCATTGAAGGCCTGGCTGGAATTTATTTCGGCTTGCGCGATTTTGAAAAAAGCAATTACTACAAGGAAATGCTGAAGTAGATCGTATTCGAAAATTGTGGCCAGGATTTGGTTGCTACTCAAAACATCTGAAGTTCATTCATGAAATACTTCATCCCTATTTGCGCTTTTCTCGGAGCAAGCATGCTCACATTTGGCCAGGAGACATTTCATGACAAACTCTCCGATGCTGCGCTTGAATTAACAAAACAACAGGTAGTCTATGACCCAACGTACTTTCAAATAGCCTATCCAAATGGTGATGTGCCTGCTGACCGTGGTGTGTGCACCGATGTTGTTATCCGCGCCTATCGAAAATTAGGGATCGATCTCCAGCAAAAGATTCATGAAGACATGAAAGAATACTTCAATCAATATCCAAAGCTCTGGGGACTGACGCGAACGGACAAAAACATTGATCACCGGCGGGTTCCCAACCTCATGACGTTTTTTACAAGGCACGGCCAGGTAAAATCCGTTTCCCGGGATCCGAATGACTTTCTGCCAGGAGATATTGTCTGCTGGAATCTCGGCGGAGGAAGTACTCACATTGCAATTGTTGTGAACAAGAAATCGGCTGACAACTCACGTTATCTGGTTGTTCACAACATCGGAGCCGGACAGGTTCTTGCCGATTGCCTGTTTGATTACAAAATCATAGGTCACTATTGCTACAAGGGTCCCTAAAATTAGAAAGGCTCACCGTTTCGATGAGCCTTTCCAACCGACGAGCAAGAAATGATCATTAACGTTTTGTAA
>DASUGQ010000282.1:0-4381 GCA_036273935.1 Cyclobacteriaceae bacterium | reverse complement strand
GACGTATCGAAGATGGATTGATTCTCATCATAAGTAACGGAGAAAATATTTAACCACCCCCAAAAAACAATAACGCCATACAGCATTACCGTTACCCAATCCACATTACTCGTTATTTTTTCCTGTCGTATCATCAATCACCAAATTCACCTCGTAATACATACTCCTCGATCTGCGGTCGTTTGGTTCCCCCAAATAAATACTTTTCGATCATGAGACTCGCGATCGAAGCAGAGGCACGCGCTCCTTGTCCTCCATATTCCACATAGACCGCTACAGCAATTTTAGGATCTTCTTTTGGAGCAAAGGCGATAAACACTGAATGGTCAGGCAGGGGCTCATTTTGAACTGTACCCGTCTTCCCACAAACAATGACATCTTTGAGCTTCGCCCGGTATTGTCCCGTACCCGATTCAACTACCCGCTGCATGGCCTCTACCGCCACCCTAAAATGAGCAGAATCGATAGTGGTTACGTGTTTTTCCGTAAAACGAGTCAACGGCATACCTGACTTACCGATCGACTTTACCAAATGGGGCGTATAATAGTAGCCTCGGTTAGCAATAATTGATACGAAGTTCGCCATCTGAAGGGGTACGACTAAATTTTCTCCTTCGCCGATGGCGATTGAAAAGATGTTCGAAAATTTCCATGGCCGTCCTCGGTATGCGCGGTCGTAATAGGCAGGGCTTGGAACCAAACCACTTTTTTCATTCGGAAGATCTATTCCCAATGGTTCACCAAATCCAAAACTTCTCATGTGATGATTCCATTCTTCCAATCCAATCCTTGTATCCTGAAAGGGGTCGGACGAAACGCCTTTGTTTAACATTCTTCTGAGGACGTCGCGAAAATAAGGGTTACAGGAGTTGGCAATTGCTCCCCTCAGATCCTCATTAGTATGGGGACCATGACAATCAATGATGCTTCGATTGCATTTGATTCTCGTTTCCGGCGAGATAACTCCTTCTTGCAACGCAACCATCGATTGGGCAATTTTGAATATTGAACCAGGTCTGTATTGAGCCATTAATGGCCGGTTGAACAAGGGTTTATTGGTGTCGTTACTGATGAGTGTAAAATTCGAACTGTAATTTCTTCCCGATAACAGATTGGGATCGTATGAGGGTCCGGAGACCATAGCAAGTACTTCACCCGTTGCCGGTTCGATAGCAATAATACTTCCTTCTTTCCCTTTCAAAAGAAATTGACCATATTCCTGGAGATCCAGGTCAATTGTGGCAACCAGGTCCTGACCCGGCACGGAGAGTGTATCATACTTGCCTCCTTTGAATTTACCTTTGATAATACCATCCTTATTTCGAAGCAGATAAGTTACACCACGCTTCCCCCGAAGGTAAGTTTCGTAGTAGCTCTCAATCCCACTTTGACCAATGTAATCACCCTGACGGTAAGTTCCGGATGAGTCCCGTGAGAGTTGTCCTTTTGAAATTTCGCTTACATATCCCAGCGCGTTAGCAAAAGCTGGCGTTGAATATGCGCGTGTAGTTCTGGCCTGAATGTAGAAGCCCGGGAATTCGTCAATGTGGTCCTGAATCTTTGCAAAATCCTTATTGGACAATTGCTTAATGAAAGGAGTTGGTTGCAACTCCGACGCCTTCCGGTGTCTGATTTCTGTGTATAAGAGTTTGAACCTCGCTCTGAGATCTTCTTTTGTAATGTCGAATACATGGCAGAATTTTGCCGAATCCAGCGTTTTAAGGTCCTTAAGAATGATAAGCAGATCATACTCGGGACTGTTGTATACGATCAACTTCCCATTCCGGTCATAGATCAGGCCTCTCACCGGGTATTGAATGTCTTTGCGGATGGCATTTGTATCGGCAAGTTCCTTATATACATCATCAATCACCTGGATAAAAAACAACTTAGCCAGGAAAACGAGGGCCACCAAAACAAAGACTACCTGAATAATTTCTCTCCTTCCTTCATTCATAACCTTTTCCTGTCACCGAATAAGAATTGAATAATCAAAATCACGAGTATCGTTAAAAGGGTACTGGCAAAAACTTTCCCCAACGTAAACCAAAATATTCCAAAACCACCCGCTTCGATGAAAAACAGCACCATGTGATGCAGAAATACAAGTGGCGCCGTGTAAACCGCGAACCATTGAATGCCATTCATTGCCAGGGTCGGTACCGCATTGCTGTCATACCCACCCTGAGGTGTGATTAAATTCAACCAGTAATTTCTCATGTACATAATTAACACACTCGCCGACGCGTGCATTCCCAACGAGTCATAAAAAATATCAATTATAAATCCCATGAGAAAGCCAATTGCCATCAACAATAGCGTATTGCTTTCTACAGGCAGTAAAAGGAGGTAAGCTACATAGATGAAACAAAAAGCGGTATGAAAAAGAACGACATTCTTCATTACGAATACCTGGAGTGCCAGGTAAATAAAAAAGGATATGATCTGTCCGATGCCTAGCCTGCTCATGGGTTCATTTCATTAACCATATTCTCAAGTGAGTCCTGCTCTGCCTTCAAATTACTTTTAACGACGGCAACAAAAGTGAGCTGACGAAAATCTTGTGAAAGCTTCACTTTCAAATTGTAAAATAGTGCCGCGTCATTTAAGTGCTTCTCTTCGATCGTTCCGATCATAATATTGGCGGGAAAGATTGCATTATAACCGGATGTCACTATCGAATCACCAATGACCGGGTTCACATGCCGGGGGATATAATTTAAATTTACATAAAGGGGATCAAGACCATCCCACTGGACTGTACCAAAATGTCCGGTACGTTTAAGCATTGCGGAAACCATCACATCGGTATTGAGAATGGACGTGACAACGCTGTAATGACTGGACGTCGCCTTTACTTTTCCCACCGCACCACCATTGCTGATGACAGCCATGCCCTCCTCAATCCCGGCGTTCGATCCTTTGTCAATTGTGAGGAAATTGGTGAACCGATCAACCGAATTGTTCACCACTTTGGCATCGACGAATTCGAATCGTTTAATAAGCGCAGTGTCAGTAACGACATTTATTTCTGAGGGGGTGATTTGAATACGCTGTTCCAGCTTTGTACGCAGGGCGGCATTCTCCTCAGACAATTTCAGGTTGGTTTCCCTTAAGGAAAAATATTCTCTTACGCCGTATGAGAACTGATTAAGATTGGCTACCAGCGTGTTTGATGAATTGAAAAATTGAGCACTTTGATAATGATTGCTGGACACGATAAGCCAGGCACACAAGATTTCCAGTGTTAGAAAAATAAAAAATGCACGGTATTGAAAAAAAAATAAAAATAACCTCTCCATGAAATTAGGTCATCAACACGGCCCTGAATTGTTGCATAGTTTTTAAAGCCAACCCAGTTCCTCTTACAACCGCGCGCAGTGGATCATCCGCGACATGTATCGGTAGTTTTGTTTTCAGTGCCAAGCGCTTATCAAGGCCCCGAAGCAAAGCACCACCGCCGGTAAGGTAGATACCTCGCTCGTAAATGTCAGCCGACAATTCCGGCGGCGATGTTTCCAGTGCCTTCAAAACGGCCTCTTCCAGTTTAGACACTGATTTATCCAATGCAAAAGCAACTTCTGAATAAGATATCTTAATTGTTTTAGGAATACCTGTCATCAAATCGCGGCCGCGGATTTCATAGTCATCGGGTCCGTCATCCAGTTCGGTAAGTGCAGAACCAACTTCAATCTTAACTTTCTCCGCTGAACGTTCGCCAATTAAAAGATTGTGTTGTCTGCGCATGTAATCCAAAATGTCGCGGTTGAAAGTGTCTCCCGCAACGCGAATGGATTGGTCACAGACGATGCCGGAAAGCGCAATGACCGCAATATCGGTTGTCCCCCCCCCGATATCGACAATCATATTTCCGATGGGAGCTTCAATATCAATCCCTATTCCAATGGCCGCGGCGATTGGTTCGTGGATCATGTATACTTCTTTCGCACCAGCATGTTCTGCCGAATCACGGACCGCGCGTTTCTCAACCTCTGTAATTCCGGAAGGGATACAAATGATCATGCGGTGGGATGGCGGAAATAAACGCTTACCTGTATCGATCATTTTGATAAGGCCGCGAATCATCATCTCAGCGGCGTGGAAATCGGCAATTACACCTTCCTTTAAGGGGCGTATGGTCTTGATGTTTTCATGTGTCTTTTCGTGCATCTGCATCGCTTCGCGACCAATAGCAAGCACTTTATTCGAGCTTTTGTCGATAGCGATGATGGAGGGCTCATCAACTACTATTTTATCCTTGTAAATAATAAGGGTGTTGGCAGTGCCAAGGTCCATGGCAATGTCGCTGGAGAAGAAATCAAAAAATCCCATTTACGAGTTGAAATAAGGTTTAAAAAATGTGACTTGGGGAGACCGGCTT
>DASUGQ010000281.1:0-5237 GCA_036273935.1 Cyclobacteriaceae bacterium | reverse complement strand
AGTTGTTTTTCAAGCTGAGCTTTTTCAATCGGGCCTTTCGTCCATTTATAAACATACCCGAGGGAAAGGGCTGCCGCCAGGGTGATCACGATCAGTGTCACACTCATGTTAACCAGCGATGAAGCTCGTGTTGCCATAATGATTATGTCTTACTTTTTTCAACACCTTCGCCAAATCGTCGTCCATGCGCATATTTGTTGATCAGTGGAACGAAGGCGTTCATGATCAGGATTGCGAATGAAACTCCTTCAGGATAACTTCCAAACAAGCGGATCACTACCGTGATGATACCTATGCCTAACGCAAAGATCACCATCCCTTTGTGCGTGAAAGGTGACGTTACGTAGTCCGTCGCCATGAAGATCGCTCCGAGCATAACGCCGCCCGTAAGGATGTGAAACACTGGATTCGCGTATCGGTGAGGATCGATCAACCAGAAGATTCCAGTCATCAGAAATACGGTAGCAATCATCGTGACGGGAATGTGCCAGCTGATCACCTTGCGATAGAGCATGAAGCCAAAACCAAGCAGGAGGGCCAGGGCCGACATCTCACCCAATGATCCTCCCTGTAAGCCGAGGAGGAAATCTGTCCATTTTGGAAATGAACTTGTAATCTTTTCCACCGACTCCCCGGTGCGCAAACCTTCTTTCAGCAGTCCGAGCACGGTGGCGCCCGTCTCGCCGTCAATGGATAACCGATTGCCAGGCAACGGCCAGCGCGTCATCTGAACAGGGAATGACAGCAACAGGAATACGCGACCAACTAACGCGGGATTGAAAGGGTTATTCCCCAATCCGCCGAAAGAGAGTTTCCCTAACCCCATGGCTACTACACTGCCGATGAGGATGATGTGCCAGGGTAGATTGCTGGGCACATTGAAGGCGAGCAGCATGCCAGTAACAATCGCAGAACTATCTTTTATGGTAATATCTTTCTTCAGTAAGTACTTAACAATAACATACTCTGTTGCCACGCAGAAAACGACTGACAACGCTGTCACGTAAAGTGCGCCGGCGCCAAAGTTGTAAACGGCCATTGCAAGAGCGGGCAGCATGGCAATTACCACCGTCTGCATTACTTTGGGAACAGTAAGCTCCTGGTGTATATGAGGTGAAGGGGCGACGGTAAATAATTGGTCACTCATTTTTGTTTGGCTTTTCGAACACTATCTTTTCCCAACCGAACAAAATCCAGGATCGGTCGGTTGGAGGGGCATACCCACGAGCATGAGCCGCATTCAATACAGTCGAGGATATGTTCCGCCGCCGATTTTTCTGTGTCTCCTTTTTTTGTCAACAACATTAAATGGAACGGCTCCAATCCCATAGGACAAACTTCAACGCATTTGCCACAGTGAAGACAGTTGTATATTTCTGCACGCCTGGCCTCTTCGTTCGGGATCATGAGGATGCCTGATGTGCCTTTGGCCACTGGAACTTCAAGATCGGCCAACGCCTTTCCCATCATGGGGCCACCACTGACGATCTTACCGGTGTCGGAGGGAATTCCGCCGACTGCCGCGATTAAGTCGACTACCGGAGTGCCGATCCTCACCCAGAAATTGGAAGGCTGCTTCACGCTTTTTCCCGTCACGGTGACGACCCTTTCAATTAAGGGCTTGTTCTTTTGAACGGCTTCATAGATCGCATAGGTGGTCCCGACGTTATGCACAATGGCGCCGACGTCTACTGGAAGTTTTCCGGGAGGTACTTCACGATCCAACAGCGCCTGGATGAGTTGCTTCTCGCCACCTTGCGGGTACTGAACTGCCAGTGGTTCTACGGTGATGCCCTCGTATTGCCATGCGTGATTCTCTAAAGCCTTTATTGCGTTGGGTTTGTTATTCTCTACACCAATGATGGCGCGGTCAACGTTCAACGCTTTCATGAGGATACGAACGCCGACAATAATTTCTTCAGGCTTTTCAACCATCAACCTGTGGTCAGCGGTGAGGTACGGTTCGCATTCCACACCGTTGATGATGAGGCAATCCACGTGTTTACCTTCCGGGACGGAAAGTTTTACGTGAGATGGAAATGCTGCGCCACCCATTCCGACAACACCCATTGCCATGATCTTCTCGACGATCTCTTTGCCGCTGAGTGTGATAATATCGTTAACATAATCACTCCGGCTGATGGACTCGTCCCAATCATCACCTTTCACCCGTATTTGGATGGCCATGTGCTTGAACCCGGTACTGTCCATCACTTCCTCGATCAACCCCACGCGACCGGAAACAGATGCATGTATGTTGGCCGATACAAATCCTTCATGTGTCGCAATGATTTGTCCCACCTTCACCATGTCTCCCCGTTGCACGATGATCTTTGCGGGCTTCCCGATATGCTGTGTAATGGGAATCGTGACGATCTTTGGCAAAGGCAAAGTTGTAATCGGTGCTCCCTCGGACAATTTGTTGTCATCGGGGTGAATACCACCCAATCGGAATGTTTTCAACTTATTGTGCAGTCCCATTGCTGTCGGTAGTTTTATTCTTTGCTTCCAAAGCCTTTTGCTTCTGGCGCTCTTCGCGTTTTAGCCGTTGTTGTGTTGCTGCGATGATTTTTTCGTCGGGAACATTTACGGCCAGAATATTTCTCACATCACAAGCCTCGATGCACTCCATGCACAGTTTACATTTTTCATAGTCGATCGATGCCAGGTTGTTGGTCATGTTGATGGCTTCGTAACGGCAGGCCTCAGCACATTTTGCACATCCGGAGCAGGCGACGGCACATTCTTTCCGAGCGGTGCTTCCTTTCTCTTCATTCAGACAGGCCACGTACACACGCTGATTTTTCTTCCCCTTGGGCCAAAGTTCCAGTATGTCTTTTGGACATGCTTTAACACATGCATTGCACGCGGTGCATTTATCTTCATCTACAACCGGAAGGCCGGTAACAGGGTCCATCCACATGGCATCAAAGTCACACACATCCACGCAATCCGCCATACCGAGGCAGCCATAGGCGCAACCTGTATCGCCGCTATATAACTGAGCGGCCACGGCGCAACTTGAAGCGCCATCATACACACTCGTCTTCTTTCTATACTCAAACGAGCCCGAGCATCTGACTACAGCGATGTAAGGGTCACGCTCCACTACATTCACACCCATGATCTCTGCAACTTTTTTCATGACAGCATTACCACCTACGGGGCAATGCAATTCGGAGAGGTCACCTGCAGCTACAACTGCCGCGGCGAATGCGTGGCAACCGGGTTGGCCACAACCACCACAATTTGTGCTCGGCAATACAGATTCAACCTGTGCAATGCGTTCATCTTCTTTAACGTAAAATTTCTTGGAGACGAAGTACAACACTACTGCTGCCAAAGCGCCGAGGCCTACCAGTACCGCTATGGTGTATAAGATGATGTCGTTCATCGCTTCAGTATTTTAAGACTCATCGATTTGGCGAAACCCCTTCGAAACAAGGTCAAACCCAGGTAATAGGGCAGCAACGTGCCCAATGAAAGCAGACCTGCCTGTGCCTCCGGAAGCCCTGCTTCAATCGTTGTTACCAATATGGTAAGCAACAGGAGAAACGGCATGATGTAACCCCACCACAGCGCTTTGAAACCTGTTCCGGCGCTTACTCTTACGATCACCTCATCGCCGACGTGCCATTGATCGCCGTGTACCGGAACTTCAAAATATCTTTTTTCTGACTCACCCACGCCACAAGCTGATTTGGACGAACAGGTTGCACAGGCAGAAACCTGAACAAGGGATACGTAAGCGATTCCCTCACGAATGGCGCTGATAAAACCAATATGGTCGATCGTTTCAGACATTGGCTTGTTCGGTTATACCTGCACTTATACGTCTACGCACTGGATATCGGAACAGCATATGCAGACTGGTACTCACAATTTCTCCCATGCTGTGGCAGTATAGAAATTCGTCGTCTTCATATAACCGGGCAAGATCCTCCTTCAGCCGGATCACATTTTCCGGCTTGGAGATTGTATCCTGCGACATAATTCGCAGTAAGTCTTCGATACGGTTCAACTCAGCCTTGTAGCGCAAAGCGAGACGCGAACGCTCCTCTTTTTGATATTGGAGTTCGAGGATAGGGGACATGGCCTGAAGCCCAAGTTGTATGATAGGATTATTCTCTTTGAAGAATTGAGGCATGTAGATTTTCAGATTTCCTTCGTAGCACT
Source organism: Cyclobacteriaceae bacterium (assembly GCA_036273935.1). Classification (GTDB taxonomy): domain Bacteria; phylum Bacteroidota; class Bacteroidia; order Cytophagales; family Cyclobacteriaceae; genus ZC4RG29. Next base: position 1,061 of record DASUGQ010000281.1, on the reverse strand, counting down.
CCTGGTCAAAGTCGATGGAACGTAGACGAAAATGAACGTCGTCAAAGTCAGGAACGATCTCAACAACAAAGTTGTCTCTTCGCATGTCGCCGAGCAGTTGCACAAGACTCCGTTCGTTAAACTTCACAAATTCTTTGGCCAGGCGCAGCGGGTTGAAGTTAGTTTTATTGTTATTGATATAATTCCTGATAAATGCCTCACCTGGAATCCCCTGGATATGCTCCTCAATAAGCGTGTTATCTTTTACGAGAAATTGAATCTTATTTGGCGAAAGGAGATGTTCCAGTTCCATGCCATAGATTCGGGACGCATCGGCCTGCTTCACATAGAAGTAATCAAACAGGTCGTTGATTTTGTTGACGATGCGCACGCGAAAGGGATGTGTGTTTGCATACAGACAATAATCCACACGATCGACAATGAGATGACTCAATGACGAAACATCACCGCCGGACTTGAGTTGGGCATAAACTTTTCGCAGGCTGTCGAAAATGTAGGAGCGATCGCTCTCTGAATAGATGAGCGTTTCCCATAGGGTGTCCTCACCGTTAGCGCCGGATAAACCGAAAGAATTTTCGAAGCGCATCAAATCGCTGTAGGATATAGGCACATCCATTTCCCGGTTGTATCTGGAAAGATAAGCGTGTAACTCATCCGGGATGGGGTATACTGGTTTCTTAAATCGTATTCCTGCCATAAATCTTCGGCGTAATCATGCAATGGATTTGCCTCAGGCGAACTCGGCCTTTAATTGGCTAACCCATTTTTGTACTCTTCCTTCCGTGAGGTCTTTCTGGTTGTCTTCATCGATGGCGAGTCCGAGGAACTTGCCATCAATTACACCCTTTGATGCTTCGAAGTCGTAGCCTTCGGTTGGCCACGCGCCGACAAAGGTGGCGCCAGAGTCTTTTATTTTTTCATGAATGATTCCAAGGGCGTCGAGAAATGTATCAGGATATCCATCGGCATCGCCGAGTCCGACATAGGTCACCTTCTTTCCGTTGAAGTCAACATCCGCCAGCTCATCGATGAAACCATTCCAGTCCTCCTGCAACTGACCG
>DASUGQ010000280.1:0-10419 GCA_036273935.1 Cyclobacteriaceae bacterium | reverse complement strand
GACAATGCATGGACTAATAAAGCTGAAGAATATTACCTTAATATTCTTGATCCTGTTAACGGAAAATTGACTTTCGAAAAAACAATCAGGCTGAAAGGCGATCTCGTACGCACAGAACTTGTGCCAAAGGGTCTGCTGTTTATTACCACAAAGGAAGTAAATATCCTTGATCTGGCGAGTGGTTCTTTACTATGGCCTAATTCAATTGAAGCGGGGTCACCTATGTCACAGGAAAAAGTGCGACCTTTCCCGACCGGTGATAACGGATCCGGTAAGCTTTATGTTTATTCTCCTAAAGAAAAGGCTGTACTGGAAGTGGATAAGAACTCAGGTTCTTTCAAAAAAATCACGTCGGCAAAAGTTGAGTTTGAAGGAAAAGAATTGCCGCAAGCCATCGACGTGGTTTCGGATGGACTTGTTTTATACTCAGAGCAAAATATCATGAAGCTCGGATTTGATGGATTGTTGAAGTATTACAAATACTTCCCTGCTCCACGCGAGCCCGCCTTAGTTCGGGCGCTGCTGTTCGCGCAGGCAGTGCGTGCAGCTTATATCGGTGCCGCTGCCAGCACCTATTCAGCGGCGTTTGCCCAGGCATCACAGGAGACGACTGATCCTACCGGAAAAGCTTTAGGACAGGGATTATCGCAGGCTTATGGCGAATTAGGTGAAGCTGGTTTTGCATATTCTTCCCAGGCTATGAAAGCGTTTAATGTTCGGTTCAAAGCTTCGCAAAGTTCACCGGACTTTGTGATTATGATGACTACCAAGGAGAAAAAAGGTTACCAACTTGTGCAGGTGAGCAAGCAAAATGGAGAAGTGATGAATGCAGTCGACATCAAGAATGATAAAGAGCCGGAATACGATGTTGACCAGATTTACAATTACGTCTATTACCGTCCCTCCTCCCCGGAAATAGTCTGCTTTAAACTTTGATGTAAAAATATATCCGATATAGTAGGTTCCCATGCGGGGCCTACGTATCGGATATTACTGACTCTGCCCTACCTTGTTTATGCATCATGTAATCGACAAGATGTACAACCTTTGTTGGGTAAGTATGGATAATCCTGACCATGCCTGGATATATCTCAAATATACCATGGCTTATCGAGGTTTTGTTTTATCCCGCTAATACCCGATCCAAATCTAGAATGAGGTTGTTGTTTGTCCGCATCCGGACGTTTTCGTTCACTAATGCACCGTGAAGTAAACGCCGATGCTGTAATTCCATCAAATTTTGCCGGTGGCATTATTTTGGAACTATGACCGCAAATCGCAGCACAGATGCTTAAGAATTATTTCAAGATTGCTTTCCGCAACCTCGTCCGCACAAAGGTTTATTCATTCATCAATATCTTCGGCCTTTCCCTGGGTGTTGCCTGTTGCCTCCTCCTGACACTCTACGTGCAAGATGAATTTGATTACGACCGCCATCATCAGCGGCTGAATGACCTGTATCGCATAGACACTCAGTTTAATGGGGATGTTATCGGGTTCGATAAACTTGGTTCTGTGTCACCGCCAATCCCCATGACACTGAAAGAGGAGCTGCCGGAAATCGAAGCGGCTGCCCGCGTCATTGGAAGCTTTAGCAGCGAAAACCTGATTCAATATGAGGATAACAAGTTCTACGAATCAGATGCTTATACGGCGGACTCCACCCTCTTTAATGTCCTTACTTATGAATTCAAAGAAGGCAATCCTGAAAAAGCGTTGACCGACGCGAACACCGTCGTCATTTCGGAACGGCTTGCGAATAAACTCTTCGGAGACGAGTCCGCGCTGAACAAAAGCATCCTGATCAGCCAGGGCGGCGCGCCGGTTAACTACAAAATCACAGGTGTTTACAAACACAACAAGAGTTTCCTCAACGCCAGTTTCTTCACCTCCATGATGAGTGAAGGAATCGGAGAATACATCCGCAAGAACCCTGATGCCGCCGATGAGTGGGCCGGGCAAAATTTCGTTCAGGCATACATCAAGCTGGCACCCCGGCATTCACAGGAATCCGTCGAAAAAAGCATCAACGAAGTGCTGGTCAAATATGGTTCTGAGGATATGAAGGCATTGGGATTAAGCAAGACACTTTTCCTTGAGCCTGTGAAGGACATTTATCTGAGATCTGCAGTTGACAAAAACCAGCGCGTCACGTATATCTATATCATAGTTTCCATCGCATTGTTCATCCTGTTACTGGCCTGCATTAACTTCATGAACCTTTCTACGGCTAAAGCGGCCAAACGTGCTTCAGAGATTGGAATCAGAAAAGTCATGGGCGCGTTTCGCAGCAGCCTCATCAGGCAGATCCTTGGCGAAGCGCTGGTCATTGTCGTCATTGCCATCCTCATCAGCACGGTTCTGGTACAAGTTGCACTGCCGGCCTTCAACGAACTATCCGGCAAAGACATCACGTTCAACCGCGGCAACATCCTGTATGTTAGCATAGCCTTATTGATACTGACGATCATAACCGGACTCATTGCCGGCAGTTACCCGGCCTTTTATATGTCGTCATTCAAACCGGCTGAAGTATTGAAAGGAAAATTTGCCTTGAACAGCGCTTCAGGAAAACTGCGGCAAGGGCTGGTGATCTTTCAGTTCGTCGTAGCCATCGTTCTCGTGTGCGGCATGTTCGTGATGTCCAAACAGCTTTCGTTCATGAAAGAGAAAGATCTGGGGTTTGACCCGGCGGCCAAGATCATCATACCACTCCGCACCGCTGAGGCCAAAAAAAATTATGAATCATTAAAAAGGGAGGCTGAGCAAATGAGCTCCGTCAACATGGTGTCTGCGGCAGATTATCCTCCTGGTTCTCAAATCTTCAGCGACATGGCATTTTATCTCGAAGGAGGCAGTATGGAGACCGCTATTCTTAATCGACGCAACACAGTCGACGCAGGATACACCGAATTGCTTGGAATCAAGTTGATTGCCGGCCGCGCATTCACCGACAACCGCCAGGCTGCCAGGGGTCAGCTCATCCTCAATCGCGCTTCCGCCAATAAATTCGGAATTGATCCTGACAAAATGGTAGGACAAAAGCTTCACTTCGATTGGCAGGGCGAGAAATATACATTCGAGGTAATTGGCGTAATGGAGGATTATAACCAAACGTCGTTGAAGGACCCTGTCGTACCGATCATGTTCCAAATGGCTGATAGTGCTAACCGATACAACTTTATGATCGCCAACGTCAATCCTGCCGGGTTTTCTGAAAGCATCGCCGCGATTGAAAACATTTGGAAAAGGCACGTGTCCGACACCCCATTTGAGTACACCTTCATGGATGACAACATACAGCAGCAGTATAATGAAGATCGCCGCATTTCGAAGATCATCACTTACTTCTCCGTGATTGCCATGATGATTTGCAGCCTGGGACTTTACGGATTATCGTCTTTCATGGCAGAGCGTCGAATGAAGGAAATCGGCGTCCGCAAGGTTATGGGGGCAAGCGTTAGTCAAATCATGAGTATGATGTCGAAGGAATTTGTGAGGCTCGTGTTGGTTGCTTTTGGTATAGCCATACCGTTATCATGGTATGCGATGCAAAAATGGCTAGAGGGTTTTGAGTACAAGACGCCGCTGAACATTCCTCCCTTCATCTACGCGGGACTAAGTGCCCTGGTACTTGCCCTGCTGACCATCAGTTATGAGTCATTAAAGGCAGCGAATACAGATCCGGCAAAGACATTAAGGAGCGAATAGGTCATCAAAGGATGACCGATCATTGTTTAAGGTGATTAAGACGAATCCTTCACTCTTGGAGATTCTTCGTACGTGCTGAGCAGCGCACAGCCCCTCAGAATGACAAGGCAGAGAGAGTTGAGGGATTTAAAGAAGGATCTCCAATCGAAAGCATGCGCTATTTCTAGTAACATCCTTCGATGATCGATCCTTCGTTAAAAATGACTCCGCTGCTCAGTTGGTTTCTTACTTCTTCACACTCCTACTACTGCCTCCTGAGCTTGTGGACGACCGTTGAGTTTGAGTCGTGGAACTTCGCTGAATCGGCTCACTGTGCTGAACAGTATTCCCGGAACTCCTGTTATAATTCGGTGCAGAGGTGGTCGTACTCCTTTGCTGATAAGTCTGCCTGTTAGAATCATTCGAATTACTCCGTTCAACTTGTTGAGGTTGTTTGAACGTTCTTTGATCCCTGCCCTGGTTATATTGAAAAGTTCTGCTCTCATGTTGTTGTGGCGCGTTGCGCTCAAATGAGTTATTGTTTTGTTTTTCAACTGGCTTGTAGGACCTCGACCGGTCATCGGAACTAGTCGAATTTCCACTCGAGAAATTTTTGTTCGACCGGTTTACATTCTGATTTTCGCTTTGCCGGTACTGTTGCCATGAACTCGATTCTCTTGACCGCGAACCATTATTCATGTTTGACTTGTCACGCTCGTTCCTGCTATTGGAATAATCCTGCTGAATATTGTCCGGAAGGGTTGCTTCCTGGAATCCGGAATTCGACCGCTCACGTGATCCAAAATTGTTGTCATTGCGATTGTTGGTTTCAAAACGCGATGGCTTGTTATTTATCCTCGAGTATCGGCTATTATCCATTTCTGGCCTATAGAGATTTATTTCGCCGCGGTCTACGTTTGAAGCGCCAGGTCTGACTCTGTTGTTAACTCTATGTATATCAACATGTGAATGGCTCGCTTGCTCTATGTCACTCCGTGACGGTCCAGTGAAATAGGTATGTCTCCGGTTGTCAGTATAGTTGTAATTAATGATGGTCGTCTGATGGATAACATTAACAACTTGCGTCCTGGGAACACAATAGGAATAGACGTGACGGTAAGTAATGTATCGATAGGGAACAAAACTCCAGTAGTGATGAGGAATGCAATCATAATAACTGACCGATACATTTATGCTTAATCCCGGCATCAAAGGAGCCCATCCGTAGTAACCGCCACCGTTTCTCCAAACAACCCAGGCAGGTCCCCACACGGTATCCGGAACCCATGCCCAACCATAGAAGTCATCATAAAACCACCGACCGTAGTGAAACGGCGCCCATCCCCACACAAAATCCGATACCCATGTATTGCCATAGTCGGTATACGCCCAATACCCGTTCGTTGAATAAGGGATAAAATTATCGTCGACGCGAGGCAACCAGACATTGCCATATGTCGGATGTTGTATCCAGGTACCGTAAGGTTGAAGTTCACGATAAAATACCTGAAGTGAAACGAACCCTTGCGCCTGACTGATGTTCAGCGACAAACCGGTAACCATAATAAGTGTAATTATGATACATCTAGTCCACGTCTTTTTCATAACCGTAAATTTTTGGTCTTAAGTAATTAGAAGGAAAAATTATGCCAAAGCGGAAATGAATAAAACCATGTACGAATGCGGCTTAACGCGTGGAAGAGCGGTCAATGAGGACGGATGGCAAAACAATTCGTTCTGCGTCCACTTCAGTTCCCTTTTTTAATAGCGATCTGAAGAGTAGCGTGGCGGCTGCTCTTCCTATCTCATAGGCCGGTTGGGTGATGGTTGTCAAAGGGGGTTGGAGCAAGGCGGCGATCTGCATACTAGAAAATGCGATCACCTTAACATCATTTGGGATGCGAAGATCCAGTTCATTGCACACAGCATAAGTTTGTGTCGCTAACTTCTCGACCGAAGCGACAATACCATCAGGCCGATCGCCTCGCCCCATAAGACGCCGGATGATTTGCAGGCTTTCCTCATCGTCAGTCGGGCAACTGATGATATTCTCTTCTTTTGTCTCCTGGTCATGGATGATCAATGCCTTTTTATATCCCGACATTCGTTGATCAACTATGTTTAAACCACGCGACATGGCCAAAAAAGCAATCCGTGTACATCCACGCTCAATCAAATGTTCGGTAGCATTAAAACCGGATTCAAAATCATCAGTGACTACTTTTGAGGACGAACTCTCTTCACTGACGCGGTCAAAAAAAACAAGTGGAATTTTTCTCGAGATTAAATCCTGGAAATGACTGATGTCCTCCGATCCGCATGACACTGATATCAGCACGCCATCCACCCTTCCGCTTCTGAAATCCCGAACGATTGATTTTTCTTTTCCCTTGTCTTCATGGGTAAGGTAAACCATCACATGATATCCTCTTTCCTGGGCCACCGACTCTATGCCATTGATAGCAATTGAAAAAAAACTATCAGCAACTTCCGGAAGTACGACAGCAATGTTGCCGCTTCTTCTCCCCTTCAGGCTGCTCGCATAAGGATTGGGAACATAGTCCAGTTTCCGTGCATAATCGAGCACTTTTCGTTTTGTCTCTGCGCTTATCTCATGACTGTCACTAAACGCTTTTGAAACCGTGGACACTGCAAGATTTAAGTCTTTCGCTATTTTTCTGATCGTGATACCCATCCGGTAAAAATTAAATGACCGCTTTGTCGGTGCAACCGCCGACCCTGACGAAACCGGTTTCGTAAATATTAATTTTATCAAGTTAGTGATATCGGGTCAGAAATTGGAAATTGAGATTCTAAACCAGGCAATTATGAAGGACCAGTTTGAATCAGTTCCGTTAGACAACCTTGATGAATGGGAGGAAGACCTGTTACGGCGATACCCAGACCCTGAAACTATCGCTCAGGGCAAAGGCACCGATCAATACCGAAATTACGATCAGCCGGAACGCGACACGGTAAGGGAATTCTATCGTTTAAATCACACCTATCAAACCTATGATTTTGTCTTGAAGAAGGAATCCGAGTTTCTTGCGTTCAACAAGAAAGAAATGCCGGTATGGGATGCATTCACTTTCCTTAATCAGCTTGTGGACGACTCTGATCCGGACACCAGCCTCGATCAGATGCAACACCTCCTTCAGACATCCGAGGCGATACGACGAGACGGACATCCGGACTGGATGGTGTTAATTGGCCTCATTCACGACATGGGAAAAGTTTTGTGTCTTTTCGGTGAACCTCAATGGGCCGTTGTTGGTGACACTTTCCCCGTAGGCTGCGCCCACTCCGATAAAATTGTCTATCCTGAATTCTTTGTCAATAACCCCGATAGCACAAACGAACAATTTAACACAACGTATGGCGTATACTCCCCTAACTGCGGACTGCGAAATGTTCACATGTCATGGGGGCACGACGAATACGTCTATCAAATGGTTAAAGACTATCTTCCTGAGCAGGGCCTTTACATGTTGCGTTATCACTCATTCTACGCGCAGCATCGGGAGCACGCCTACAATCACCTGATGGATGATCATGATCACGAAATGTTCAAATGGGTAAAACTCTTCAATCCATATGATTTATATTCAAAAAACCCGAACCCTCCAGACTGGAAAGTTTTGAAACCTTACTATGAAGACCTTGTGGCAAAGTATCTTCCCGCGACTTTAAAATTTTAATCTCCGGCAAAAGGCCTGATGAGACATCAGGCCTTTTATTTTATCTTCGCGAATAATAACCCGGCGAAGAGGCTCGTCTCGTTTTCGCAATAACAAAATACAATGAACAAACTTCACCCGGAAGATTACATCGTATTCTTTATCTACTTCATCGCCGTCGCCGCTTATGGCTATTACATCTACCACCGGAAAAAATCAAAGGTCACAGACTCAAAAGATTTTTTTCTCGCAGAAGGATCCCTGACCTGGTGGGCGATTGGTGCATCATTGATCGCTTCCAACATTTCTGCCGAACATTTTATTGGTATGTCGGGGTCGGGCTTTGCGCTGGGACTGGCGATCGCTACCTACGAATGGATGGCCGCCGCTACGCTGATCATTGTCGCGGTGTTCTTTATCCCCATCTATCTCAAAAATAAAATCTACACGATGCCCCAGTTTCTGGCCAGAAGGTATGACGACCGGGTAAGTACCATCATGGCAATTTTTTGGCTGCTGGTTTATGTCTTCGTAAACCTGACATCGATAATTTACCTGGGAGCAATTGCCATCACATCCATTTCGACTATCAGTTTCACCTGGTGCATTGTCGGATTGATTGTGTTCTCGATTATTGTTACCCTGGGCGGGATGAAAGTCATCGGGTACACTGATGTCATACAGGTAACGGTCCTCATGGTTGGCGGATTGGTGACAACTTATCTTGCGTTAACACTTCTCGCGGAAAAATTTGGTTTCGAAAATAATTTCTTCAAGGGATTCGCCATTCTTAGAGACCAGGCAGACTCGCACTTTCATATGATCTTTGACAGCAAGCATCCTTATTACAAGGACCTGCCGGGTCTTTCCGTATTGATTGGAGGGATGTGGATCAACAACCTCAACTATTGGGGCTGCAATCAATACATAACGCAACGGGCATTGGGTGCAGATTTAAAGACGGCCCGGGACGGGATACTCTTCGCTGCATTTCTGAAACTACTAATACCCGTGATTGCCGTTCTCCCGGGTATAGCGATGTATGTACTGTATCACCAGGGACTGTTTCACCAGGAGATGATGGATGAGAGCGGTGTATTGAAACCAGACCATGCCTATCCTACGCTGATGAACTTGTTGCCGCCCGGATTGAAAGGGATTGCTTTTGCAGCCCTCACTGCAGCGATTGTCGCTTCCCTGGCCGGAAAGGCAAACAGCATATCCACCATTTTTTCGTTAGACATCTATAAAAAGTTCTTTCGAAAAAACGCCAGTGAAAAAGCCCTGGTCAGCACGGGGAAATGGACAGTTATCGTGGCCATGTTACTTGCGGGCGTTGTTGCACCTGCTTTGCGCTCGCTTGAACAGGCCTATCAATTTATCCAGGAGTACGTAGGATTTATTTCTCCGGGAGTCCTGGCTGTATTTCTTCTTGGATTGTTTTGGAAGAAAACCACTACAAACGCCGCACTGGCGGGCACGCTCCTCACGATCCCTGTTTCAACCCTGTTGAAATTCTTACCTCAGTGGAGTAACGGTTATTTTCCCGATGTTCCATTTCTTGATCGAATGTCTATAACATTTGGTGTAATCATTTTTGTAATGGTTACCATGTCTGTTCTGTTCCCGGAAAAATTTGAACATCGAAAAGCCATTGAAATTGATCAACAAAGTTTCCGTGTTTCTTTTGAATTCCTTACGGGGGCTGTCATCATCACCGGAATTTTGGTGGCGTTATACACTGTTTTTTGGTAAAGATATTATTGGTTCATTTGATTTGTCAGGGCGAAAAGATTTCAAAAGAACTATTTGACGACACCGTGAGTGGTGTTGAATAAACGCGTCCTGTTGCTATTTGTGGAGATTGCTGGACACGATTGTCTGGTGCAACAGGCAATAGGGTTGAATACCAGCCCGGGATCGGTGATTGGCAAAACCGGCATTAATTTTCGGGTTTGAGTATGGAAGGTGATGTCGCGTGTATTGCTTTGAATTTGTTGAGGTCATGAAGGTGTCAGGCAACGAAATATTATTCATTTACAATTCGAAGAGCATTCAGGATCGACGATCATTTGGATATGCCAGCGCCCTTCAACATTATGTCATCAGGGAATTTGACATCCAGAAAGACACGTTGACAGAGACACAATTAATGGAGATTGCTGATCTTTTGCGTGTGACCCCTTCTCAGCTCATGGATCAGCATTCCTCCATTTTTAAAAGCAAATTTGCAGATGTGGTGCTTACAGATGAGGACGCGCTGACAGCGCTGAAGATGAATGCCGATCTCCTTCAAACCCCGATTGCCATCTATCATGATCACGCTGAATTTGTAGACTCTTCCTTCGACTTTATCAAGAAGGATATGAGCACGAAGAGTATCTCCTCCGAGCACGCAAATCCTGAAGAAAGAAATACCGAGCAGGATTCATGAGGGCGGCTGATTTTTTGCAACATTTAAATTTCCAGAAAACAAAATTTTCGTGCCTTCATAGGTCTTGATGCAGCTGATTATTGTCAGTTCCCAGATAAACTTAAATCATGAAATTCACCCGGAAGCAAGGGTACTTTTAATTCATCATCAAGAACAGATCATATGAAAAAAATATCGGACGTAAATGAGGCATTGGTATACATACTGAGACGATTGTACGATGCTGAAAACGTGATGAGGGATGCCATTCAGAAGTGTAGCGAACATGCAAGGTCTGAACTTCTGAAAGTCGAACTCCTGGAGTACGCAGAAAGCGCACGCAGCAAGATCATCAAGCTCGAGCGCTCATTCAATTACCTGATGAAGGAACCTACCGGTGAAAAAAATGCAATCATCCGGAAAATGATCAACGACACCCATGAAATGTTAGCGATTACAAAATCAGATGAAACGAGAGATATTATGCTTCTCGCATGCATGCAGAGCATCATTCAATACAAAGTGTCAGGTTATCGCACGTCACTGGCATTGGCCGTTGAACTTCAGTTAGACGCTGTCGCCGATTTCCTGCACGAAATAATAGAATGGGAAAAAAAGACTGAACGGGCCTTCAGC
>DASUGQ010000279.1:0-28230 GCA_036273935.1 Cyclobacteriaceae bacterium | reverse complement strand
GCACCCATTGACGTTTACAATCATGGTAAAATGAAACGGGATTTCACGTACGTTGATGATATCGTTGAGGCCATTTCGCGGTTGATTCCTAAAATCCCTGCACCAAATCTCCAGTGGAGTGGATTCAATCCCGATCCCGCTACGAGTTTCGCTCCCTACAGAATCTTCAATATTGGAAATAACAAACCCGTGGAGTTACTTCGGTTTATCGAGGCTGTTGAGGAAAAACTTGGAAAGAAAGCCATCAGAAATTATCTCCCTTTGCAGGAAGGTGATGTGCCTGAGACTTACGCCGATGTCGATGACTTGATGAAGGAAGTAGACTTCAAGCCTTCAACTACCATTGAGTTTGGAGTTGGAAAATTTATTGATTGGTACAAAGAGTATTACAAGTTAAATTAAGTGCATGGATAAAATTGGAATTATAGGCCTTGGATATGTTGGCCTTCCATTAGCCGTTGAGTTTGGCAAAAAAGTAGACGTGATTGGATTCGACATTAACAAGGAAAGAATCGCAGAATTGAATAATGGTTATGACCGGACAAGGGAAGTTGAAAAAGACGAACTGACGCTCGCCACTAAATTGACCTACTCCTCACATGTGAATGACCTTAAAAGTGCAAACTATTTCATTGTCACCGTTCCTACACCCGTTGATGAATTTAAGAAACCAGATTTGAAACCGCTTGAAAGTGCCAGTCAGACTGTTGGAAGCGTGTTAAAAAAAGGCGACATCGTAATCTTTGAGTCTACCGTTTATCCAGGTTGTACTGAAGAGGTATGTGTCCCTGTATTGGAGAAGTTTAGCGGCTTGAAATTTAACGTTGATTTTTTTGCTGGTTATTCCCCTGAACGGATCAATCCTGGCGACAAACTCCACCGGGTAACCACGATCAAAAAAGTCACCAGTGGAAGCACTCCTGAAGTCGCCGAAAAAGTCGATCAACTTTACAAAAAAATAATTCAAGCAGGGACGCACAAAGCTTCGTCAATCAAGGTGGCGGAGGCAGCCAAAGTCATTGAGAATTCCCAACGTGATTTAAATATTGCCTTTGTTAATGAACTTGCTCTCATATTCGAGCGGATCGGAATCGACACAAACGAAGTGTTAGAGGCAGCGGGAACAAAATGGAACTTTCTCCCATTTAAACCCGGCTTAGTGGGCGGGCACTGTATTGGGGTCGATCCATATTACCTCACCTACAAGGCGGAGGGTTTGGGCTACAGGCCCGAGGTAATTCTATCGGGGAGGAGAATAAACGATAATATGGGTGTTCATATAGCCAATTCGGTAATAAAACTGATGGCCAAAAATGATCACCCTATAAATAAAGCAAACATTCTTGTGTTAGGGATAACATTTAAAGAAAATTGCCCGGATATTAGAAATAGCCGCGTGATCGATGTGATTCAGGAGCTAAGAACCTATGGATCGATCGTTGACGTGTATGATCCGCAGGCTGATCCCCAGGAAGTAAAGCGCGAATATGGCTTGACCCTGATTGCCAAGCCTGACAAAAAATACCACGCGGTTGTTTTGGCAGTCAGCCACCACGAGTTTAATAAGCTAGGTTGGAAAGAATTGTGCGACGAAAAAACCGTCATCTATGACGTCAAAGGTTTTCTAGATAGGTCACTTGTAACTGCACGCCTATAGGATATGGAGAAGATTAAGATGGTAGATCTTCAAAATCAGTATTTGAGGATCAAGCCGGAAGTTGATGCCGCTATACAATCTGTTGTTGATTCTTTTGCCTTCATCCAGGGTCCCCAGGTAAAGGATTTTGGCAAGGCCCTGGCAACATATAATGGAGTTGATCATGTCATTCCATGTGCCAACGGTACCGACGCCTTACAGATTGCGCTCATGGCTTTGGACCTCAACCCTGGAGATGAAGTGATCTTGCCCGTGCATACGTATGTGGCTACAGCCGAGGTAATTGCTCTTCTCCGACTTAAACCTGTTTTCATTGACGTAGATGAGAAATCATTCAACCTCGATGTTCAACAGCTCGAGCAAAAGATAACTCGTAAAACAAAGGCTATTGTTCCTGTCCATCTTTACGGGCAGTGCGCAGAGATGGAGAGCATTCTTCGGATTGCCACTAACCATAATTTAGCTGTGATAGAGGACGCAGCGCAATCCATTGGCGCGGATTATATTTTTTCTGATAATAGAAAAATGAAAGCCGGCACAATGGGAACTATTGGGTGTACGTCGTTCTTTCCATCTAAAAATCTCGGTTGCTTTGGAGACGGTGGTGCCGTGTTAACCAATGATGGATCACTGGCTGAAAAAATCAGAATGATTGCTAACCACGGCCAGAAGGTAAAATACGAGCATGACATTGTTGGAGTGAACAGCAGGTTGGATACGCTGCAAGCGGCAATCCTGCAAGTTAAGTTGAAATACCTTGATGACTACACATCAAGGAGAAGATTGGTGGCCGAACAGTATGATGAGCACCTGGAAAAGATTCAACAACTTGTTATTCCGCATCGGAGCGCCTATTCGACTCACGTTTTTAATCAATATACTTTGAAGGTAGTTGAAGGCAGTCGGGACAACCTTAAAAAGCATCTTGAGAGCAGAGGCATCCCGACGATGATTTATTATCACATACCCCTCCACTTGCAAAAGGCTTACCGACAACCAGAATATGGTGATGGATCATTTCCCCGTGCTGAACTGTTATCAAAAACTGTAATTTCACTACCAATCCATACGGAGATGACAAATGACCAGATTGAGTACATTTGCGCAAATCTTAATGATTATTTTCGCGCCAAATAGAATGGAAGAAACTAAACCATTTTACGCGCACCCCACTTCGGTTATTGATGAAGGCTGTGAGATAGGGGCCGGGACAAAAATCTGGCACTTTTGTCATATCATGCCCGACTGCAAGATTGGTGAAAATTGTAACATCGGTCAAAATGTTGTGATCTCACCAGAAGTTGTTCTTGGGAAAAATGTAAAGGTGCAAAACAATGTTTCCATTTACACCGGGGTCATCTGCGAAGACGATGTCTTCCTTGGGCCTTCGATGGTTTTCACGAACGTGACCAATCCGAGAAGTTCTGTGAATCGTCGAAATCAATATGCCAGGACACTTGTAAAAAAAGGAGCCACGATCGGTGCGAACGCCACAATTGTGTGTGGAAACGATATCGGAAGGTATGCATTTATAGGAGCTGGAGCAGTAGTGACCAAGAAGGTAGAAGATTACGCTCTGGTTGTGGGTAACCCTGCACGACAAACCGGGTGGATGAGCGAACATGGGCACAAACTTAAATTCAGCCACGACGGGATTGCAGTTTGTCCTGAAAGCGGGGAAAAGTATAAATTGCAAAACGGAAAAGTTTCAAAATACATTTCATGAAAAATTTTGCGCTAATCGGAGTTGCTGGCTATATCGCTCCACGGCACTTACAGGCTATCAAACAAACAGGTAACAATCTTGTCGCAGCCTTGGACAAATCTGATACAGTTGGAGTGATAGACAGTTACTTTCCGGAAGCGGACTTTTTCACGGAGTTTGAACGGTTCGACCGACACCTTGACAAATTGAAAAGAAAGGGGATACATATCGATTACGTCAGTATCTGCACGCCAAATTATTTGCACGACTCTCATATTCGGTTTGCTCTGAGGCATGGTGCTGATGCCATTTGTGAGAAGCCATTAGTCTTAAATCCATGGAATGTGGATGCCCTAGATGAAATTCAAAAAGAGACAGGAAAAAGGATCTATACAATACTTCAGCTAAGACTTCATCCAAGCATTATCACCCTACGAGAAAAAATAGCCAGGGGTTCCAAGGATAAAATTCATGATGTTGACCTCCGTTATATAACTTCACGAGGTCATTGGTACCAAATCAGTTGGAAAGGCGAGCAATCTAAGTCGGGTGGAATAGCTACTAACATCGGCATACATTTCTTCGATATGTTAATCTGGATTTTTGGCAAGGTTAAGGAAGTTAGAACGGGTAAAATCGAAGACGATCATGCGGAAGGTTTTATCTTGCTGGAGAGAGCAAAGGTGAATTGGTTTCTTAGCATAAACTACAATCATATTCCGGCGGAAGTAAGAGCCAAAGGGAAAAGAACATTCCGATCATTGACAATGGAAGGCGAAGAAATTGAATTCAGCGAAGGGTTCACAGAACTTCATATAAGGAGTTATGAGGAAATTTTGAGAGGCAATGGTTTTGGCTTAGAGGATGCAAGACCTTCAATAGAATTAGTCCATCAAATAAGATCAAATAAATTTTGAAAGGTATTATTCTTGCAGGCGGCTCAGGCACAAGACTCTACCCGGCTACGAAAGCAATCTCGAAGCAACTGCTTCCGGTATATGACAAACCAATGATTTATTACCCGCTGTCAGTGTTGATGCTAGCTAACATTCGGGATATACTGATTATCACTACTCCATCGGATAGCGCATTATTCAAAACCTTACTAGGAGACGGAGGTCAGCTTGGTATTTCAATACAATACAAAGTGCAGCTCGCGCCGGAAGGACTTGCTCAGGCTTTTTTGATAGGTGAAGATTTTATTAAGAGTGATACATGTTGCCTTATCCTCGGTGACAATATTTTCTACGGTTATAACTTTTCGTCCATCCTTGAAGAAGCTGTTGGTCTAAAAAGTGGGGCATTGGTTTTTGGGTATTATGTGAATGATCCGCACAGGTATGGTGTAGTCGAGTTTGATGATCTCGGTAAGGTTCTTTCAATACAGGAAAAGCCAAAACAAGCTAAGTCTAACTATGCTGTGACGGGTTTATATTTTTACGACAATACTGTTGTCGAAAAAGCCAAGAGAGTCAAACCATCCGAAAGGGGAGAGTTGGAAATAACAGACCTTAATAACTTATATCTAAAAGAAAATTCGCTTAACGTTAAGCTTCTTGGACGAGGAATGGCGTGGCTGGATACAGGTACACATCAGGCGCTACTCAAGGCATCAAATTTTGTTGAATCGATAGAAGAAAGGCAGGGAC
Organism: Cyclobacteriaceae bacterium; assembly: GCA_036273935.1. GTDB lineage: Bacteria > Bacteroidota > Bacteroidia > Cytophagales > Cyclobacteriaceae > ZC4RG29. The sequence continues at coordinate 23,219 of DASUGQ010000279.1, read as the reverse complement.
TTAAAATTGCGTGCCTCGAGGAGATAGCCTTCCGAAAGGGTTACATAAACACAAGTCAATTTAAAGAATTGATTGGACCGCTAGCCAAAAACGGTTACCGAGAATATCTTTTCAAGATTTTGAATGAAAGGGAATTCCTCTAACCGACCATGTCCTTCTGTAAATGAGTGGTCACCTGTTTCTGTAGTCACAAGGAAAGAATGATCTGGAAGAAGGATATACTACAATCTGATTTCAACAGGAACGTTGTCAAGCTATTTGTCGGGACGACCGTTGCCCAAGCAATACCAATCGCGATTGCGCCTATTCTAACACGCCTATATGGCCCCGAGGAATTTGGTGTTTTTGCTCTTTTTTTTTCTGTTACAAATCTATTAGGGATAGTTGCTTGCGGACGATATGAGCTCGCAATTGTGTTGCCCGATAAAGACGAGGACGCAGATCAACTCGAAAAACTCTGTTATGTGTTATCGTTTCTCTTTGCGCTATTATTGCTCATTCCGATATTGGCGTTCAGAGAGGAGCTAAATAAGTGGCTTGGGGGAAGTGGTTCTAACAACTGGCTTTTTTTTGTCCCCGTGAGCGTGTTTTTGACGGGCATCATTCAAACGCTTTCGTTCAAATCGAACCGTCGAAAAAATTTCACCAAGATTTCTTACTTAAAAATAAGTCAGACCACCACCACTGCACTTGTCAACATCTCTTTCGGGATTCTAAAAACGATCAGGAACAGTCTTATCGTAGGACAGGTTGCAGGCCAGTTTATTGCAATTACCCTTTTTCAAATCTCAAAAGGGCCAAGCACAAGAATCGACGCAAAGCGGATATGGAGTCTTGCCCGTCGGTATAAAAATTTTATTCTATATAATGCACCAACCTCATTGCTAAATACCGCAGCATCAAGTCTGCCTATTTTTTATTTATCCGGATCACTTGGACGAGAGAATGCTGGATTTTATGGTTTAGTCGAAAGAAGTATAGGGGCGCCGATATCACTGATTTCTTATTCAGTATCTCAAGTCCTGCTGGAGGATATTGCGTCAAGAAGCAGGCAAAATCTTCCTATAAGGGGCAGACTTCTACGGCTTTTGAAAAACTCTGCACTGATAGGTCTAATTCCATTCGGTACGCTTTTCTTTTTTGCCGAAGATATTTTTTCATTTGTCTTCGGTCACGAGTGGCGAGAAGCCGGGAAGTACGCTTCGATACTTTCCATTGCATTTTTTATGCGATTTTCGGTATCTCCATTGAGTGTGGTATTTATTTCGTTGAACAGTCTAAGATGGTTGATGATTTGGCAGGTGTCGTACTTCTTCACCACCTTCGCGGTTACGCTGTACAGCGCCTATTCCAAGGATGTTATACTTTTTTTGATTTTGATTTCTTCTAATGATGTATTGCTCTACTCGATTTACCTATTACTGATTTTAAACATTGCTAAAAAGTAACTACATTTCATAACCTTGAGAATAACTGTCAATAAAGAAAAATTGGTTATAGCGATCTTGTCTTTAGCCATCTATTTCTTGTTAGAGGCAAGTCTGGTAACCATAATTATTCCGAATTATTACGAGTTTCGAAAATTCAAAAGTTATGACGGCAATGAGTTTATGCTACTTATCTCACACATAATTCCTATAGTTCTCACAGTTCTTCCTATTTTTTTATCGTCGTCGCAACTGATATACAGCGTCCTGTCTTTAATGACGATTCTTCTAATTTACCCCTCCACAATTATATATCAACACCTTCACGCAGACTTTAGGGTTGTTGTGATGAATACAATATATTTTCTTGCCGTCTACCTTGTTTCAAAGCACTTTAAATTCAAGCTACATGTCTCAAAAATTAAGGAGGGACAAAAAGTTTGGCTTCTGCTAATCGTCACCGGCATCTTGTTGATCCCGTTCATTGTTATTTTCGGATCTAAAATAAATTTTCAGAATTTGCTGCTAAACAATATTTACGAAGCACGGGATCTACAAAAGGATCTTTCCAATCCATACACAGGATATGTTTATTTTCCATTAACTAACGTTCTAATTCCATTGCTTTTGTTGATTTCTTTTTTGCACAAAGAATATTTCAAGGCCGCAGTCGCAATCATAATGCTCTTATTTATGTTTCTGGTAGGTGGACATAAGGCAGTCTTCTTTGGTACATTTTTGACAATCTATTTTTATTTTGGCAATTACTATCAAAAGATCAAACTCTTTTTTATTGGCATATCTATCGTTCTCATCACTGGCCTGTTAACATACAAATTCTATCATGATTTCTTCGTGACCGCACTTATCACAAGGAGAATTTTTTTCTTGCCAGCCATTTTGGAAGTAGGATATTTTGACTTCTTTAGCGGTAAGCCAATATTTTGGAGCTACTCCATATTTAAGTTCTTTATTGACTACCCATTTGATCTCGCTCCTCCACACCTCATTGGTCTGCATGTTCTTGACAACAGCATTACTCATGCCAATAATGGGACTCTGAGCGATGGTTTTATGAACCTTGGCATCCCCGGTGTAATAATAAATATTTTGATGGTGAGTTTTGTGTTTTCCGTACTCGATTCTCTCGATATAAGTCATCGATTTTTTGGTTTGATTTTTTTGCTGTTCTTCACGTTTATGAGCGTCTATTTTTTTATTGTAATGATCACCTATGGAGGGTTTCTCTTTTTGATTGTTGGCCATTTCTTTCTAAAGAACACAAGGACTCTCTACCATGATTAGAAAAGATTTTTTCACCTTTCAAATTGGGTATAGCTACGATCTTTTCTTTGTTTTAACCTTTATCTGTGGTCTGCCGTTCTCCATCAAAGTATCAAATATTGTTTTAGGGATTTATGTTCCATACATCTTGTACCGGATTTTCCAGAACAAGAAAGCGTATGTGTTCAATTTGCAGAATTTTAAACGCGTTGCATCTTTACCCATGCTATTCTTGATGTTTGCCCTTTCCCTCTTTTATTCTGCCGATAGGGAAACTGGCCTGAGTAATATTGTAGATCTCCTTCCTTTGCTCATCGTTCCTGTACTCTTTTGTTTTATTGAGTTAAGGACCCAGGACAAGAAATTAATATTTTGGTCATTTACTGTGGTGAATTTTCTTATAGTGTATATTAATTTCATTCGTGCGATCGCAAGATCCCTCCATGTCATTAGTAACAAGCTGGTGTTTGATGCTTCGGTTTTAGGAGGGTATGGATTTTTTGAATCAATTGTGCAGGGCGGGAACTTCTTCTTTTATCATGAATTCTCAAGTGCATTACATCCCACCTATTGGTCTTTTTTCCTCGTCTTTTGTTTGGCATTTTTAAGCGAAGAGATGGGTGATTGCAACCTGAAAAAGAAATATCTTATCTTCGGCACTTTTCTCATTGGTATTTTGGCGTGCTCTTCAAGAATTGTACTGATCTCTGTCCCGCTATTGATTGCAGCCTATTTTGTGATGACAGGGAAAAACAACTACACCATAATCGCAGTTGCTGCAATTACAATCTTGTGCGTCCTTTTTGCTTTGATAAATCCCAGGTTTGACAGTTTTTTCAGCCTGCCGAATACGCTACGCCTTGACGCCATAAGATTTCAGACATGGCAAAGCGCAATTGAAGTCTTTAAAAAAAATCCCTTTTTTGGGGCCGGCATCGGCGACGCACGCACGTTACTTAATGATCAATATTTGCAAAAAGGTTTTCTGGAAAGTTACACTTACACGTACAACGAGCACAATCAATACTTTCAGATCGCAAATTCAATTGGACTCATTGGGCTTTCAATATTTTTAATGTCAATAGGGAATGGATTCGTTGTGGCCTTGCGCGGTAAAAATTTTCTTCAGTTCACATTTATATTCCTAACAACTTTAGTGTGCATGGTCGAAAATTTCTTAGACAGAAGAGCGGGCATTATCTTCTTCTCTGTTTTTTATTGTCTGCTTTTCTTACACTCTGTAGATCAAGAGTTAAAAAGTAAAAGTCGGCACCACGAAGACATCAATTAAAATTTTTCTCAAGCCATTTTTCGGCAACGTAAACGGAAAAAATCTCCGTGGAACTGGTGAATCGATGCCCGTTTAAAAATTTGTCAAAATAATTCGCAAATAATTTTTGATCAAGTAGACCCAAATCTGCCAGGCGACTGCTGTTTGATATATTTTCAATGCCTTCTCTGAGAGTCGTTTTGCACCAGTTATCTTCAGGCACTGTGAACCCTTTTTTATCCCTTCTCCATCGAATGCTTTCAGGTAATTCAGGAAAGGACTTCCTGAGCAGGTATTTCGACCATCCATTCTTGAATTTGAATTGAGTCGGCAATTGTACGAGGAAGTTCACAACATTATGATCGAGAAATGGAACCCTCGATTCAATAGAGTGCGCCATGGAGTTTCGATCCTCATAGTGTGTCAAAGCGGGGACCGAATAAAGATCGATATCTTTAATCTGCCTCTCTTGAATGGAAGGCGATTCCCATATTTGTATAGGCTTCACCTTATTATTCAGATAGGATAACTTTTTCGAAGTCATACCGGGGATGTAGCGCTTGGCTTGACCAAGGTTAAATTGTAGAATGGCCGTTCGATAAAGCAAAGAATAAAATATCTCTCTGACTAGTTGAAAGTATCGTCTATTTCTTGATAGATTTCCAAGGTGAAAATAGAAATACTTAAGGTACCCCATCAATGCTTCATCGCCGCCCTGTCCGCTTAATACGACCTTGATACCAGTCTGCTCTTTTATGAGTCGGTAAATCATATATTGAGCGACGACACTCGCTCCGGCAAAAGGCTGCTCTTGATAGAAGAGACACTGATCAATGTGAGCCACAGCCGTAGCTGGATCAAAAGTTATTTTTTGATTGATCAACTTTTTCTCCCTAACCATAATATCAATGAACTTTTCCTCGCTTACATTTTTGTCTCTCGAAACAACAGAAAAAGTATGAAGGGGCCTTTCGGAGCATTCGTTACTAAGCGTAACAATGAGGGACGAGTCCAAACCACCACTTAACAACCCACCAATCTCAACGTCACTCCTTAACCGAAGGGAAATGCTTGTTCGGAGCATTTCCTGTAATCTTTCGATTGCTTCTTTTTCCTTGATTTCCCCGATGTCATCATAATCCCAATACTTTTCAAATTTGATGTTGTTAGACTTCAAATCGACAATCATGTTTGACTTCGCCGGTATTTTAGATATTTCCTGGTAAAACGTTTCGCAATTGTGTTCGAGAATTCCTTGCAAAAGAAAGGTTGCTAGGGTCGATATATTGGGCTTCACCGCTCGGTGAAACAAAAGAACCTGCCTAAGTTCACTCGCGACGTAAATTTCATTTTCGTGTTTAAAATAGTAGGCCGGCTTTATTGAGAAGCGATCTCTGCTAACAATGACCTTTTGTTGAACCGAGTCGTAAAGAATGAAAGCCCACATTCCATTGAAAAGATTAAAACCACGCGTACCGTAGTGTATATACGTTTTTAAAATGACCTCAGTGTCAGAATCGCTCTTGAACTGATAACCTTGCCTCTTTAATTTTTCTCTTACCTCGATATAATTAAATATTTCACCATTGAACACAATCCAAACGCCACCATCCTCCATCGGTTGATTTCCTGCATTTGATAAATCAATAATTGAAAGTCTCCGGTGACCTAAAAAAATCGAATTATTATCGTTGGTGAACAATTTATGTCCCTGTGAATCTGGCCCTCGATGCCTAACAAGATCAACTGCTCTTAAGCACTTTGATATCTGATTGTCATCAAATCCACCTTGCAATTTGATAGCTCCAAAGATTCCGCACATTAGGTTAGAATGAGTGAATAAATGCCGTACAGCTTCTTTTCTTCAATGCCCCAATTGTATACCTCATTGATAGCCCTTATTCCATTCTTTCCCATCGCAGTAGCAGCATCAGGGTCGTTTAATATTGTCATTATTTTGTCGGAAATATCCTCGGGGTCCATTGGGTCTACGCATACTCCACAATTGTTTTTCTCAACAATCGCTCGCCAAGTTTGAAAATTTGAGCATATTACAGGCAACCCAAAAGACATGTACTCGAACATCTTGATTGGAAGCGAGTCAACATAATTAGGTTCCGGGTTAAAGGTGACCACTCCGGCCACGCATCGTTGCAACAATTCCCCGACGTTCTTCCGATTCAAATTGCCGTGATATTTGACTTTAGACCATCCTGGCTTAGAAGTGAGCTCCTGCCTGAAGTCGTCTGACTCAAAATCTCCCGCGAGTTCAAGCACAACTGGCAGGTTGGTAATAGCCTCAATAACTTGTGAAACGCCTTTAATTCGCATGACACTTCCTACATATGCAATATGAGAACGCTCTTTCTCCGAATTGTTGCTTAACAACCGCTCCCCAAGAAGTGGATAATTGTTAACGTTCCATGTGTTTTGATTGATCTTAATAAACCTTTCTGTAATGAATGGTGTAGCGGCAATTAGTCCGTCAAATCGTCTGGCGGACCAATTCTCGACAACCTCAAATAATAGAGAAGTCGTTTTCTTTAAAATGCCGAGATAGTCTTTTGACAAAATATCACGGGGAACATCCTCATGAATATCATAGATTATCCGTTTGCCTTTTCGTCTAAGCATAACCGCGGCCAGAATAAAATCTGGATCGTGAAAGTGATAGACTTCACAATCAAGGCGCAATGCTTTCATATAAACAGCCCTCACGGTCTTTACGAATCTCACCAGTCTGTTTCTTGTATTTACTCCAGCATCATGTATTGAAATGTTATTTCTAATTTCATCTCCTTTGCCATCCGAAACAATAAAATGAGTCTCGTAGCGACTGGCCAGTGAACAACATTCTTTTAAGAATATTCTTGTGTCATACCTCGGATGGGCCGTTGTAACGTGACAAATCTTTCTCATGTATTTGAGTATGCGATGGGGCGTTTTGATTTCGCCCGCAATGTTATTAAGAATCACTAAATTTTCCTAAGGGCAAAAAAGAGGACATCTTGTACTAACGAGAGATAATCTGGATATTTGCCCGACTAAAATAAACCCCCTGCTGGGGAGATTATTGCCACTATGAAAAAGATAAAATTCGCGTTAGTTGGATGTGGGAGAATTGGTGAACGCCACGCACAGCATATAAATAAACTGGGCATCCTTTCATGCGTATGTGACATTGATGTTGAAAAGGGTAAAAAACTAGCCAAACTTTATGATGTTCCGAATTATGCCTCCCTTCAGGAATTGCTTGAAAACTGCGCAGACATTGACGTGGTTTCGATTTGCACTCCAAACGGCCTCCACGCAGAACACACTATTCAAGCGCTACGCGCTGGATTCCATGTGATTTGTGAGAAGCCGATGGCGCTTAGTGTCAATGATTGTGGTGAGATGATTAAGGCCGCTGAAAGTGCAAACAAACGACTTTTTATTGTCAAGCAAAATCGATTTAATCCGCCCGTTGCCGCGGTGAAAAAGGTCATTGATGAAGGTCGATTGGGAAAAATTATGAGCGTTCAACTTAACTGTTTTTGGAATAGAAACTCAGATTATTACAAAAACTCATGGAAGGGTACCAAGGCATTAGATGGTGGCACCTTATATACTCAGTTTAGCCATTTTATAGATTTGCTGTATTGGCTGGTTGGCGACGTCAGAAGCGTTCAGGCATTCCTAAAAAATTACCTACATCAGGGAGTTATTGAATTTGAGGATAGTGGGGCGGTTGCATTGGAGTTTTATAACGGCGTTATAGGCACGATAAATTTCACGGTTAATAGCTACCAAAGAAACATGGAGGGTTCGTTAACAATCTTCTGTGAAAAGGGAACAATAAAAATAGGAGGCCAGTATTTGAACGAGCTCGAGTATCAAAATATTGAAGCTTTTGAAATAAAGGACCTTCCGGTTGGCAACCCCGCCAACAATTATGGCCAATACCAGGGCTCAATGTCCAATCATGATAAGGTGTATGAGAATGTCATAGAAGTTCTGACAAATAAAGGTGTGATTGCAACCAATGGGTTTGAGGGCCTGAAGACGGTCGAAATAATTGACAAGATTTACTCTGCTGCCAGCTCACGTTGATATGACACCCAACCTACTAAACTCAGGAATAAATGGAGTAACGTTTGGCGAAAATGTTAAGGTCGTCATGCCAGTAAATATGTATGGCTGTGAAATCGGAGATTCTTGCTTCATAGGACCCTTCGTTGAAATTCAAAAAGACGTTCGGGTAGGAAAAAACACGAAAATTCAATCACACACATTTGTTTGCGAACTGGTTGAGATTGGTGACTCATGTTTTATAGGACATGGAGTGATGTTCATCAATGACCTTTTCAAAAATGGAAGGCCTGCGGGTGGAAACAAATTGATGTGGGGAAAAACAAAAATCGGAAATAATGTCTCGATCGGATCAAATGCCACTATCATGCCAATTGAAATTTGCGACGGAGTTGTAATTGGCGCCGGATCAGTAGTTACAAAAAATATTGAGTTGCCCGGAATATACGCTGGGAATCCTGCTCGGTTAGTTCGCGCTCTTTAAGCATTGCCATGTATTTTAGTTAAATCAGAATTTACATCACTTTTTTCGTATGCACGTACCATTTGTTGACTTAAAATCACAGTATCATACAATCAAAACCGATATCGACAATGCTATAAATGGTGTCATTAATGAAGCATCATTTATCGGTGGTGCCGCTGTAAAGCAATTTGAAAAAGATTTTTCAAAACTTCTTTACGTCAAGCATTGTATTGGTGTTGCCAATGGAACAGACGCCATCTATATAACATTGAAAATGCTAGGCGTGGGTCCAGGCGATGAAGTGATCACAACAGCACTCAGCTGGATATCAACATCAGAGACAATTTCTCAGACCGGGGCGAAACCGGTGTTTGTTGATATCGATCTGGAAACCTACACGATTAACCCCGAACAAATTGAGAACAAAATAACCCATCGGACAAAAGCCATTATTCCGGTGCATCTATATGGGCAAGCGGCACACATCAGCAAAATCAAAGCATTATGTCTCAAATACGACCTGTTCTTAATTGAAGATTGCGCTCAAGCTCATTTAACAGAAGAGCACGGAGAACTTGCCGGTTCATTTGGGGTTGCTTCAACTTTCAGCTTCTACCCCGGAAAAAATCTGGGCGCCTACGGGGATGCCGGTGCTGTTATCACAAATGATGATGCCTTGGCAGAGAAAATACGAATGTATGCCAATCATGGCGCACTCAAAAAGCACGAACATAATATGGAAGGAATAAATAGCCGCCTTGATGCAATCCAGGCCGCAATACTTTCGGTGAAAGCAAAGCATCTAAGTGAATGGACTGACAAGCGCATTCGAAATGCATTGTTATATTTTGAATATCTTAAAGATGCTAAAGTGACTCTACCCGTCATTCGTGCGAAAACAAAACACACATTTCACCTCTATGTCATACGTTATGAGAGACGGGATCAATTAAGGGCGTTTCTTGAAAAAAGGGGTATTCAAACAGCCATTCACTATCCAACTGCTTTACCTTTTCTTCCTGCATACGCCTATCTGAATCACGTGCCACAAGATTTTCCCGTTGCATATCGATATACCAAAGAGATACTTTCTCTACCGATGTTTCCGGAGTTAACGAACGAACAGATCAAATACGTCTGCGATGCTATAAAGAGTTTTTGTGCCTGAATTGAACATCCTCAATTGCTAAATTCACCACACCATGCACTATGATAACGAAATACTAAGCAGCTGTGTCGAGTGGGATGTCACAAACTGGAGCAAAGCACTTGAGCATTGGAGCCACAACTTAGATCTAAGGGAGAAAAACTATCAATGCCTTGAATTAGGTGCAAGACATGGAGGTCTTTCACTTTGGCTAGCTCTTAATGGCAACAACGTTGTTTGTTCGGATCTCCAAAACCCCGGAGAAACCGCGACTAAACTACACTCCAAGTATGGCGTACGTGATAGAATAAAATATCAAGCCATTGACGCAACAAGCATTCCTTACGAGAATTATTTTGATATTGTTGTTTTCAAATCCATTCTAGGTGGTATAGCGCGCAATGAAAAAGGATATCTGATGCAAAAAGTGGTTGGCGAGATTTATAGATCTCTTAAACCCGGAGGGAAACTACTATTCGCCGAAAATCTACAAGCATCCAAGTTTCATCAGTTCTTGAGAAAAAGATTGACGGGCTGGGGGAATTACTGGAACTATCTTAAATTGAACCAAATTGACGATCTCTTCAGAGAATTCGAATCGCTACATTATAACACTGCGGGCTTTTTGGGTGCGTTTGGAAGAACCGAACATCAGAGGAATATCCTTGGCAAACTGGATTCACTGATCATGGAACGGCTAGTAACCAATAGGATGATGTATATAGTTTTCGGCATTGCTACCAAATAATGTATTTAAAGCTGGTTTGATAAAAAGTGAATATTGTCATTGTAAATCATTATGCAGGTGGCCCCGCCTTTGGGATGGAATTTCGACCCTATTATCTAGCGAAAAAATGGAAAAAAATGGGGCATGACGTGATGGTAGTGGGAGGTTCATTTTCACATCTAAGATCAAAGCAACCGGACATAACGTCAACTATTAAAAGAGACACCATTGAAGGAGTAAACTATGTTTGGCTTAAGACAAATAGCTATATAGGAAACGGCGCACGTCGGGCAATGAGTATGGTTTTATTCTGCTGGAGGCTTTGGTATCATTCAAAAGCATTGCTCGATTCGTTTAAACCCGATTTGATAATAGCTTCTTCCACTTATCCCCTGGATAGCATTCCTGCAAAGAAGCTTGCAGATAAATACAATGCTACGTTTTGTTTTGAGGTACACGATCTTTGGCCATTGTCGCCTATGGAGCTTGGAGGTTATTCAAAGTACAATCCGTTCATCATGGTGATGCAGTGGGCAGAGAACTTTGCTTATAAAACAGCGGACCTCGTAATCTCAATGCTTCCAAATACACTGGAACATATGATTGCTCATGGATTACAAAGAGACAAGTTTTGTTATATCCCAAATGGAATAGCTACCGAGGAATGGATAATTGAAAACGAATCAAATTCTCATATCGATTTCCTTAACAAATTGCACGCGGATCACAAGGTAATCGTCGGCTACGTAGGGGGGCACGCAATCTCGAATGCCTTGGATACTTTGATTGGGGTGGCATCGCTCGCTGAAAAAGAAAATTCCAAGTTGGTTTTTGTTCTGGTAGGAAGTGGGGCCGAAAAGGATCGATTATTGAGGTCTGTAACCGCATTGTCGTTATCTAACGTTTTCTTCCTGCCACCTATCTCCAAGAGAAGTATTCCTAAGTTATTGTCGGAGATGGATATCCTCTACTTGGGTTGGCACAATAACCCACTCTATCGATTCGGCATTTCACCAAATAAGCTCATTGATTATATGATGGCTGGCAAGCCAGTGGTCCACTCCGTCAATGCGGCAAACGATCTTGTCGAGGAAAGTAGTTGCGGAATATCAGTCCCACCGGGTGACCAAAAGGGGATTGTTGATGCATTAAATCTGATTTCAGGTCTGAGCGACGCCGAACGGCATGCTATGGGCATGAGAGGACGTCAGTATGTATTAAAAAATTACAACTATGATTTTCTCGCAGAGAAATTTTTGGATTTCGCAAAGACTAGGATGTAATTGCAAAATAAAAAAATGACCAAAATAGCATGTGGAAAGTACAACTGTTCGAATTAAACTATGACGGGCGTGAAGAAGAAGCAGTAGCAAATGTTCTAAAAAGCCGATGGATTACAATGGGTGAAAACACCAAAACTTTCGAGATGAAGTTTGGTGAATTCAATGGTTGCAGGCATCTTCCCACGGCAGTATCCAGTGCCACTGCGGCATTACATATGTCATTGATGGCTCTCGATATTGGTCATGGAGACGAAGTTATTATCTCAGCGCTTACTTTTATCGCAGATGCTAATGTTGTAAAAATGGTTGGTGCTTCTCCAGTCCTTGCAGATGTGACTTCCTTCTCCGACTGGAACATCTCTGCCCGGACAATTGCCGAACGAGTAACTCCTAACACAAAAGCCGTCATCATCGTCCACTATGGAGGAGTGCCCTGTGAAATGGATGAAATAGTCGCCCTGTGCAATGATAGAAGGATAGCTCTGATAGAAGACGTCGCTCATGCCCCAGGAGCAGAATACAAAGGGATAAAATGTGGCAACTTTGGAGACCTGGCCGCCTTCAGTTTCTTCACCAATAAGAATCTTTCTGTAGGTGAAGGTGGAATGGTAATTGCCAAAACGGAAGAGCTGAACGAAAGAATAAAGTATCTTCGTTCTCACGGCATGTCGACGCTAACATTGGACCGGCATAAGGGAAGGGCTATTACTTACGATGTCATGCACCCTGGCCTAAACTACCGCATGGATGAGATGCGCGCCGCTTTGGGCCTGGTTCAACTTGATAAGTTAAGCGAAGCGAACAGAGAAAGGAAATATCTTAGCGAGCGATACTCCTCATTGTTATCGGGGACTAGAGTGGAAATTCCATTTCAGGACTTGACATCCAAATTATCAGCCTATCACATTTATCCCATTCTCCTGCCCGAAAATATTAACAGGGAAATTTTATTCAATTCATTAAAAGAAAAGGGGATTCAGACTAGTATTCACTACCCTTCAATCCAGTCGTTTACGGCATACCGAGATTTGAAAAAATATGATACCCCAGTCTCCGAAACTATCAGCCAACGCGAGCTAACCTTGCCCCTCTATCCTTCAATGAGAACGGACCAAGTGGATATGGTGGTTGAAAACCTTATTAAAGCTCTAAATGAACAATGATGATTGATGAATTGAATCTCATTGGCAGAAGCCAAAAGCTTTTCTCATATGATCTTGAGAAGAATAAATTGGAATTAGAAAACAGGATCCGAGGCTCTAATTTCTTAGTTATCGGAGGCGCGGGGACCATTGGTCAGGCTGTTTCAAAAGAAATCTTCAAACGAAGACCGAAGGCTCTTCATATTGTGGATATTAGTGAAAATAATCTTGTAGAATTAGTTAGAGATATTCGCAGTTCATTTGGTTATATAACAGGCGATTTCCGTACTCTACCCCTTGATTGCGGATCCCTGGAGTATGATGCCTTCATAGAACAGAGCAGTGTCAGATATGATTACATATTAAATTTGTCTGCGCTCAAACATGTAAGGAGTGAAAAAGATCCATTCTCACTTATGCGGATGATCAATGTAAACATCCTTAACACTGAAAAAACATTAAAGCAAGCCATAGAGTTTGGCGCAGAAAAATACTTTTGTGTTTCGACCGATAAAGCAGCAAATCCGATCAATATGATGGGTGCATCGAAACGGATAATGGAATTATTTTTAATGCGCAGGAGCTTGGAAATTCGGTCATCTACAGCTCGCTTTGCTAATGTTGCATTCTCTGATGGTAGTTTGTTGCATGGCTTTGTTCAGCGACTCAACAAAAAGCAACCAATAGCTGCTCCGAATGATATCAAGCGATATTTCATTACCTTTCAGGAATCCGGTGAGCTATGTCTCCTTTCTTGCCTTTTAGGAGACAATCGAGACATATTCTTTCCTAAGCTTAATGAAGAGTTGAACTTGCTAACATTCTCCGAAATAGCCATTCGTTTTTTAGAAACTCAGGGTTACGAACCTTTCTTTTGTGACACTGAAGATGAAGCAAGAAACAGAGTTTCTGAACTTGTCTTGCAGAAGAAATGGCCATGTTATTTTTTCAAAAGTGATACTACCGGTGAAAAGGATTTTGAGGAGTTTTATACAGCAGCGGAAACGCTTGACCTGAACAAATTTCAAGATGTAGGTATCGTGAAAAATGAACTTACTTTTGACAGTTCCCAGCTTAAATACTTTGAAGCAGAAATTAGGAGGATCAAAACCCTGCCAGTTTGGAACAAGGAAAATTTCGTTGATCTTTTTAAATTCCTTCTCCCTGATTTTCATCATGAAGAAAAAGGGAAGAACCTTGATAATAAAATGTAACTATGCAGCGATTTTTGGATATTATTTTTTCTTTAGTGGCCCTTGTAATTTTATCCCCTTTATTAATTCCAATAACTATTATTCTAAGTCTCACAGGTGAAGGCGAAGTGTTCTATGTTCAACGAAGAGTCGGCTTGGGTGGGAAGCCCTTTGGCGTGTATAAATTTGCAACCATGGTGAAGAATAGTTCTAGCATGGGCACGGGATATCTTACAACCAAAAACGACCCCAGGGTTCTTCCTTTTGGCCGGGTTTTACGGAAAACGAAGTTGAATGAAATTCCGCAAATTCTTAATGTACTTAAGGGCGATATGTCATGCGTTGGGCCACGGCCTCAGGTACAAAAGCATTTCGATTATTATCCTGTCTACGTCAGGACTGAACTAAACAAAGTACGACCAGGATTAACTGGAATAGGCTCTATTTTTTTTAGAGACGAGGAGGGTATTTTAGAAAAGAATGGTCAGATGTCGTACGAGGAATGTTATTCTAAGATTATAGCTCCCTATAAAGGCGATCTTGAGATTTGGTACATTAAGAATAATTCATTATACCTTTATTTCCTGTTAATTATGCTAACAATATGGGTCGTTGTCTTTCCCAATAGCAAGACGCATCTTAAAATACTCAGGAATTTACCAACTCCTCCAGGCGAGTTGGCGTTGTAGCAGATTCAAATTTTTGATCAATGTCTTGTTTCACGAATATTGGATTAATTGAGAAAACCCCGAATTGAAAGCGGAACAGATCCATTACGTATGTGACTGCATAAAAGCTTTCTACGCCTCGAATTAGACATAACTTACTTTCCAGTCTTCCCGATTTCACTATTTTTGCTCCTTTGGACCCCTCATGGCCATACAATTAGCAACCGTAATTACCTCATTTGTCATCGCCTTTCTTACCATTCCGGTGATCATCAAGTATTCATTGCAAAAGAACCTTGTAGACATACCGGGTAGGCGGAAGATTCATAAGAAGGTCACACCTTCAATGGGGGGAATTGCAATCTTTCTTGGCTTTTTCGTTGCCTCTCTCGTTTGGATCGAAATACTAAGTTGGAAAGAGATAAAATTTGTCATGGCTTCATTGTTTGTTATCTTCTTTATTGGCGTACGGGACGACCTGGTGCCATTGAGAGCGATCATCAAATTAATGGGACAAATTCTTGTCGCCCTAATGATCATCATTTTGCTGGACCTCAGGCTTAAGTCTTTTTATGGCCTCTTCGGGATTGAAGAATTATCGACAGGTGTAAGCTATCTGGTCACTCTACTTACCATCATTGTCATTACCAATTCATTTAACCTCATTGATGGTTTGGACGGGCTTGCAGGATCTATTGCATCGGTATCATTGCTGGCTTTTGGGATATGGTTCTATCTCGTTGGTGATCAAATCTATTCCATCCTTTCATTCGCTATGTTGGGCGGAATACTGGCATTTCTGATTTTTAACTGGGATCCTTCCGAGATTTTCATGGGTGATACGGGAGCTCTCGTCATCGGCATGTTGCTTTCAATTCTTACCATTCATTTTATTGAATTCAACCATAATTTATCAGACCTAGACTCATACAAGTTCGCAAGTTCAATTGCGGCGGCGGCATGTTTCATTATTATCCCTTTAATTGACACCTGTAGAATCATAATCCTTCGTATCTCCAAAAGACAATCGCCGTTTGCACCCGATAAAAGTCATATTCACCATGCCATCATGCGCTTGGGCAAAACCCACGCGCAAACAACGGTCATTCTGGTTTGTATCCATATTCTGTTTATCGCTCTTGCAGTGCTGTTCAAGGACTTAAGCGATGGATACCTTCTTACCGGCATCATACTGCTTTCAATCATTTTCAGTGTGGTCCTGGACCGTCTTATACTTAGTAAACTCGCCAGCAAGGAGGAGATATAATTTTTTGGAAGGTCCCATCCCTAAGTAGTATTTTTGGCAAATGGTGGATAAAATAAGAGAACTCTTAAAGGAGGTCGACGACTTCAAATCTGATAGACAGCAGGATATCGAAGAATTCAGGCTGAAATTTATTAGCCGGAAAGGAATATTGGCCGAACTATTTGAGAATCTCAAAAGCATACCACCAACCGATAAAAAGGAAGTTGGCAAAGTACTCAATCAGCTAAAGCAATTAGCTGAAGCAAAGTTCAAGGAGTTGAATGACAATGCCAATTCGAAAATTAATGTCTCCGCCCACGCCGACCTAACTTTGCCAATCGTCCCGGGAAAGATCGGCAATCTTCACCCTCTGACCCTTACGAAATACAGAATCATAGAAATATTCGAACGGCTGGGTTTTAATGTTGTCGACGGTCCGGAAATAGAAGATGACTGGCATAATTTCTCGGCATTGAATTTCCCTGAAAATCATCCGGCGCGCGAAATGCAGGATACCTTTTTCATAGCAAAAAATCCGGACGTCCTGCTGAGAACGCACACGTCAAATGTCCAGATCAGATTGATGGAAAAAACAAAACCGCCCATCCGGGCGATAATGCCAGGGCGCGTTTACAGAAATGAAGCTATTTCGGCCCGGGCCCATTGCTTCTTTCATCAGGTGGAGGGCCTGTACATCGATAGGAATGTGAGCTTTGCGGATTTAAAGCAAACGGTTTACCACTTCGCAAAGGAAATGTACGGTAAAGATTCTAAAATCCGATTTAGACCGTCGTTCTTTCCATTCACTGAACCCAGTGCAGAAATTGACATATCCTGCCTGATCTGTAAGGGGTCTGGCTGCAATGTGTGCAAGTACTCCGGCTGGGTCGAAATTGCGGGCTCGGGAATGGTTCATCCGAATGTCTTGCGTAATTGTGGCATTGACCCTGAAGAATTTACGGGTTTCGCTTTTGGTATGGGCATAGAACGAGTCACGATGCTTCGTTACCAAATCAATGACTTGCGCCTTTTTTCTGAAAATGATGCCCGGTTCCTTCGCCAGTTCAAGGCTGTATTATAATCAAATTGCAAATTTTCTGTTACTTGAAAACTGATGAGGAGACTAAGCTGGATACTTTTTCTTTTAATTGTTTCCGGAATAGCATGCGAACCAGATCGCAGTGATGATCCTATTCCGTATACCCCTTTTGCTGACATCGTAATTAACCTGAATCTTCCGCAATACAATGCATTATTTGTTGACGGCGGTTTTGTGACTATTGGCGGTGGGGTACGGGGGATTATAATCTATCGGCTAAACCCGTCGTCATACCTGGCCTTCGAAAGGAATTGTTCTTTCCACCCAAATGATGCATGTGCTACAGTGGATATTGATATATCAGGATTTTACATGATCGATCCATGCTGCGGCTCTACATTTTCTCTCACAACCGGAATGCCTATTGGTGGGATCGCCTGGCGGCCGCTCAGACAATACAAAACCTCTCTTAGTTTTAGTGAGTTAACAATTACCGATGAGGTACTTTAGTTGATTAAATTAAATCAGCCTATTAATAATATCATCAACACCGATCCCCTCCGCTTCCGCCTTAAAGTTCCTGACAATACGATGACGTAATACCGGTTTTGCGATCGCCTGTATATCCTCGATGTCCGGTGAATATTTCCCATTAAGTAAGGCATTGCACTTAGCTCCCAATACAAGATATTGTGAAGCCCGGGGTCCAGCGCCCCACTCAAGGTATTCGTTGGCAACGGGTGATCCACCCTCGATTCCGGGGCGCGTGCTGTTAGCTAATTTCACAGCATATTCAACAACATTGTCGGGAACGGGAACTTTTCGAACGAGGGTTTGAAAGTCGGCAATGTCGTCGCCCGTCAAAACCTTGTCAACTGCACTGGTTGCGTCCGAAGTTGTATTCTTTACTACCTCGACCTCCTCTTTGAAACTTGGATAGGTCAGGAGAATATTGAACATAAATCGATCGAGTTGGGCCTCGGGTAGGGGGTAGGTTCCTTCCTGTTCAATCGGGTTTTGAGTGGCGAGTACAAAAAACGGTTTCGGCACTTCATAACGTCTACCTGCAATCGTTACGGCATATTCTTGCATTGCCTCGAGTAAGGCGGACTGAGTTTTTGGAGGCGTCCGATTAATTTCATCCGCAAGAATGATGTTTGCAAATATTGGACCTTGAACAAATTTGAAATTTCTTTCCCTATCCATTGTTTCGGCTCCAAGTATATCTGAAGGCATTAGATCGGGAGTGAATTGAATACGCTTGAACTGAAGGTCCAGCGCATCAGCGATCGTCCGAACCAATAGGGTTTTAGCGAGACCAGGAACACCAACAAGAAGTGAGTGACCATGACAGAAAATTCCGGTCAACACCAGTTTCACCACTTCCTCCTGACCAATGACTACTTTGGAAATCTCCGCTTTTAGTTTCTTATAAGCCGCCGCCAGCGCATCCGCAGCTTCTACATCTGACACATATCTAACCATGATCAATTGTCTAGTATTCCACAATAATTGTATCCCTCATCAATATTGATGAAGACATCAAGCCTGGCCTTCTCAAACCATTTCTGCAAGATCCTGTTTTTCTTTTCATTCAGCGTTGCTGCCTGAATTCTGTTCCAGTCCTGTCTTAGTGATGCCTGGTGAGGTTCAATTCTTGATTTGTAGTACAAAATCCGAACGGCATCCTTACCGTCATCGGTACGATACACGATCGGTTCGGAAATTGCTCCAACGGTCATTGAATCAATTCTGAAAAAAACAACGGGATCCAACTCGTCAACGGCGACCCGGGTTCCTCCCTCTTCATCTGTAAAAAAACCACCATTTCCCTTGGTTTGTACATCATCAGATAATTCTTTTGCGGCCTTCTGAAACGTCATGCTATCTAATTTTACCAATGTGCGTATACTATCCAGAAAATGCTTGGCGTTGTCAAGATCTTCTTGTGAAGGTGAAGGAGAGATCAATATATGCCGCGCGTGATATTCATTTCCTCTCCTATCCAGCAATTGAATAATATGGAATCCATACTGCGTTTCAACCGGCATTGATATTTCATTCTGTTTGAGTTTGAAAGCCATTGCTTCAAACTCGGGGACCATCTGCCCTCTGCCCACCCAATTCATGTCTCCACCATTATAGGTAACGCTTGGATCTGCAGAGTACCGTTTAGCAAGTGTTGCAAAATCCTCTCCTGCGAGTATCCTGTTCCGAATATCGATCAATTCACGTCTTGTCTCGTCTTTCTGCTGTTCGCTCACCTTTGCTTTGCGGACAATTTGGGCTACCTCAACTTCAGCCGAAAAATAGGGTAACGAATCCTGAGGGATCTTATTGAAAAACTTCCTCACTTCAGCAGGAGTCACCGTTAGATCTTTTGTAATTGTCTTTTCCATCTCCCGGACTACCATCTGCTCTTTGATTTGATCGCGAAGCTCAAGCTTAATTTGTTCCATCGGTTTTCCGTAGATCGCCTCTAATTGTTCTTCAGAATTACCGGATTGCTGCAAGATCATATCAATACGATTCTGGGTGTTCATGTCCACCTCGGCATCGAGCACAACTACTGAGTCTATTTCAGCCTTAGCCATCATAAGCTTATTTCGAATCAAAAGGGCAAAGAATTGACACCTCGCCTCGTTAGTGGCTTGTCCTCCGTTTGCAACGTAATCCTGATAGGCCCTGTCAAGCTCTGACTTCAGCACAATGTAGTTATCAACCTTTGCAATAATCTCGTCTATGACAAATCCTCCATCATCCTGAGCGCTCACGGATTGCACAGTGAAGAAAATCAGAAAAGCACAAAACACATGAATATTCTTTTTCATCTCACTTAAATATTTCAAACTCTTTGCCATCCAGGGCTTCCTGGTATACTTTCTCTTCCAAATTCTTAACCAACTCAATTTTTCGTTTATTCAGAATAATATTTTTTATCTCATCTCTGACAAACTCCAGGGGAGAAACATTGTCGGAAATGCGATAATCATCCACCTTGAAAAAGTAAAGATAACTATCATCCGATGTTTCATAATATGGATTAGTCTTAAGAAACTGTATTTTATTAGGAATTTCGACCAAAGGAGAATTCTTAACCAATTCGTCAAAAATCATCCATGCTGAGTCAGCCAGATGGTATGCCGTAGAGAAACTGAGACAATAAGACCTTAATTCATTCTGATCATCCTCATCACGTGAAAAAATCAGTCCCTTGGTTTTATCCGTTCTCGGTGCATTCTTCGGAATCTTAATAAAGGTGGCCCTAACGATGTTTTGTTTAAGGATAAAATTATCCAGGTTATTCTTGTAGTACAGTTCTATATCTTGCTTAGAGACTACCGTGTCAAGATTTTGTTTTATGTATTGTGCCTGGTATTCATATGCGATAATACTATACCGATAATCCAGAATCTTACGCTCGATTTCGGCCTCGTTGATGTCAATTTTTTTTGTCGCTTCTTGTATGAGCAATTGCTTTCTAATCCAGCTGTCCACATATGCTCCTACTCTTGAAGTACTGTCCTCTTTACCAGCGCCGGCGGCAGCAATTCCTACGAGTTCATCCCGATAGAGAAAAGCATTGTTTACTCTGGCAATCGGAATTCTTCCTTCAGCGGTTCCTGACGGCGTCTTTTTGAACTTATCACAGGCAAAAAGAAAAAACAATGCAAGCAGAATTGTACTACTTTTCCAATCTGTCCAGTACGTACGCTTTAGCTTTTTCATTAACCTTTACGGGATATTTCTTTCGTAACTGATTGATCCACCTGGTCTCCAATTCCTGCTGATAATCGGCGACTACCGAAGCCCTCGCTTCTTCAAACGTCATTTCTCCGGGCGGAAGTATATCTAAAATCTGCGCAAGGTAATACATTCCGTTGTTTTCAAGGGAATAAAGCCCTGGCGTCCATGCCAATTTATCAAAGAGCCCTTTCGTAGCCTTCTCATAAAGACCTGATTCCGTCCTGATCTTCCTTTCCCTGGTAAAACTGCTGATTCTTGTGGTATCACCATTTTGAATCAACGTGCGGAGTGGCGTCCGGAAGATTGAATCTGACGAAGAATAAAGATTTGCTTTTGCTCTTTCTCCCGCAATGTATTTTGACTTGTTACTGTTGAAATATTCCAGTTGTCCCAGGGAGTCATCAGCCGCTTTATTCCAAACTTCATCTTCCATGATATCAAACAGAAGAATCCCTTCATAGTATTCACGCGAAAGCATGGCAAACTCAACACTTTCCTTTGATATTTTTTGTTCCAGCAATTTCATTAACGCCTCCTCAACATATTGATTATACAATTTTTCCATGATAACACTGGGCCTGTCCTTCTCGACCCGCTGATTTTTTTGAACAAAGTCGCCAAAACCTTTAACGCTATATCCCTTGCCCTGTAGTGAAAACAAATCACCCGAAAGTTGGTTTTTTGAATTCCATCTGCCGTCGTTCAGTAGGGAATCTGCGCCAGCCACCACTTCTTCTTTTAATTTAGTATTCTCGGAAAATCCAAATTCCTTCTTCAGTTTCAATTGCCAGGCATCACGTGAAATTTGAACTCGTTCATCCCGCGCCACGCGATTTCTCAATTGACTCTTGATCTGATCATAGGGTGGTACAGGAATTTTCCGCTCAAGCTTTACGATATGCCAGCCGTAGGCGGTTTCAAAAGGATCCGAAATTTCGCCAGGAGTCTTCAGTGAAAATGCAATTTGCTCGAAGGGTGGAACGGAAGCCATGGCACCCGAACCAAAGGGCCTTAACTTCCCCCCGTTTTCCTTTGATCCCTGATCCTCAGAAAACTGACGGCACAATTCATCCCACGGCGCTCCGGCCATCAACTGATCGTAAAGGTTGAAAATTGCGTTCCTGGCTTTCTCCTTGTCATTACCATCCGCGCGAATCATGATATGAGAAACCTCAACTTCTCCCCGCGCCGGAATTTTGTCAAGAACCTTGACGATGTGATAACCAAATTGTGTGCGTATGGGGCCTCCGATTTCACCAACGGGGGTTTCATAGGCGAGGGTTTCGAACGGGTAAACCATTTGTAGGGCTGTGAAATATCCCAGGTCACCTTTATTCGTTCTGGCGGATGGATCTTCCGAATAAGAGGCAGCGAGACCTGCGAAATCTTCTCCGTCCATTACCCTTTTTTTGAGATTGAAAATTTTGTTATACGCTGCCAACGTATCCTCTGGAGGCGCATCAGGCTTCACGCCGATTAAAATATGAGCTGCGCGTACCTCCTGCTTCAATCTTTCATAGGTCAGATTCGTGAGACTGTCAATTATTTTATTGTCTGGCAGATAAGGTTTAATGAGTTCACTTCGATAGGAGTTATATTCAGTCTTAAAGGCGGCAGTCGTGTCCATGCCACGTTTCCTGGCCTCTTCGACTTTCAGTTTAAAATTGACAAACAAGTCAAGGTAATTCAGGATGTTTTCCTTTGAGTATTCTTCGGGTTTAGCCTGGTGATTCTTATTGTAGAGATACATGAAATCTTCAGAAAGCACTGGCCTCCCGCTGATGGTGAAAAGTATATGTGTCTTCTTTGACTTCGCTTTCTTGCCCTGGCCAAAACCATTAGTCACACAACTGTAGAATAGAATAATAAAAATTACTCTTCCAATCATTTTATTTGCTGTAATTATCTTGATTATTTAAAGTGAACTTTTTTGGTGAGGCGGCAAACAGTCTTTCCCTTGTCGGATTGGTACTCAACTTTGTCCATGATCGACTTGACCAATCGAATGCCCAGGCCCCCTTTTCTTTTTTCGTGAACTATGTTATCAATGCTTGGCTCAGTAAAATCGTTAATATCAAATACTGTCCCGTCGTCTACTATCTCAAAGACAACCGAGCTATTTTTGTCAACAATGATGTGCAGATCAAAAAGATCATCAGGTCTGCATTGATGAGCATGAATCATGAGATTAGAGCACATCTCATCCAGCGCCAGAACCATCTCACTTATTTCAAGTTCAGACACGTCATGTTTCTTCAGAGATGTACGAATAAAATCCCGAACACCCTTCAAGTTATCAATGCTACAGCCAACTTTATACTTATAGTTCATTAATCAATTGCTTAGCCTGATCCTTATCAATGGTTATGTTTAGCAATTCATTCAGACCAAGGATCTGAAAAGTATTGGCTACCTTATCATTCATTCCATAGAGCACCATCCTGATGTTTTTGTCTTTGAACTCTTCAACGTAAGACATAAACACGCCCAACCCCGCTGAAGAAATATA
>DASUGQ010000278.1:0-3642 GCA_036273935.1 Cyclobacteriaceae bacterium | reverse complement strand
CTTTCCTATAATTCCAGGCATTTGTACCTTATTTATGCTTGTTTTTCAGGATTTTGCGCGTGCTTCGCGCAAAAAGGACTGCAAAGATAGGAAACGAGTATTAGTTACCAAACGCGGACTTTAAAATTTTTGGATTTTGAGCCTGTAGCCGGGTTTTGGCAGCTGAATCCTTTAACATTGAGACGCATTTATCCCGGGATAATCATTTGATCCATGCCCTTTTATAAGGAATTAAAAAAACGGTGGCTGATCCTTCCTCCATTGGTCCTGATACTTGTCGTCTTGAACATTTCGATGGGCAGTATTCGAATACCATTGAGAGACGTCTTGACTATATTATCAGGTAACAACGCGAGCGAGGCGATATGGACGGAAATCATCTGGAATTTCAGAGTTACCAAAGCATTAACCTGCATTCTGGCAGGCAGTGCATTATCGCTTAGCGGTCTTCAAATGCAGACGTTCTTCCGAAACCCTCTTGCAGGCCCTGATGTTTTGGGATTAAGCTCAGGCGCCAGTCTAATGGTGTCGCTCTTGTTTTTCAGTAAGGTGGGACTATCAGGGCCGTGGGCATTGGCCTTGACGGCGGCTATAGGCTGTTCATTCGTATTTGTCATCGTGCTTCTCTTTGCGAGTCGCCTCCATGATACTGCGTCATTATTAATAGTAGGATTGATGATTGGTGCTACTGCCTCTTCGCTGGTAAGTGTACTACAATTCACAAGCAAGGCAGAGGAACTTCAAACCTTTCTCATTTGGACCTTCGGCAGTGTAACGGGAATGAACTGGTCAGAAATTCATGTGCTGGCATGGGTTCTACTTATCGGGGCGCTTTTTGCTATTGGTTCTGCCAAATCACTTAATGCTTGGTTGCTGGGTGACAATTATGCACAAAGTCTCGGAATCAACCTGGATCGTTCCCGGCTCATGATCATTTTGTCGACTTGCATACTTACGGGCGGAGTCACGGCCTTCTGTGGTCCTATAGTATTTGTTGGCTTAGCCGTGCCTCATTTAACCAAACTCATAATCAAGACTTCGAATCACAAAATACTTATACCAAACACTATGATGGCAGGCGCAGGCTTGCTTTTATTATGTGATATTATTTCGAGGCTTCCCGGCACAGACGTCATCTTTCCGCTCAATGCGATTACAGCCTTATTCGGTGCACCCGTTGTTATCTGGGTGATCATGCGATCAAAAAAAATCAGTCCATGAAACAATCTGCTTAAATCTCACTTGCGATTAATAAACACCTCCCATGCAGAACATCACCCTTAGAACTCAATCTCTAACTATCGGCTACAAATCCGGAAACCAATCGATCTGTCTTTTTGAAGATTTGAGTCTTCAATTGCAACAACAACAACTGGTTTGTTTTATGGGACCAAACGGCGCAGGTAAATCAACACTTATAAGAACTCTGGCTGGCTTACAGGAACCACTGCGTGGAAAAGTCGAAATTCTGGCTGATCCTCATCCAATATCTACGTCGGCCACGGTTGATGTAGCCCATTCAATAGCTGTTGTGCTTACCGACCGAATTGCAACAAACAATTTAACAGTACGCGACTTAGTCACTTTTGGCCGATATCCTTATTTAGACTGGACTATTCGCCTTCATCAGAGAGACGATGAGTTGATCACCAAAGCTATCGCTGAAGTGAACATTGAGTACCTCGAAGAAAAAAAAATCTTTGAACTCAGCGATGGTCAATTACAAATGGTAATGATTGCCCGTGCTTTGGCCCAGGACACACCGATAATCTTACTCGATGAGCCGACCGCTCATCTTGATTTGAACAATCGCATTGAGATCATGAAAACACTCAAGCATTTGACACGCAAGAAAAACAAGACCGTCCTACTCGCTACCCATGATCTTGATCTGGCACTACAAACTGCAGATGCTATCTGGCTTACCGGCAAGAATAAAAATATTCTGACCGGAATCCCGGAAGACCTTGTGTTAAACGGTATGTTCGACAGCATCTTTGAATTCAAGGGCTTTGATTTAAAAACCGGGAAAGTTATCCATACGTCGTTTCAAAAATTTAATGTAAAACTCTCCGGGCAAGGCCATTTTTTTCTTTGGACAAAGAATGCCCTGGAAAGGACGGGATATCGCCTCGATCCTGATGCCGATCTAGAGATTTCAACACCGGAGACAGAGGAACTTCTTTGGAAAATTTTTTACCAAGGCAATCTAAAGGAAGTTACTTCCATCAGCGATTTGTTGAACCATCTTCAAACGATTTAGAGATAGCCCGATCCTACTTTTAAAGTTTTGCTATGAATTTTATTCATTAGTTTGCCATAAATTCACGGCCTTAATTATTTGCCTGGTATGCTAAACGTAGATGATCTTTTCCCTTATAAGTTCAATAAGAAATATGCTAAACCCGCTGCTTATTTTTCGATGGAGTTCGCTGTTGATCAACCTCTGAAAATTTATTCCGGAGGGCTCGGGTTTCTTGCGGGGTCTCATTTGCGTAGCGCCTACGAGTTGAAGCAAAACCTTATCGGCATAGGCATCCTGTGGAAAAAAGGTTACTACGACCAGGAACGAAATCAGGATCAAACATTGAAGGTGAGTTTTCGCGACAAGGATTATTTTTTCCTTACCGACACTGACATCATTTTTCCAATTACAATCCATGGAGCAAAAGTTCATGTCAAAGCATACCTTCTGAAACCAGAGGTGTTTAATACAGCCCCGCTATTTCTTTTGTCGACTGACATTGAGGAAAACGACTACCTGGCACAGACGATTAGTCATCGCCTGTACGATCCTAATGAAACGACACGGGTCGCTCAATCGATTTTACTCGGTGTTGGCGGGGCAAAATTATTGGACATCCTTGAAAGAAAGACGGCGATCTATCACATGAATGAAGGTCACGCGCTTCCGATGTGCTTCTATCTTTTGAATAAGTATAAAAACCCGGATGAAGTAAAAAAGAGAGTTGTTTTTACAACACACACGCCGGAGAAAGCAGGTAACGAAGAGCATAGTTTGCCATTACTAAACGGAATGAGTTTCTTCAGCGGACTATCATTGGAAGAAGTTCAAAATGCCGTGCATCCGGAAAATGGGGTTTTAAATTACACCCTCACAGCGCTACGGTTAGCAAAATGTGCTAATGGTGTATCTCAACTGCACGGGGAAGTAGCCAGGAAAATGTGGGGTCAATATGACGGAATCTGCGAGATAACGGCGATCACAAATGCACAAAACAAAACATACTGGAGCGATTCAGTTTTAGACGAAGCATTGGCAAAGGATGACAACAAATTACTCCTGGCACGAAAAAAAGCATTGAAGTTCAAATTGTTCCGCACTGTAGCCAATCAGACGGGAAAACTATTTAACGAAAACGTTCTGACCATTGTATGGGCGAGGAGATTTGCCGCTTACAAGCGGGCGAATTTGCTCCTGTCCGATTACAAGAGATTCCTGAAGATATTTCAAAACGAAAAGTATCCTGTTCAAATCATTTGGGCTGGGAAACCCTATCCGGAAGATTACAATGCGATAAACATCTTCAATGAAATCTACTGGAAAACGAAGGACCTGCCCAACTGCACGGTGTTGACAGGTTATGAGTTGTGGTTATCAGGACATCTCAAAAAAGGCTC